>JAJYLI010000203.1 GCA_021787855.1 bacterium | reverse complement strand
GGCCGGGTCGCCAGGAGGCCGACGATGCGCAGCCGCGATGCGTCGGAGAGCGCCTTGAGGGCCTGGAGCAGGTCGGAGTCCATGCGTCGCCCTCCTCTCAAGCGGCCGATTTGACGGCGGTCCAACCGCCAGTGTCCACCGTGATTCGATAGATGTCAAACCCGGGCCATCCGCTACTATGACCCGATGCAATCCGACCCACTCGCGGCTCTGGCGGGCCGCCGCGTGGGCGCCCACCTGCCACTCGCGGGGGGCATGGTCAAGGCGGTCGATCGGGCCCTGGCCATCGGGGCGACGTGCCTGCAGGTTTTCGCCGACAACCCCAGTGCCTGGCGCCGCCGTGCGGCGCCGCCGGCCGACCTGCCCGCGTTCCGCGCGTGCCTGGTCGAGGACGACGTCCTCCCGCTGGCCGTCCACGGCCCCTACCTGCTGAACCTGGCGGCATCCGACGAGACCATCTGGGACCGCACCGTCGAGGCGCTGGCCGCGGAACTGCGCATGGCCTCCGTGTACGGCGCCGCCTACCTCAACGTGCACATCGGGTCGCACCGCGGGCACGGCACCGAGATCGGCGTGGGGCGGATCGCCGAAGCCGTGCGGCGCGTGCTGGCCGACGTACCAGTTCTCGCAAGCGACCCGCCCCCCGTCCCGGCCGGGTTTCGGCCCGTGCCCTGTGGCCCGCTGCTGGTGCTCGAGAACTCCGCCGGGGGCGGCGACGGGCTCGGCGGCACGGTCGAGGAGCTGGCGGCGATCCAGGAGGCGATCGGGGACGCCGGTGCGGATACCACGCGGGTGGCGTTCTGCCTCGACACCGCGCATGCCTGGGGGGCCGGCTACGAGATCTCCCGACCCGAGGAGGCGCATCGGCTGCTGGCAGCGCTGGACGCGGCCCTCGGCCCGGGACGGATCGTGATGGTCCATCTGAACGACTCGAAGGCCGCGCTCGGCTCCCACGTCGACCGCCACGAGCACATCGGCGCGGGCGCGATCGGGGCGGCGGGGCTGCGCGCCATGCTGCTCCACCCGAGCCTTTCGGCCGTCCCCTTCTATCTCGAGACACCGGGGATGGACGAGGGTTTCGACGCGGTGAACATGGAGCGGGTCCGGACGATCCTGCGGGGCGATCCACTCCCCGAGCTTCCGCCTGCCCGGGCCAGGCGTGTCCCCCGACCGGCGGGTCGCCCGGCGACGAGAGCGGCCGCCAAACCCCGGGAGGGTGCGGCTCGTCCCCGGCGCGGGCGCTCGCGTGCTGGGGCCGACTGACACGATGCCGCCGGCGCTGCCACGCTCTCGCGACCGCGCTGCACCATCGGACCGGCCGTCTCGCGGCGAGGTGCTGACCCTGCTCGCGGTGGTGGCCCTTGCCGCCGCCACGCGCCTCCCCGGCCTCGCGGCGCGCGGGCAGTGGGATTCCGATCAGGGCGGCCAGATGCTCGCGCTCCGCGCGTTCGTCCGCGACGGCGTGGTGCCCCTGGTGGGTCCGTCGGCCTCGGTGGGGGGCTTCCACCACGGCGCGCTTTACTACTGGCTGCTCGCCCCGGCCGCGGCCCTCTCCGGTGGCAACGACCCCTATCCGGTCCTGGTGACCTTCGCGCTCGCCGGGATCGCGGCCGTGGTGGCCGCCTGGTGGGTCGCGCGAGGGATGGCCGGACCGGTGGCCGGGCTGATCGCCGCGCTCCTGCTCGCCGTGTCGTCCACATCGATCTCAGCCTCGACCTGGCTGTGGAACCCGAACCTGGTGCCGCTGGCGAGCCTGGTGGCGGTCGGCGCCGCGTGGCGGGCCTGGTCCGGCGCGTCTCCTCGCTGGTGGGCAGTGGCTGCGACGGCGCTCGCGGTGGCAGGCCAGCTTCACGTCCTGGCCTGGCTGCTCGCTCTCCCGGTCGCCGGGCTGTACCTGCTCGACCTGCGGCGAACCGTGCCCGGCTTGCCCGACGCGCCCGGGCGCAGACGCCGGGTGCTCGCCTGGGGCGGCATCGGCCTGGCCGTGGGGGTGGTCCTGTACCTGCCGCTCCTGGTCTACGAGCTGGGCCATGACTTTCCCGAAACCCGGGGCGTGATCGCGTTCCTGGCCGCCGGCGGCTCCCGGTCGGCGACGCCCCTGGACACCCGCCTGTTCGTGGTCGCGCTCCGCGTCCTGTCGTGGCCGCTCACAGGCCTCCTCACCGCGGCACCGGCGCCCGCGGTCCTGGCGGCCGTCGGCATCGTCGCCGGGCTGGCCTGGCGCGCGGCCAAGGGCGAGACGGGCGAACGCGCGGCGGCGCGCTGGCTGCTCGCTTCACTGACGGTGGCGTGCGTGGTCCTGGGCGTCGGCGTGGGCGCCCTGGCCGAGGTGACGCCACTCCCGGTGGACCAGTACCACGCGGCGTTCGACCCGCTCGTGGTGCTGTCCGCCGCGATCGTGATCGCGGGCCTGGAGAGGGCCGTCCGAGGCCCTGAACAGAGGCGCCGTGCCGCCGCCGGTGGACGCGCGCTCGCGGGGGTGATGTTGGTGGCGTTGGTCGCGTGGAACGTGTCGACCTGGCCGCCTGCGGTGTCCCCGGACGGCGGCTGGCCGGCGGCGGAGGCGGCCACGACCCGGGTGGAGCGCGACGTCGGGCCCGCCCCGTTTGCGCTCGTCAGCCTGCCCTCATTCAAGCCGCCGGATGCCTACCGGTACCCCCTCGTGCGCGACGGGAGGGAGCCCGTTCCGGCGTCCGCGGCGCAGGCGGTCGTGGTCCTGTGCGACAACCTCTTCATCGCGGACTGCGCACCCGCCACCGACGCCGCGGCGCGCGCGGCGCTCGGCGCGGTCCGGGAAGTCGATCAGTTCAGCCCCGCACCGGGACGCCATCTCGCGGTCTACGTCGCGACGGGAGGCTGACGGCCCCACCCGGCAGGGACGCCCGGGCCGCGGTCCCGCCGATCCTCATGGCGTGCTGGCCGCGCGCCCCTCCCAACCTATCACGCAACCTTGCAAGGAGGGGGTATCGAGCGGGGCGTGCGCACGGTACCAACGGGCTATTCCGGTGCGCCGAGGCGACACCCATGATTCCGGCATGAGCGTGCAGGACCCGCGCGGATTCAACGAGTGGCTCCGCGCCCAGCTCAAGACCAAGCGGATGTCGCAGCGCCAGCTGGCGCAGCAGGCCGGCGTGGACCACTCCACCATCTCCCGGCTCATCCGCGGCGACCGGACACCCTCCCTGGGGACGGCGACCAAGCTCGCGCGCGGCCTGCGGGAGATCCGCGACGAGGCCGATTCCCCCGCCTACTTCGGGCAGGTCGGGGTGGTCACCGCGAACCCTACGGCGCGCGTGGAGTACGCGCTGCGCGCCGACGACGTCCTGTCCGAGTCGCACGTCCGCCAGGTCATGGAGTACTACCTGACGGTCCGCGCCCGGCGGATGACGGGCAACAGCGGCAACGGCAGCGGTAACGACACCACGGTCCGGGCGGCGTCGATCCTGATGCGGCCGGCCGGCCAGAGCGCCGCCGGCGGCGGATGGAGCGGCCGCCGATCTCCCGAGCGCTCCTGACCAGACACGGCGAGCCCGGGTTCCTCCTCACCCGGGCCAGCGCAATCCTCGGATGCCGGCCCTCCCGAGCGGGCCGGCATCCGGCATTTCAAGGCCGGCGCTCGCGCTGCCCTATCGGAGGCAGCGCAGCCGCGAGCAGTCCGGCGGATCCGCGCACCACACCTCCAGCAGGGTCATCACGCCCGTGTAGGCGTCCCTGATCGGCGGGCCCTCGTAGTGGCCACAGGTTTCGTGCCCGATCGGGCCCTCGCAGTGTTCGTGAACCATCACCAGGAACTCACGTTGGAACCACTCGGGATCGTGGAGATGGAAC
>JAJYLI010000202.1 GCA_021787855.1 bacterium | reverse complement strand
GACCCTCCCGGCGGGTCCCATCCGCGCAGCGTGTGGGTGGGCCGAACGAAGGAGCACCCCACGATGACACGCAGCGCCCGCTCTCTCCTGACCATCCTCGGGCTCCTGGTGGCGATCGTGCTGGTCGCGGCGCTGGCTGCCCCGCGCGGAGTGGCGTCGCCACCGCCCCAGCCTTCGAGCGCACCGGCCACGGCCCCGGCCGCTTCGCCGGCGGCCGTCGTGCCGGCCACCCTCAGCGACACCGGGCCCCACACCTTCACCGTGCTGCTCCAGGCCAGCGGCAATGGCCTGTACCGCCCCACCCTCGCACCGGCGGAGGCGGCGATGCTGGCCGCCCGTCCGGTATCCGTGGTGTGGACCGGCGACACCTGGTGGGATCGCCTCGGGGTGGTCGCGGCGGGCACCACGCTGCGCCTGGTGGTGCCGGACCCCGGCGCGACCCTGGGCAGCCTCGTGCTGATGCAGGATGTCCCGGCGCAGGCGGGCCACCGCTATCTGCTCACCATCACGACCACGCCGCAGTCGGGGACCGCCATGGATTTGCACTGGACCCTGACCGACACCGGCGACACGCAGGGCGCAGAGCCCGCGCCGGCTGTCGCGGTGGCGAACGGGGCGGCGAGCCTCCTCCTGGCCCCGTCCCATCTCCTTGCACAGCCCCAGTATTGGAACGAACCGTTCGACGCTTGGCAGGTGCTCTTGGCGACGGCCCACTGACGGCGCGCGGGCGCGCCGGAATCGCCGGTGCGTCGCGCATCTTCCTGCGCGATCCCCATTGACGGGCGGGTGCTCCCCGCCCGTCTTCGTTGCGTGCACGGGCATCGTGGATGGCCGCGCGTCCGCGTCGCCCGGTCTTCGACCGGCCCCTGCATGGGAGATCGTGTTCACGCGACCGGAACGGAGCATGGCCGATGGGCTCGGTCGGGCCGGACACGCGGCGACGGCTACCCGGGCTCGCGTACCTCGAGCGCCAGGCCTGCCGCGACCGCTTCGCGCATCCGCTTGAGCCGAGCCTCGGGCACCCCGGCATCATGCGCCGGCGGGTGGTCGAACACGATGAGCTTGCCGGCCAGCCCGCGACGGATGTCGCTCGGCCCCTCCTGGATCGCCACGAGCTGTCCCCCGGCGAAGGGGCCGTCGAGGATCTCGTAGAGCGCCTCGATGGCGAGGTCCCCGGGGAACGCCATGATCTGCCAGGCGCGGTCGGTCGCCCCGAGCCGGCGCAGCCGGGTCGCGCTCGGCAGGCGCCGGTCGGGCGGCGTGTCGGCCTCCGCCGGCCGAACGGCGAGCCACTGGGGCTCGTGCTCGAGCGGGGCAGGGTGCTGGCGGCTCCACCAGTCGTCGCCCCGCCGTGGCGTCGGCTCGAGCTCGAGATCGGCGAGGACCAGCCAGCCGTTGGCCGCATGGGGCAGCGCACAGCGCGCATCGCAGCGCGGCCCGTCCGGCATGGCGTCGACGGCGAGCCGAGCCGCCCGCCAGGTCTGGAAGTCCGGACTGGGCAACCATGGGAAGCGGTAGCGCACCTCATCAGTACACCCCACCCGTGGCGGCCGCACAAGGGCGAGGGCCCGGCTCAAGGTGACCACGAGCACCGCGGCGCGTCGGCTCTTGACCCAGCCTGGGGGCGGGCGGCATCCCCCAACGCCGTTCCCCCACGCGAAAGCGTGCGGAAACCCTTGACAACGACGCGTTCTCGCCTATGCGGGGTATTGCTGGCCCGAAGGACCGGCCGGGAGCACACAGGGAGCCACCACGATGGACGCCAGCACCTTCGCACCGACCCAGCGCTCGCAGCAGGAGCAGCTTGTGGCGCGCCTCCTGGGCGAGCTGCGCTTCGACGATGGCGCGTTCGGCCCCGACCCGTTCGCGTCGGACGCCGAGGCGTGGACCCTGGTCGACCCGACGAGCGCGCCCGCCCCGGCGTCGTCGGCGCTGGACGCCGCCGATTCCGACTGGATCGCGGGCATCGCCACCTTGATGACCCCCGAGCAGGTCCCGGGCCGGGTGGTCTCCGCCCCGGTGTCGCCCGCCCGCGGGCCGCTGGCGGCTGGGCCGCGCGTCGAGCGCGCCATCCCCTCGCCGCACGCCGCGCCTTCGAGCGTGCCTCCTGTCGTGCCTCGCGCGGCGCCCAGCCCTCCAGTGGCACGCCCGGCCCCGGCCCCGCGACGGGATACGCGAGCGGAGCTCGTCGAGCTCGTGACGCGCGATGGCGTGCGCTACGGCCGCTTCGCCGACGGGGCGGAGCTCGCATACGAAGGCACCGACGAGGGCGGGCAGCCCGTCTTCCTGTCGCCCCGGGATCCGGCGTGGGTGCTGGCCGCGAACGCCGTGCTCCCCGTCGCCGGGCTCGGCCTGCTGACCGGAGTGGTGCTGAACTTCCAGGCCGTCGTCGGCACCCTGTCGGTGCTGCTCCCCTCGATGCTTTCGGTCGTCGCGCCGACGTTCCGCCTGTGAGGGAGGCTGCCATGCCGACGCTGCTCTCTGCGCCCGCGCCATCTCCCGATCCGTCGGCGCGCATCGCGCCGACCACCCAGGCGGCGGCCTGGCGACGCGGCTATGCCGCGCTGCGCCGCTATCGGGCGGCCGAGGGGCATTGTCGTGTGCCGGCGCGCTACGTCGCCCCGGACGGCTATCCCCTGGGCCACTGGGTGGCCTGGCAGCGCCAGCGCGAGCGCCACGGGTGGCTCCGCCCGGACCAGCGGCGCCGGCTCGAGTGCCTCGGCTTCGACTGGCGGCCCCGCGCGCACGCGCGCGATGCCGCGGTCGATGCCGCGACCCGGGCCGCCGCGGCGGATCCGCTGGGCTGGACCCGCACCTTCGACCCGGCGCTGGCCCGGGCGCTGCGCGCCGCCCGGTCGCGCGGCCGGCTGGCCCCCGCGCAGGTGGCGACCCTCGACGCGCTCGGCTTCGCCTGGTCGGACGCCGCTGTCCACTTCGCGCGCGGCCTCGCCGCCCTGCGTGGCTATCGCGCGGCGGGCGGCGCATTCCCGGTCGGCCGCACGCTCGTGTGGGACGGCGTCCGCCTGGGCGAGTGGGTGCGCCGGCAGCGGGACAAGGCCGTGACCGGCCGTCTCCCCGACCCGCGCTGGGAGGCGATCGGGGCGGTCGTTCTGGACGCGGCGGCCTGAGCGCCATGTCGGTGCGTTCTCGCGCGTGGAGAGCTTGACTTTCGGGCCCTGCCGCCGAGCCTCCTGCATCGCCCAGAGGGCGACCGGCGACCGGCCCGAGTGCCGGGAGGAGACGCGACCATGCGACGCACCTACCTCTTCGCGCCGCCTCAATACTGCATCGACGGCGAGGGCACCGTCTCGGTCATCGGCCCCGATTACGCCCGCGAGACCGGGCGCGGCCTGACGTTCGCCGCCGCACGGCGGCGCGCCGTCCTGCAGTTCGGGTACTCCGAGTCCGTCGCGTGGTGTATCGAGCCTGACGGACAGGAGCGCTGCCTGACCGAACCCGAGTGGAATGCGCTTGAGTACGCCGTGATCGCGGCCGCGTACGCCCGCTGAGACCGTGAAGGCGCGGAGAGGAGCAGACCATGAGTAGCTTGACCGACGCGCAGCGGCAGGCCCTGAAGGCCGAGGCGATCGCGCTGGAGCACCGGGGTGACGCGCTCCGCGAGCGCCGGGAGTACTTGCTCGCCGGCATCGCCTACGTGGATGCCTCGGACCGCTTCCGCCGGGCCCGCCTGACCTGGCCCGGCTACGCGCGCGTGCTGCTGGATCGCGCGCAGCTGGCCTTCACCTGCGCGGGGCCCGAGGCCGAGACGCACCGCATCGCGGCGTACGCGAAGTGGGCACGCCTGGTCGGGATGGCGCCCGACACGGAGGA
>JAJYLI010000039.1 GCA_021787855.1 bacterium | reverse complement strand
GCTGCCGGTCATCTACGTGTTCACGCACGACAGCATCGGGCTGGGGGAGGACGGCCCCACCCACCAGCCGATCGAGCAGCTCGCCGCGCTGCGGGCGATCCCGCACCTGGTGGTCATCCGGCCGGCCGACGGCCCGGAGACGGCCATGGCCTGGCGCGCCGCGCTCCAGCGGCGTGACGGCCCCACCGCGCTGGTGCTGACGCGGCAGCGGGTGCCGGTGATTGACCGGCGGCGGTTCGCCGCGGCCGACGGGCTGCTCCAGGGCGGCTACGTGCTGGCCGAGGCGACCGGCGGCCGGCCGCGCCTGCTGCTGCTCGCCACCGGCTCGGAGGTCGCGCTGTGCCTCGCGGCCCGCGAGCGGCTGGAGGCCGGGGGGACACCGACCCGGGTCGTGAGCATGCCCAGCCCGGAAGTGTTCGCGCGGCAGGACGCCGCGTACCGCGATCAGGTGCTGCCGCCGGCGGTGCGCGCGCGGCTGGCGGTCGAGGCGGCGGCGCCGTTCGGCTGGCACCGCTGGGTGGGAACGGAGGGGGACGTGCTGGGTATCGAGCGGTTCGGCGCCTCCGCCCCGTACGAGCGCATCTTCGAGGCCTTCGGCTTCACCCCCGACGGAGTGGTGCAGCGAGCCCGCGCGCTCCTGGCGCGCGTCGGTCCGGCATAGACGAGGAGCATTCATGGATCCGGTTCACGCTCTCGAGCAGCTCGGCCAGAGCGTCTGGCTCGACACGATTGACCGTGACCTCCTGACCACGGGTGGCCTGCGCCGCCTGGTGGAAGTGGAGGGAGTGCGCGGGGTCACCACGAACCCGACCATCTTCCAGCACGCCATCACCCACGGGACCGCCTACGACGCCGCGATCGCGCAGCTGGCGGCGACGACGGGCGACGCGGCGGCGCTGTTCGAAGCGCTGGAGGTCGAGGATGTCGCGGCCGCCGCCGACCAGCTCCGGCCGGTCTACGACCGCACCGGCGGGCTGGACGGGTTCGTGTCCATCGAGGTGGCGCCGACGCGGGCGTTCGATACGGCCGGGACGGTGGTGGAGGCGCGGCGCCTGTGGTCGCGCGTGAACCGTCCCAACGTGATGGTGAAGGTGCCCGGCACGGCGGAGGGCCTGCCGGCGATCGAGCAGCTCCTCGCCGAGGGCGTGAACGTCAACATCACGCTGCTGTTCGCGGTGGAGATGTACCGCAAGGTCATCGAGGCCTACTTCGCGGCGCTGGAGCGGCGCGTCGCCGCGGGCCAGCCGCTGGCCGGCCTCCGCTCCGTGGCCAGCTTCTTCGTGAGCCGGGTGGACACCGAGGCGGACAAGCGCCTGGCCGCGCTCGCGGCCGCGGCGCGCGGGGAGGACGCCAGGCGGCGGCTCAACGCCCTGGTGGGGCGGGCGGCGGTGGCCAACGCCAAGCTGGCCTACGAGGCGTTCCGCGCCTCGGTCGCCTCGCCGCGGTTCGCGGCGCTCCGGGCGCGCGGCGCGCAGGTCCAGCGCCCGCTGTGGGCCAGCACCAGCGCCAAGAACCCGGCCTACCGCGACACCATCTACGTGGACGAGCTGATCGGGCCGGATACGGTGAACACGATGCCGCTGGCCACGCTGCGCGCGTTCGCGGACCACGGCGTGGCCAGGCGCGCCCTGGACGCGGGGCTGGCGGAGGCCCACGCGGCGCTGGCGGACCTGGAGCGCGCGGGCGTCTCGCTCAAGGACGTCACCGACTTTCTGGTGGTGGACGGGGTCAAGAAGTTCTCCGACTCGTACGACGCGCTGCTGGCCGCCATCACCGCCAAGCGCGCCAAGCTGGCGGCCGGCGCCGGCGCCCCGGCGCCCGCGGCGGGCCGGCCGGACGGCTTCGAGGCGGACGTCGCGGCGCTGATCGCCCGTGACGGCGGCGCCCGGGTGCGGCGGATGTGGGCGCGGGAGCCGGGGCTGTGGTCGAGCGAGCCCCCGGCGCAGCGGGAGATCGCCGCCCGGCTCGGCTGGCTGGACCTGCCGCGGACCATGGCGGCCGGGACCGGGGAGCTGGCCGCGTTCGCGGCCGAGGTGCGCGCCGCCGGGTTCACCCGCGTGGTGCTGCTCGGCATGGGCGGCTCCAGCCTCGCGCCGGAGACCTTCGCGCGCACCTTCGGCGTGCGTCCCGGCTTCCCGTCGCTCACCGTGCTCGATTCGACCGATCCCGCGTTCATCGCCGAAGTGGAGAGCGCCGCGCCGCTCAAGCAGACGTTCTTTCTGGTATCGAGCAAGTCGGGCACCACGCTCGAGACGGCGGATCTGTACGCCTACTTCTGGGATCGCACCGGCGGACGGGGCGCGCAGTTCGCGGCCATCACGGATCCGGGCACGCCGCTGGCGCGGCTGGCCCGCGAGCGCGGGCTGAGGCGGGTGTTCGAGAACCCGCCGGACATCGGCGGCCGCTACAGCGCGCTGTCGTACTTCGGGCTGGTGCCCGCGGCGCTGCTGGGGGTGGACCTGGCGGCGCTGCTCTCCCGCGCCGCGCGGATGGCGGACGCCTGCGGCCCGGGCGCCGACCCGGCCGCCAACCCCGGGCTGCGGCTCGGCGGCGCGCTGGCGGCGGCGTTCGCCCGGGGCCGGGACAAGGTCACCATCGTGGCGCCGCCCGGCCTGGCGGCCTTCGGGCCGTGGGCGGAGCAGCTCCTGGCCGAAAGCACGGGCAAGCTGGGCAAGGGCCTGGTGCCGGTCGTGGGCGAGCCCCTCGGCGCCCCGGATGCCTACGGCGAGGACCGGCTGTTCGTGGCGCTCCAGCTTGCCGGCGCGCGGGATCCCGGCCTCGAGTCGGGCCTGGCGGCGCTGGCGGCCGCGGGACAGCCGGTGGTGCGGCTGACGCTCGATGACCCCCTCGATCTGGGCGCCGAGTTCCTCCGCTGGGAGGTGGCGACCGCGCTGGCGGGGGCGTGGATGGGGATCAATCCGTTCGACCAGCCCAACGTGGCCGAGAGCAAGGCCAACACCGACCGGGTCTTGCAGCAGCTGGTGGAGGGCGAGTCGCCCAGCGCGCCGGACGCGCTCGACCCGGACGAGGCGCCGGAGGCGCTGGGGCGGTGGCTCGGGCGGCTGGCGCGCGGCGACTATCTCGCCGTGCTGGCGTACCTCCCGCCGTCCGCGGCGCACGACGCGGCGCTCACGGGCATCCGCCTGGCGGTGCGGGGTTGGCGCGGCGTGGCCACCACGGCCGCGTACGGGCCGCGCTACCTGCACTCGACGGGCCAGCTTCACAAGGGCGGGAGCGGAGCCGGCGCGTTCCTCGCCGTGGAGGGCAACGGCGGCCCGGAGCTGCGGGTGCCGGGGACCGACTACGCCTTCGGAACGCTGGAGACCGCGCAGGCGCTCGGCGATCTGGTCGCCCTGGCCGGCCGCGGCCGCCGGGTGATCCGGGTGCGGCTGGGCCCGGGCGGGTTGCCGGCCCTGCGGGCCGCGGTGGAACGGGCCGCGCGCGCCACGCGCTGACCCCGGCGACTACGCGGCGGCGGTGGTGCCCGCCCGGGGCCCCTCGAGCGGCAACTCGATCCAGAAGGTGCTGCCCTTGCCGGGCGTGGACTCGACGCCGATCACGCCGCCGTGCAACTCCACGAACCGCTTGGAGAGCGCCAGCCCCAGGCCGGTGCCCTCGAAGCGGCGGCTGAACGACGCGTCCACCTGGCTGAACTCGGTGAACAGGCGCGGCAGGTCCTCCTTGGCGATCCCGATTCCGCTGTCGGTGACGGACACCCACACGGCCTCGCGCTCGAGCGGCCGCCCGCCCGAACCGGGGAGCGGCACGCGGCGCTGCCCCGCCCGCACGCGCACCTCGCCGCCCGGCGGGGTGAACTTGACCGCGTTGGAAAGCAGGTTGTAGAGCACCTGCCGCACCCGCATCTCGTCGGCCACGAGCAGCAGCGGCGCCTCGCCCAGGTCCATGGTCACACGGTGGCCGCGGGTCTGAATCAGGCTCTCCATCCCCGTGATGACGTCGCCGATCAGCGAGCGGAGGTCGGTCTGCGTCAGGTGCAGGTCCATCCGGCCCGCTTCCACCTTCGACAGGTCCAGCACGTCGTTCACCAGCCCCAGCAGGTGGCGGCCGTTGCGGGACACCGTCTCCAGCGCGTCGCGCTGCTGCTCGGTCAGCGTGCCCAGCGCGCCGATCAGGAGCATCTCCGAGAACCCGATCACGGAGTTGAGCGGCGTCCTGAGCTCGTGCGACATGTTGGCCAGGAACTGCGCCTTCATGCGGTTGGCCCGCTCCAGCTCGCCGATCTTCAGGGCCAGCTCCCGGCCGGTCTCCTCGGTGGAGCGGTACAGCCGCGCGTTGGAGATCGCGATGGCCAGCTCGGAGGCGACCTCCTGCACGAGCCCGACCTCCTCCTGGCGCCAGGAGCGCGCCATGCCCACCTGGTGGAAGGCGATGACGCCGATGGCCTCGCCGCGGAGCACGATCGGCGTCACCAGCAGCGCGAGCGGCTGCTCGGCGTCGGGGCCCTGCGCCGCGACGTCCACCTCCTGCCGGGCGTCGGGCGTCTCCAGCGTCCGCCGCTCGCGCATCGCGGTCAGCAGGAGCGGGAGGGCGAAGTCGGGCCGCGCCGCGCTGGCCGGCACCTCGGGGCCGTGCCACTCGCTGGCCGGCGGCAGCAGGTCGTTCCCCCGCCGCAGCCGCACGAAGCAGCGCGACACGCCCAGGGTGCCGCCCAGCTCGCGCACCGCCGCGTCGAGGATCGTCTGGAGGTCGAGGGTCTGGCGAATCCGGCTGTTCACCGCGTTCAGCAGCTCGGCGCGGCGCTCCCGGTCGGCCAGCTCCCCCACGGCGGAGATGCTTTCCAGCACCAGGGCCGTGTGGTCCGCCAGGTCGCGCAGCAGCTCGATCTCGCGGTCCCCGAGCGTGTGGTCCTCGCCGGGGTTCTCCACGCCGAGGGCGCCCACGCAGCGGCCGCGGACGACCAGCGGCAGCGCCACCGCGCGCCGCAGCGCCACGCCGGGATGCAGCGAGCGGGGCGGCTCGCCGGTCGCGGCGTTCACCACCACCGGCTTGCCGCGCTCCACCACCCGGCCGGGCGCGGTGCCGTCCCGCGCGACCACGGAGCCCACCAGCGGCTCCAGGGGCCCGGTGGCGGCCTCCAGCACCAGCCGCCGGCCGGGCGGATCCAGCAGCACGACCTGGCCGCTGTCGGCGCTGAGGTACCGGGCCGCGGCCTCCGCCACGAGGCGCAGCACGCCGCGGCGGTTGCGCTCGGTCAGCAGCACCCGGCTGATCTGGTTCAGGGCCTCGACGCTGGCGACGGCGCGCTCCAGCTGGGCGCGCGCGCGCAGCGACCGGATCAGCCACACCAGCAGCACCGCCAGCGCCGCCACCAGCAGCGCCACGAGCGTCACGGGGACGCCGGAGGGGGTCACGGGGGCGGCGGCGGGGCGGAGCGCGTCGCTCAGGGCTCGCGCATGGCGTTGACCATCGCCACGAACGGCTCCACCAGCGACGGATCGTACTTGGTTCCCGCGCCGCGCCGCAGCTCCGCGATGGCTTGCGGAGCCGTGAACTTCGCCCGGTAGGGCCGGGTCGAGATCATCGCGTCGAAGGTGTTGCAGATCGTGAAGATCCGCGCCCCCAGCGGGATGGCCTCGCCCGCGAGCCGGTCCGGGTAGCCCGCGCCGTCCCAGCGCTCGTGGTGGTGGCGCACGATCTCCAGCGCGCGGCCCAGCCCCGGCACGTTGCGCAGGATGTCGGCCGCGATGGCCGGCTGCCGCTCGAACTGCGCCCGATCGTCGGGGGTCAACGGCGTGGTCTTGGTGAGCAGGCCCTCGGGCAGCATCAGCTTCCCGATGTCGTGCAGCAGGAAGCCGCGGAACACGTTGGGGTCCGCGGCGAGCTGCGGCGCCACCCGCTCGCAGAACAGCTGGGCCAGGCGGGCCGGCCGCTCGGCCTCGATGGGGTCCATGCCCTCGCGCTGCGCCAGCGCCAGCGTGAGGGCCGCCACCGTGCCCGTGTAGGTCTCCTCCAGCCGCTCCAGCGTGCGGTTCAGGGCGGTGACCTTGTCCTGCAGCTTGGCCGCCAGCCGGTCCGCGTACGCGGCGGCGAAGGTCTCCTTGAGGTGGCTGCGGGGCTTGAGAACCGGCTCGGGCTGCCCCAGCACCCGGGCGACGGCCGCCAGCAGCTCCTTGGGCTCGAGCGGCTTCAGCAGGTAGGCCGCGGCGCCCAGGCCCATGCCGAACTCGCGGTCGGCCGACTCGGTGTACGAGCCGGTGTAGAAGAGCACCGGCGTGGCGGACAGGGCGGGATCGGTCTTGATCGCGCGGCACAGCTGGAAGCCGTCCAGCCGCGGCATCAGGATGTCGGTCAGCACGAAGTCGGGGTGCTGCGCGCGCGCCACGTCGAGGGCCTCCTGGCCGTCGCCGGCGACCACGACCTCGTAGCCCGCGCTCTGGAAGATGGCCTTCAGCGAGCGGACGTTGTAGGCGAGATCGTCCACGACCAGAACCTTCATGCGCGTCGCTCCCCGGGGGGCCAGAAGGAAATAGCCTGCCCTGTCCGGCGGGGCAAGCGCCGCATAGCTTGACGGCGATGGCATTTCGACCCGCTCGGGATCCCGCCGGCGGCGCGCGCGCCACGGTGGCGGCGGCGGGCGTCACCGTCCACGTCGTTCCCCACACCCACTGGGACCGCGAATGGTATCACCCGGCCGCGGTCTTCGACCTGCGGCTGGCGCGGCTGGTGGACGGCCTGCTCGATCTGCTCGCGCGGCGGCCGCCATTCCGCACCTTCCTGCTGGACGGCCAGGCGATCGTGCTCGACGATTACCTCGCGGCCCGCCCCGAGGCGGCCGGGCGCCTGCGCCGCCGGTTCGCCGAGGGGCGGCTGGAGGCCGGTCCCTGGTACGTGCTCGCCGACGAGTTCCTGGTGTCCGCCGAAGCGCTGCTGCGCAACCTGCTCGAGGGCCGGCGGACCGTGCGGCGCCACGGCGGGCGGCCGATGACGGTCGGCTACTCGCCCGACGCCTTCGGCCATCCCGCGGTCCTGCCCACGATCCTGCGCGGCTTCGGCATCCCGGTGGCGCTGGTGTGGCGGGGCCTGGGCGGCGAGCCGGGGCAGGAGGGCGACCTCTACCACTGGCGCGCGCCCGACGGCTCGGAGGTGCTGCTCGTGCACCTGTCGCGGCCGGGCTACGAGAACGCGCAAAGCCTGCCCGGCGAGCCGGCGGCGCTGCGGGAGCGCTGGTCCCGCCTTCGGGCGCAGCTCGCGCCCCGGGCCCGCTCCCCGCACTGGCTGCTGCTGGCGGGCGCGGACCACCACGCGCCCCAGGCCGACCTCCCGGCGGTGGTGGCCGCGTTGAACCGGCTGGCCTCCCCCTTCCGCTTCGTGCTTGGCCCGCTGGAAGGCTACACCACCGCGGTGCTGCGCTGGGCGCTGGACCACGGGGCGGCCCTGCCGCGGCTGGAGGGCGAGCTGCGCGCGGGCCACCGCCACGCCTGGGCCCTGCAGGGGACGCACGGCTCGCGGCTGTACCTCAAGCAGGCCAACGCCGCCTGCCAGCGGTTGCTGGAGCGCTACGCGGAGCCGCTGGCGGCGCTGGCGGCGTCGCGCGGCGGACCGGCGCGCGCGGACGACCTGCGGGTGGCCTGGCGCGCGTTGCTCGAGAACCATCCCCACGACAGCATCTGCGGCACCAGCGCCGACGCCGTGCACCGCGAGATGGTGGTGCGGTTCGAGCGGTGCGAACAGCAGGGCCGGGAGATCGCGGCCCAGGCGCTGGACGACGCGGTGGGGCACGACCGGGTGGCGGCGCGGCTCGCCGGCCGCGAGGGCTGGACGGGCGGGCTCCTGGTCTTCAACCCGGCCCCGCGCCGCCGCGACGCCGTGGTGGAGGCGGAGGTGGCGCTGTTCCGGCGCGACGTGTCCGTCGGGCAGCAGCGCGTGAAGGCGGCGCCGGCCGTCGCGCCGGGCCCGCTGCGGCTCCAGGACGGGGCCGGGGAAGCGGTCCCGGTGCAGGTGCTGGACGCCGCGATCGGTCACGATCTGGTCGAGAGCCCGCTGCGCTATCCGCTCTCCGCGGAAGTGGAGTGGCGCCGCGTGGTGCTTCGGGCGCGCGATCTCCCCCCGCTCGGCGTGGCCGCATTCCGCGTGGTCTCGGGGCGCGCGGCGCGGCGCCGGCGCGCCGCCGCCCGGCCGGAGGCGGGCGAGCGCGTGCGGGTGGAGGGGGGCGGAACGGGGCTGGCGAACGGCCGGCTCGCGGTACGCGTCGAGCCGGGCGGCACCATCGCCGTGACTCGCCTGGCCGGCGGCCTCACGTGGCGCGGGCTGGGCGCGCTGTGGGACAACGGCGACGTCGGCGACAGCTACACCTACTCCGCCCCGCGGCCGGACCGGGTGGTCGCGGATCCGGACGACGTCGCGGTCCGGGTGGTGCACGCGGGCCCGCTGCGCGCGCAGCTGGAGATCGTGCGGCGGTACCGGGAGACCGGCCTCGAGGCGGCCACCCTGGTCACGCTGGACGCCGGCGCCGCGGTGGTCGCCATCGAGGTGGCCGGCGAGAACCGGCGCCGGGACCACCGCCTGCGCATGGCGTTCCCGCTGGGGGAACGGCCGCGGCGGGTGGTGGCCGACGGCCACTTCGGGCCGGTGGAGCGGCGCGTCGGCCCGCCGCCGCGCAGCCCGGCCGGCGTGGAGCAGCCGGCGCCCACGGCGCCGATGCAGCGCTGCGTCACGGCCGCGGGCGGGCGGCGTGGCCTGACCGTGCTCGCCGACGGCCTGCCGGAGTACGAGCTGCGGCCCGACGGCGTCGTGCTGGTGACGCTGCTGCGGGCGTTCGGCCAGATGTCGCGCGAGGACATGCCGGAGCGCCCGGGGCATGCGGGCTGGCCCACGCCGACGCCCGACGCGCAGTGCCCGGGGCCGTTCCGCGCCCGGCTGGCCGTGTGCCCCCATCCCGCCGACGAGCTGGCGTCGCGGCAGGGGATCGAGCAGGCCGCCGAGGCGTTCCACGCGCCGCCGCTGGCGCTCATGCGGCGCTCGCTCCGGGCGCTGCCGCGCGCGGTGCGTGGCCCGGAGCTGACGGGCGAGGGGCTGGTGTTCACGGCGATGAAGCCGGCGGAGGACGGGAAGGGCGTCGTGCTGCGCTGCTACAACGCGCTGGATCGGGCGGTGGCCGGGGCCTGGCGTGTGCCGTGGCGCGTCGGCGACGCGCGGCTGGCGCGCCTCGACGAGACGCCGCTCACGTCGCTGGCCGTGGAGCGCGGCGGGGCGGTGCGCTTCGCGGCGGCCCCGCGCGCCGTGGTCACCGTCGTCCTGCGCTAGCCGGCTCGCTCGCCGGCGATCGCGGCGTCCAGCGCGTCGGCCACGAGGCTGAAGCCCAGCACCACCAGCGCGACGGCCGCCGCGGGCGCCAGGCTCAGCCAGGGCGCGATCATCAACGCGTCGCGGCCCGCCGCGATCATGTTCCCCCAGGACGGCGTCGGCGGCTGCACGCCCAGGCCCAGGAACGACAATCCGGCTTCGAGCATGATCGCGGTCCCGATCCCGAGCGCGGCCGCGACCAGCGCCGAGGTCAGCGCGTTGGGCAGGACGTGCCGCCACAGCACCCGCCCGGGCCCCGCGCCGAGGCCCCGCGCCGCCTCGACGAAGGCGCGCGAGCGGACCGCGCGCACCTCCCCGCGCACCAGCCGCGCGACGCCCATCCAGCCCGTGGCGCCGATGGCCAGCACGGTGACCGCCGCGCCGGGCTCCACCAGCGCCACCAGCAGCAGGAGGAAGGGGACCCGCGGGATGGCCAGCGCCGCGTCGGTGGCGGCCACGACCGCGCGGTCCACCGCGCCGCCCGCGTAGCCCGCCACCGCGCCCGCCCCGATCCCCACGGACGTCGCGACCAGCGCCGCCAGCAGCCCCACGGCGAGCGAGATCCGGGCGCCCAGCAGCAGCCGGCCCAGCTCGTCCCGCCCGAAGCCGTCGGTGCCCAGCAGGTGCCAGACGCCGTCCGGCGTGCGGGAGAGCGGCGCGGCGAACCGTCCGGACAGGACGTCCGCCAGGTGGAGCGGCGCGGCGGCACCCAGCAGCGGCGGGCCCGCGACCGCGCCCACCACGAAGACGGCGATGACGATCACGCCGGTCCGCGCGCGCCGGTCGCGCCACAGCCGGGCGGCGAGCCCGGGCGCCGGGCCCGCGTCCACTCGGGTGCTCGAGGCCGCGGCCGCCGTCATCCGCCGCCGTCGCGGTCCGCCGGCGCCGCGGCCGCCGCGGCCCGCCGCGGATCGGCGAGCGCGGCCAGCAGGTCGGCAAGGAGGTTCCCGGCGACCACCAGGCACGCGAACACCGCCGTCACCGCCATGACGACCGGGTAGTCGCGCGCCAGGACCGCCTGCACGGCGACGCGGCCCATGCCGGGCCACGCGAAGATGACCTCCACGAACACGACGCCCGAGAACAGCGCCGGGAGCTGGAGCCCGAGCAGGGTCACGACCGGCACCAGCGCGTTCCGCAGCGCGTGCCCGAACAGGACCCGGCTCCCGCTCAGCCCCCTGGCGCGCGCCGCGCGCACGAACGGCTGCCGCAGCGCCTCGACCATGGCGCCGCGCACGAACCGCGCGGTGCCCGCGATGCCCACCAGGGCCAGCGTCGTGAGCGGCAGCACCAGATGGCGCAGCCGGTCCGCCAGCCGGGCGGCGGGCGGGAGCAGATCGGCGCCCAGGCCGGCTTCACCGAAGGCGGGCAGGCGCAGGGCCCGCGGCCAGTGCCACAGCGCGGCGCCGTAGGCGAACACGGCCACCAGCCCCAGGGCCACCACGTAGGAGGGCAGCGCGTACACCACCGCGGTGACGCCCGTGAGCGCCGCGTCGGCGCGGCTGCGGCGCCGCGCCGCCTGGTACGCGCCCACCAGGATCCCGCCCAGGTAGGTCAGCAGCAGCGAGCCCCCCACCAGCACCAGCGTCGGGCCGAGCGCGTCGCCCAGCACCCGGGCGACCGGACGCTGCTGCGCGATGCTCTCGCCCCACCGCCCGCGGACGAACCGCTCCAGCCACTCCAGGTACTGGACGGGCAGGGGCCGGTCCAGGCCGAGCGCGTGGCGCGTGGCGGCGACCACGGCCGGTGACGCCGTGGGCCCGAGGTACAGCCGCACCGGGTCGCCGGGCATGAGATGCACGGCGGCGAAGGTCGCCGTCACGACGAGCAGGACGGTGACCGCGGCGACGGCGAGCCGGCGCAGCAGGGCGGCGCGCATGAGCGCCAATCTCGCGGGCGCCCGGCGAATTCTCTAGTTTCCCCCGGGTGGCCCCCGGAGTCGGGCGGGTTCGAGCGCGCGGCGCGAAGCCCGCGACGCCATCGGGTACGCTCCGAGCCCGCGCCGTGCGTCGCGCCGGCGTGGTGGCCGCGCTGGCCCTGGCGGCCTGCGCGGAGCCCCGGCCGCCGGCCACGGTGTTCTACGCGTCCGGCGCCGAGCTGCAGCCGCTCAATCCCCTGCTGACCGTCCTGCCCCTGGCCAAGCAGGTGGAGCGCTACGCCCTGTTCCTCACGCTGGCCCGCTACGATCGTGCGCTGGTCCCGCGGCCGTATCTGGCGCGGTCCTGGTCCTGGGGCGACGGCCGGCGGGTGCTGCGGCTCGCGCTGGTGCCCGGCGTGCGGTGGCACGACGGCGCGCCGACCACGGCGGCGGACGTGGTGTTCACGCTGGAGGCGGCGCGCGACCCGGCGACCGGCTATCCCCGCGCCGCCGACCTGGCGTGCCTGGAGCGCGCGCGGGCGCCGGACCCGCTCACCGTGGTGCTGAGGTTCTGCCGGCCGCAGGCGGCGTTCCCCGACGTGCTCACCGACCTCGCCATCGCGCCGGCCCACCTGCTGGCGGGCATCCCGCACGCGGCGCTGCGGACGGCGGCGTTCAACCGCCACCCGGTCGGCAACGGGCCGTTCCGGTTCGTCTCCCACCGCCCGGACCAGCGCTGGGTGTTCGCGGCCGACTCGACCTTCCCGCGGGCGCTGGGGGGGCCGCCGGCGCTGCGCCGGCTGGTGATCGTGATCGTGAACGACGCCGCGACCAAGCTCGCCGGGCTGGTGACGGGGGAGCTGGACGTGGCGGGCATCCCGGCCATGGACGCGGGGCTGGTGCGCCGGGACGCGTCGCTCCGGGTGATGGACTACCCGCTCCTGTTCACCTACGGCCTGGTCTGGAACACCGGCCGTGCGCCGTTCGGCGATCCGCGCCTGCGGCGCGCGCTCACCATGGCGCTGGACCGGCGCCGGATCGTGGCGGCCTACCTGTACGGCTTCGGCGTGGTGGCCGACGGGCCCGTGCCGCCGTGGGACCCGCGCGCGGTCCCGGTGCCGCACGTCCCGTTCGACCGCGCGGGCGCGGAGGCGCTGCTGGATTCGCTGGGCTGGCGCGCGGGACCGGACGGCTGGCGCCGCAAGGGCGGGCGGCCGCTGGCCTTCACGATCCTCACCGTGGGTTCGGCCGACAACGCGCTGGAGCAGATGATCCAGGCCGACTTCCGGGCGGTGGGTGTGCGGGCGGGCATCCGCCAGCTGGAGCTGGGCGCGTTCCTCGCCCGAGCGACGGGGGCGGCGCGCGATTATGATGCTCTCGTGACCGGCATCCCCGGCGACCTCGCGCTCGGCTACCTGCGCGGCCTGTTCGACTCGCGCCTGCGGCAGGAGCCGCTCCAGTACGCCCAGTACGTGAATCCCGCGGTGGACCGCGCCCTCGACGCGGGCGACTTCGGCGCGGTCCAGCGGATCGTGGCGCGCGAGCTGCCGATCACGTTTCTCTACCACGCCCGCGGCCTGCAGGGGATGAGCCGGCGGCTCCTCGGGGTCGTCATGGACCTGCGCGGGGAGCTCGCCACGCTGCGCCGCTGGCACGTCCTGCCCCGCGAGCGGGAGCGGTAGCGCTCGTGGCCGGTCCGGATCGGGCGGGCGGCGCGACGCTCCCGCCGGTGACGGGCCGGGGCCCGGCCGGCACGGGGCGCCGGCCGTGATCGCGCACGCCCGGGCGCCCCTGCGGCTGGACCTGGCCGGCGGCTGGACCGACGTGGCGCCGTACAGCGCCCGCGCGGGCGGCGCGGTGGTCAACGTGGCGATTGACCTGTACGCGCACGTGCAGGTCCGCACCCGGCAGCGCGGCGTGCGCCTGCACGCGCTGGACTACGGCGAGGCGGCGGCCGTGACGGCGCGGCACGCGGGCGACCTGCGCCCCGACGGCGAGCTGGGGCTCCTGAAGGCCGCGGCCCGGCGGCTCGGCCCGGCGGGCCGGGGGGCGGGCGGCTTCGAGCTGCTCACCAGCAGCGACGCCCCGGCCGGCTCGGGGCTGGGCGGCTCGGGCGCGATGGGCGTCGCCCTGGTCGCCGCGTTCGCCGCGCTGCGGGGCGAGCGGCCCCTGGCGGCGGAGATCGCGCATCGCGCCTTCGAGCTGGAGTCGGGGGACATGGGCGTCCCGGGCGGGCAGCAGGACCAGTACGCCGCGGCGCTGGGCGGCATCCTGTTCCTGGAGTTCGACCCCGCCGTGCGGGCCACCCGCCTCACGCCGCCGCCGGACCGGCTCCGCGAGCTGGAGCGGCACCTGGTCGTGTGCTACACGGGCGCGTCGCGCCACTCGGCGCAGATGCACGCCGCCGTGTGGCGGCGGTTCGCCGCGGGCGACCGCGCGACGGTGCGGGCGCTGGACGGCCTGAAGGCGTGCGGCCTCGCCATGCGCGACGCGGTGGCGAGCGGCGACCTGCCGGCGGTGGGCGAGATCCTGACCCGCAACTGGGCGCACCAGCGCGCCCTGGGCGGGGGAGGAGGGGGGGAAGGGGAGGGCATGCAGACGGAGGCGATGCGCGCCCTGGAGCGGGCCGCGGCCGCGGCGGGCGCGGTGGGCTGGAAGGCCTGCGGCGCGGGCGGCGGGGGGTGCATGGTGTTCCTGGCCCGCGCGGGCGAGGCGTTCGCCCTGGCGGAAGCGCTGCGGCAGGCGGGCTCCAGCGTCCTGCCCTCCTCCTTCGCGGCGGGCGGCGTCGTGGCCTGGTCGGCGGACGAGCGCTGAGATGCGCAGCGTGCTGGTGGATCCGGAGAGCCTGGAGGGGCGCCGCGCCGATCTGGCCGCCTCGCGCGACCTGGCCGCGCTCGACGCGCGCCTCCGGGCGGAGCTGGACGAGTTCGTGCGGCGGCCGCTGTACGTGCCCGAGGCGAAGGCGCTGCTGTCGCGGTGGGGCAGCGCCTGCCACGACGACGGCGCGGAGCTGGGGTTCGACCCCTGGTCGCCGCAGGCGCAGCGCTGCACCGCGTGCGGGCGGATCTGGTCCACCGAGCAGAGCCATCGGTGGTGGGTGGACTGGTACCAGCTGTGGCTCGCCGAGCGCTGCTGGATGGCGGCGCTGCTGGGAGTCGGCGACGGCGAGCCGCGCTACGTGGCGCGCGCGCAGGAGGTTCTCGCCGCGCTGGCCGCGCGCTACCTCTCCTACCCCAACGCGGACAACGTGCTGGGTCCGAGCCGGCCGTTCTTCTCGACGTATCTCGAGTCCATCTGGGTGCTGCACCTGGCCGCGTCGGCCTCGCTCCTGGCCGCCCACGGCCGCCTGCCGGCCGATCTGGCGGCGGACCTCGCCACCCGCCTGTTCCGTCCCTCGGCCGATCTGATCGCGGACTTCGACGAGCGGGGATCGAACCGCCAGGTGTGGAACGCCGCGGCCCTGTTCGCGCTCGGCGACGTGCTGGGCGACGGCGCCCTGCGGCGGGCCGCGGCGCGCGGCCCGAGCGGGATTCTCGCCACGCTGGAGGCCGGCGTGCGCGGGGACGGCCTGTGGTACGAGGGGGAGAACTACCACTGGTTCGCGCTGCGGGGCCTGGTGTGGGGTGTCGAGCTGCTGCGGACCGCCGGCGAGACGGACCTGTGGACCAGCGACGCGGACGTGGCCCGGAAGTTCCGCGAGGCCTTCCGGGCTCCGGTCCTGACGGCGCTGCCGGACTTCACCTCGCCCGCGCGCCGCGACTCCCGGTTCGGCATTCCGCTCCGCCACCGGCGCGTGGCGGAGCTGTGGGAGCTGGCCCGCGCGCGCAGCGGCGATCCGCGGCTCGCCGCGCTCCTCGACGTCGTGTACGACGAGCGCGTGCCGGTGGTGGAGGGTGGCGAGGGGCTGCTCTCCGACGTCGAGCGCACCGAGCCGGCCTCCGGCGTGCGCCGCGCCCGGCTGGGGTGGAAGGGGTGGCTGTGGATGCCGCCGGCCGCGCCGACGGCCGCGGCGGCCCCGGGCGAGCGGGCGTGGCCGCCGGCCGGCGCGAACCTCGCGGTGACGGGCATCGCGGTGTTCCGGCCCCACGACGGCCGGGACTACGTGAGCCTGGACTACGGGGAGCATGGCGGCGGCCACGGCCACGCCGACCGGTTGAACCTCACGCTCCACGCGGGCGGCGTTCCCTGGCTGGTGGATTTCGGCACCGGCTCCTACGTCTCGGCGCGGCTGGGCTGGTACCGCGGGACCCTGGCGCACAACGCGCCCCTGGTGGACGGGGTATCGCAGCTCGAGGGGGACGGGGTGTGCGTGGGGTACGCGGACGCCGGCGACTACGGCTGGATCTGCGCGCAGGTCCCGGAGGGCGCCGCCTACGACGGCGCGGGGCTGCAGCGCACGGTGGTGGTGACCCCCGACTACGTGCTGGACGTGGTGCAGATGTCGAGCACGGCGGGCGAGCGGCCCCTGGCGTTGCCGTGGCACGGGTGGGGGCGGCCGACCGTCGCGGCCACCGGGGTGCGGTTCGAGCGCGACGACGGGGCCGTGCTGCCCGTCTTCCTCGCGGGGCGCCAGCCGTTCCAGGTGCAGCTCGAGCGCGGGCCCGGGCCCACGTCGCCGGGCGCGATGGCGCCGGCGGAGAACCTGGAGTTCGCCATCGTGATCGCGGTGGGCGAGGAGGTGACGCTGGTCGCGTGCGTCGGCGGCGAGGGCGTCGTGGAGGAGGTGGAGTGCCACGAGCGGGATTTCGTGGTGCGCCTCGCCGGGGGCGGGATGCACACCCACCGGGCCACGGACACCGGCTGGCAGATCAATCTCGGCCGTGGCGACCCGATCGAGCTCGGTGGCGTGCGCGAGCTGGGGAACGACGGGGCGTTCGTGGCGTTCGGGCCGCGGGGCCGCGAGCTGCCGGCGGCCTCCCGCGCCGCGGCGGCGCAGTGCCTCAAGCTGGACGCGGCGCCGGCGCTGGACGGCTCGCTCGACGGCTTTAGGTGCGACGCGCCGCTGGTGCTCGACCGCGAGGACCAGTTCCGCCGCGCGGAGGAGCCGTGGGGCGGGCCGGACAGTTTCAGCGCGACCGCCTACTTCAATCATCAGGGCTCGACGGTGTTCGTCGCGGTCGAGGTGGTGGCCGCGGAGCCGGAGTTCCGGCCACCCGGGGCGGCGGATCCGGAGTGGGAGAACGAGAATCCGGACATCCATTCCGACGGGCTGCAACTGTATCTGGAAGGGGTGAGCTTCCTGGGGTGGCTCGTCGTCCCCGACGCGGAGACCCCCTCGCGCCTGCGGGTGTCCACCGCGAGCGGCACGGACGCGGCGCCGGAGATGGTGCGCGGCGCGTGGGCGCCGACCCCGCGGGGCTACCGGGTCACCCTGGCCGTCGAGCTGCCGGAGGAGCCGGAGGACCTGGGAGTGGACCTGTGCGTCAACCGCTTCCGCGCCGGCCGGGAGCGGCGGGTGGGCCAGCTGGTGTGGTCCGGCGCGCGGGGCTCGCGCCTGTACCTGGCGGGCGACCGCCCGGTGGCGACGCCGCTGCCGGTGATGGCGGTGGAGCGGTGAGCCCGGGCGCGGCGGGCGAGCCGGGGGACCTGGCCGCGCGCGCCGAGGCGGCCGTGGCCGGGTTCACCTCGACCGGCTCCAAGACGCCGGAGGCGCTGTTCGGCGGCCCCGGCGGCCCCACGCATCTGGTGCGCGCGTCCGGGGCGCGGGTCGAGACGGCCGGCGGGCGCCGGCTGCTCGACTGGACCATGGCCCTGGGGGCGGTGGCGCTGGGCTACGGCCATCCGCGGGTGGCCGAGGCGGCGGCGCGCGCCGCGCGCGACGGCGCCGTGGGCCCGCTGCCGCACCGGCTGGAGATCGAGCTGGCGGAGCGGCTGGTGGCCGGGTATCCGGGCGCGGAGCAGGCCCGCTTCTTCAAGACCGGCGCGGAGGCCGTGCACGCGGCGGTGCGGCTGGCGCGCGTGGCCACGGGCCGGGAGCGCGTGGTGCACGCGGGCTACCACGGCTGGCTCGACGGCGCCACGACCGGCGCCGGGGTGCCGGCGGCCACGGCCGCGCTGTGGACCGGCGTGGCGTTCGACGACGGCGCGGCGCTCGCCGCGGCGGTGGCGGGAACCGGCCCCGGCGGACGCGGCGGAGCGCCGGCCGCGATCGTCCTGGAGCCGGTGATCGAGCGCGCGCCGTCGCGCGCCTGGCTCGAGGAGGCGCGCCGCCTGGCGGACCGCCACGGCGCGGTGTTGATCTACGACGAGATCAAGACCGGCTTCCGCCTCGCGCGGGGCGGCGCGGCCGAGCGCTGGCAGGTGGCGCCGGACCTCGCCGTGCTGGGCAAGGCGCTGGCGAACGGGTTTCCGCTGGCGGCGGTGGTGGGGCGCCGGACCGTCATGGCGCGCGCCCGCGACACGTGGATCTCCTCGACGCTGGCCACCGAGTTCGTGGCGCTGGCGGCGGCGGGCGCCGTGCTGGACGTGTGGGACGAGACCGACGTGGCGGGGCACCTGGCCGGCGTCGGGCGCTCGGTGCTCCACGCCCTGGGGCAGGGAGTGGGCGGCGAAGCAGCGGCGCGCGGCGCGCCGTGGACCGCGGCGGGGCTCCCGGAGATGTGGTTCCTGCGCTTCGCCGACCCGCAGGCGGAGCGCCGCTTCCTGCTGGCGTGCGTGGAACGGGGCGTGCTCCTGAAGCGTGGCGCGTACGACTTCCCGAGCCTGGCGCACGACGCCGCGGCGGTGGAGGAGACGGTGGCCGCGATCCGCGCCGTGACGGCGGAGCTGGAGCCGGCGCGGTGAGCGCGCACCGGACCGGCGCGCCCCTGGTGGACGTGCACGCGCACTTCCTGCACGAGCGCTGCGGCCGCGCCGACTGGGCGGAGCGGAACGCGTCCCGGATCGCGGCCGGCGAGCGCATCGGCATCACGGTGCACATCGCCTCCGTCCTGGGGAGCTGGGGCGAGTCCTCGCCGGTCTACTTCCCCTCGCCGCCCGACGTCACGACCGGCAACGAAGCGATGCGCACCCTGGCGCGCATGCATCCCGGGCTGGTGCGCGGCTATGTGACCGTCAATCCCAACTACCCCGAGCAGGCCATCGCGGAGATCGAGCTGGGGCTCGCGGCGCAGATGGTGGGCGTCAAACTGGCCGCCAGCCGCCGCGCCGACGACCGGCTGCTGGATCCCATCGCCGAGCTGGCCGGCGAGCGGGGCGTGCCGGTGCTCCAGCACGCCTGGCAGCACCGCACGCGCGACGTGCCGGGCCAGGAGATCTCCGACGCGCTGGACCTGGCGGCGCTGGCCGCGCGGCACCCCGGGACCCGGTTCATCCTCGCGCACATCGGCGGCGGCGGCGACTGGGCGCACTCGCTGCGCGCCCTGGCGGAGGTCCCGAACGTGTGGGTGGACCTCTCGGGCAGCGGCGTGGATCGCGGCATGCTGGAGCTGTGCCTGGAGTGCGTGGGCCCCGCGCGGCTGCTGTGGGGGACCGACGTCACGATGGAGACGGGATGGGCGAAGCTGCGCGCGCTGGAGGCGATGGCGCTGCCGGCCGGCGCGCTGGAGGCGATCCGATGGCAGACCGCGGCGCGGCTGTTCCGCCTGAAGCCGTAGATCACAACGCCCTGGTGGGGCCGTACCCGTTCCGCGCGCTGCCGGACGCGACGCCGGAGCGGCTGGTGGCCGACCTCACGCGCCTGGGCCTGGCCGGCGCGTGGGTCGGGCATGTGCCCAGCGTGTTCTACCGCGACGTGGCGGCCGGCAACGACGAGCTGCTCCGCCTGCTGGAGCCCCACCGTCCGCGCCTCGCGCCGGTGCTGGCGGTGAACCCGGCGTACCCCGGGTGGGAGCGGGAAGTCCAGCGGGCCGTGGCCGCCCGCTGCCCGGCCGTGCGTACCTACCCGGCGCACTACGGCTTCGCGACG
>JAJYLI010000201.1 GCA_021787855.1 bacterium | reverse complement strand
GCAGCTCCACCGGCTTGGCCAGAAAGGCGTCGGCGCCGGCCGCGTGAAACGCCTGCCGCAGCACCGGCTCCGCCAGCCCGGTGATGGCCACGATCCGGCAGGCGGGAAACGCCCGGCGGACGCCGCGCACCACCTCCAGCCCCCCGGCACCCGGCAGCACCAGGTCCACCACGGCGGCGTCGAGCCGGGCCAGGCGCGCGAGCGACGCCAGCGCCTCGTCGCCCGTGCGCGCGCGGTGCACCGCGAACCCCCGCCGGTCGAGCGCGCGCGTCAGCACCCGGGACAGATCGTCGTCGTCGTCCACCAGCAGCGCCGCCGGTGCGCCGGCGCCGGGCGAGCCGGGCGCGGTGGGTGTCTCAGCGGCCATCGCCGCTCCCCCCGCCGCCCCCGCCCTCCTCCGGCCGGCGGCCGGCGCGTCGAATGCGCCACACGGTGACCACCACGAGGACGGCCATCAGGGCCGGCGCCCCCAGCAGCAGCGCACCCGACCAGATCATGCTGTGGCCGAGCCGGACCATCGCGCTGTCCTGGACCATCCCCGTGTCCGCCATGCCGAGCCGGCCCGGCGCGAAAGCCGCGGCCGCCGGCAGCACCCCTAGGAGGACAGCCGGAACAGCAGCAGATAGACGACGACGCCGGTCACCGACACGTAGAGCCATATGGGCAGGGTCCACCGCGCGACGCGCTCGTGCCGCGGGTGTCGCGCCAGCAGGCCGAACGACACCGTCGTCACGGCGAGCGGCACGACCGCCGCGGCGAGGATGGTGTGTGTGATCAGGATAGCGAAGTACACCGGCCGCAGCCAGCCCTGGCCCGTGTAGTGCTTCACGCCGGCGTGCGCGTGATACCACAGGTACGAGACCAGGAACAGCAGCGAGACGGCGAAGGCGGACAGCATCAGCGCCTTGTGGGCCCGGAGGTGGCGCCGCCGCACCATCACCCAGCCCGCCACCAGCAGGGCTCCGGTGGTGGCGTTCAGCGTCGCGTTGACGCCGGGCAGGGTGTCGAGGGCGATCACCGCGTGGGCCGGCGCGACGCCACCGCGGCGGCGGCGGCGAAGGCCAGCGCCGCGCAGGCCAGGGTGACGCCCAGCGACAGCCCGGGGCCCGGCAGGCCGGCCGCCGTGGCCGGCGCGAGCGAGCGGCGCAGCGCCGCGACCCCGTAGGTGAGGGGGTTCACCCGCATCACGCCCGCCAGCCAGGCCGGCGCGCCCGCCACCGGGAACAGCGTCCCGGCCAGCAGCCACAGCGGGATCAGAAACAGGTTCATGATGGCGTGGAACCCCTGCGTCGAGCGCAGCGACCAGGCGATGGCCGCCGCGAGGGCGGTGAGCGCGAACGCCAGGAGGAACAGCACCAGGCCCAGCTCCGCCAGCGCGCCGGGCGCGGGGATCGGAAGACCCGCCGCGGGCGCCAGCAGCAGGAACAGCGCGCTCTGCAGCAGGGCCAGCGTGGTGCCGCCCAGCACCTTGCCCAGGACGATCGCGCCGCGCGGCACCGGCGCGACCAGCACCCCCTGCAGGAACCCCTCCGCGCGGTCCTCGATGATCGAGATCTCCGAGAAGATGGCCGTGAACAGCAGGATCAGGATCACCACGCCGGGAAAGAAGTACGCAAGGTAGCTCGAGCCGGGCGCGGGGAGCGGGGCTCCGGCCGCCGCGGCGCCCGGCGCGTGAAACGACGCGCCGAGCCCGGTGCCGATCAGGAGCCAGAACAGCACCGGCGGCGCCAGCGCGCCCACCACGCGGCTGGGCTGGCGGTAGAAGCGGACGATCTCCCGCTGCCACAGCGTGGCGACCGCGAGCAGGAAGCCCCTCATCGGGCGGCTCCCTCCCGCCGGCCGTCGCCGCCGTGGCTGAAGTGATGGCCGGTGCGGCGGACGAACACGTCGTCCAGGGTCGGCTTGCCCAGGGTGAGGTCCCGGATGGCGGAGGGGAAGGCCTCGACCAGCCGGGGCACCAACTCGTGCCCCGCCACCAGCTCGATGCGCACGGCCCCATCCACCACCCGCGCCGCGTGGCCGAACCGGGCGGTGACCGCCGCGGCCAGCCGCTCCGGGTCCTCGGCGTGCACGCTGATCACATCGCCGCCGATCTCCGCCTTGAGCGCGGCGGGCGCGCCAAGGGCCACCAGCCGCCCCGCGTCCAGCACCGCGATGCGATCCCCCCGCTCCGCCTCGTCCATCAGGTGCGTGGTGAGCACCACGGTCGTGCGTGACTCCGCGCGCACCGAGTCCAGGAGGTCCCAGAACTCCCGGCGCGCGGTGGGGTCCAGCCCGGTGGTGGGCTCGTCCAGCAGCAGCAGCCGCGGGCGGTGCAGCAGGCCCTTGGCCAGCTCCACCCGCCGCGCCAGGCCGCCGGAGAGATGCTCGATCCGCTCCGCGGCGCGCTCGGCCAGCCCCAGGCGCTCCAGCGCGGCGGCGATGCGCGCCTCCAACTCGCGGCCGGCGAGCCCGTAGAGCCGGCCCTGGTGCCTCAGGTTCTCCACGGCGGTGAGCTTCCGGTCCAGGCTCGGCGCCTGGAACACCACCCCCAGGGCGCGCCGGGCGCGGGCCGGATGGCGGAGCGCGTCCTCGCCGAAGATCCGCACCGATCCCGAAGCCGGCAGGAGCGCCGTGGAGAGGATCCGGAACAGCGTGGTCTTCCCGCTGCCGTTGGGTCCCAGGAGCACGAGCAGCTCGCCGGCGGTGACATCGAGCGAGAGCCCGGCCAGCGCCTCGCGCTCGCCGAAGCGGTGCCGCAGCGCTTCGATGTGGACGGCCGTCTCGAGCACCGGGGCCGGAGGAGGGGAGAGGGCGGCGAAGGAAGCCGGAGCAACCGGGCGGGCCGGCAACGCCTGCGGACGCGGCATGGGCTGCCTCAGCCCAGGGCCATCAGTGCGCACAGTATCGGAAGATAGACGAGGGAGTAGCGGAACAGGTCCGAGGCGCGGGCGTGGCTCGCGGGCTCCACGGCCAGGCGCACGCCGTAATAGACGAACGCGCCGCCCAGGACCAGCGCGCCGAAGAAGTACGCCGGTCCCGCCATGCCCAGCGGCGTGGGCAGGAGGCTCACCTGCGTCAGCGCGAGCGCGTACAGCGCGGCCTGCCGGCCGGTGCTGGCGCCGCCGTCCTCGGGGTCCTCCACCGGCAGGACGCGGAAGCCGGCCCGCGCATAGTCCTTGCGGTACAGCGCCGCGAGGGCGAGGAAGTGCGGCATCTGCCAGAAGAACAGGATGAGGAACAGCACCCAGGCACCCGGCGCGAGGGCCCCTTTGGCCGCCGCCCAGCCGATCAGGGGCGGCATGGCGCCCGGCACCGCGCCCACCACGGTCGCGAGGGACGTCACCCGCTTCAAGGGCGTGTAGAGCAGCAGGTAGCTCAGGGCGGTGGCCGCCGCGAGCCCGCTCGCCAGCGGCCCGACGCTCGCGGCGAGGTACGCGGTGCCCGCCACGCCGAGCGCCAGCCCGAACGCCAGACCGGCCGCGGGCGTGAGGCGGCCCGCCGGCAGCGGGCGCCGCACGGTGCGATGCATCAGCGCGTCCTCGGCGCGCTCCGCCCACTGGTTCAGGGAGCTGGCGGCGCCGGCCACCAGGGCCGTGCCCAGGAGGGCGTGCACCAGGCGCATCACGTGGATCGAGCCGTGCGCGGCCGCCAGGAACCCGACCAGCGCCGTGAGCACCACGTTGAAGGTGATCTCGGGCTTGGTCAGGGTCAGGAAGTCGGCCAGGCGTCGGCCGTCCTGCGCGATCGCGCCGCCGCCCCCCTCCCCGGCGCCCGCGCCGCCCCCGCGGGTGGTGCCGCCGGCCCGGAGGCTCACGGGAGCGCCCGGCTCGCCGCCGGACCGGCCGCGGGCGCGGAGGCGGGCATGGCCGCCGCT
>JAJYLI010000200.1 GCA_021787855.1 bacterium | reverse complement strand
CGTGAACAGCGGTGCGGCGATGAGCGGCGACACGGAGGCGCCGATGCTGCGCGCGATGCCGGTCACCCCCGCCGCCGCCGATCGCTCGTCGGGCGCCACGACGGCCATCGTGTAGGACTGGCGGGTCGGGACGTCCATCTGGCTGATCGAGAAGCGGGCGAGCAGGACGGCCACCGCCAGCGGCAGCGTGGGCATCAGGGGCACCGCGATCAGCAGGACGTTCGAGGGCAGGTGGGTGTAGACCATCGTCTCGATGAGCCCGATCGCATCGGCAATGCGGGCCGCGGCCAGCGCGGAGACGCCGGCGAGGATGTTGGCGCCGAACAGGATCCCGCCGATGAGGGCGGGATCGGCGCCGAACCGCACGTGGAACCAGTAGGCGATCAGGCTCTGCACCACCAGGCCCCCACCGAACGCGTCGAGGGCGAAGAGCGCCGAGAGCCGCCCGACGGTCCCACGGGAGCGGTGCAGCCCCAGCCTCCGCGAGATCAGTGTCGCGGGCGGGGCCGCCACCTCGACGGCGGGCGACACCCGCAGGAACAGGCCTGCCAAGACGAGGCCGAGCGCCGCGTAGCCGACAATCACCAGCCGGTAGGCGCCCCCGGGCCCCAGGCCGGCCGCGGTGAGGCCCCCTGCCAGCCCGCCGCCCGTCAGCGCCCCCAGCGCGGTGGCGAACGAGCCGGTCAGGTTGAACCAGCCGAACACCCGCGTGCGCGCATGGTCGGACACCGTCTGCGAGAGGGCCGCCTGCTCGACGGCCAGGAACGGGCCGACCTCGTTCCCGCTGGGACTGATCACGCCCACCGTCGCCGCCAGGGCCAGGACGGGCAGCCGGGCCGTCGAGGCGAACCCGAGCCCCGCGACGATCATGAGCAGCGCGCCGACGACCAGGACACGCCGCCGGCCGACGCTGTCGGCGTGGGTGGTGAGCCACAGAGAGATCGCGGCGTCACCGAGCAGCGTCAGGGTCAGAAGCACCCCGATCGCCTGTCCGGAGAGTCCGAGCGCGGCGAGGTAGAGCACGAGGACGACCGACACGAGGCCGTAGCCGAACATGCGCACGGCCCGCGTCGCGAAGATGAGGCGCCCATCGCGCCCGAGCGCCACCGCCTGCCCGCCTATCCGCCCGCTTCGACCTGCCCTCGGCACCACGCGTAGAGCGCGTCGTAGGCGGGAAGCTCGAGGGCCAGCTGGTCCTGGTCGGGCAGGCCGAGCAGCGCGAAGCCGTCGGCGATGGCCAGCAGCCCCCGTGACTGCGGCGTCGCGTCGCGGTCCTCGGCCACGTCGGCGCCGTGGACCACGCGGGCCATGAGGGCGAGCGCCGGATCGCCGGCCAGGTTGTAGTCGTCGATGAGGACCTCGAACGAGCAGAGGCCATCCCGGTGCGTGTAGCGGGCGCCCCTGGCATCAAAGCTGATCGCGCCAGTCCGCTGAGCGTAGGGCAGGACATCGTCGGCGGGGACGTAGGCGATCTCCGCGTCGGGATCGATGAATCTGCGGATCAGCCAGGGGCAGGCGATCCGATCGGTCCTCGGGTGCTCGCGGGTGACCCACTCCATCGTGATCCTCCTCCTGTGGTGGGCTGACGTGCGTTCACGTGCAAGTGTGGGCGCGCAGGCCAGGTCACGTCCGCCAGAGGCGCGCTGCAGGGACCTGGTCTCGGGCGAAGCGCTGAGCCCGGTAGCCGACGCACGCGTTCCGCCATCGAGCCGAGAGCCGGTCGCCGACGGTGGTAAGACCTGGCGTCGAGGCACGATCGCGACGTGTCGATGGACAGTCAGTGCATGTCCCTTGAGGTGAGCAGGACAGGGCGTCGCCAGGGACGTCGCCCTCCCGCAGGAAGAGGGCGACGGCCCGAGATGCGATGCGAACCCAAGGAGACGCACACATGCCGACCGTGAGTGTCCGCTACATCGTCAACGACGTCGATGCGGCCATCGCCTTCCACTGCGGGCTGCTCGGCTTCCACGAAGAGATGCATCCCAACCCGTCCTTCGCGATGCTCACCCATGGCGATCTGCGGCTCGTGCTCAGCAGGCCTGGTGTAGGACCGGGTGGGGGCCAGGCCATGCCCGACGGGCAGCTGCCCGAGCCTGGCGGCTGGAACCGCTTCTCGCTTGAGGTCGCCGACCTGGGAGCCACGGTGGCGCAGCTGCGGGCGGCCGGGGTCCACTTCCGCAACGACATCGTCACCGGCGTGGGCGGCCAGCAGATCCTGATCAACGATCCCTCGGGCAATCCGGTCGAGCTGTTCGAGCCGACCCTGCCCGAGGCCAGGCTGTCCCCGCCATCTTGAGCTCGGGTGAAGGCTGCTCGGCTCGGGTGTGCCCCCTTGCGCACCTCAGCCGAGAGCCACCGTGAGCGCCGGCAAAGACAACAAGCAGCCCCAGGCGGCCGTGACGGTCTCGCTTGGCACCATCGCTGCAGCGTGGACCCGCATCGGCTGCATCGGCTTCGGCGGCCCGCCCACCCACATCGCCCTGCTGCGTCGCCTGTGCGTTGAGGAGCGGCACTGGCTGCCCGCCGGAGAATTCGAGGACGGCATCGCCGCCACCAACCTCCTGCCCGGCCCCGCCTCCACCCAGCTCGCGATCTTCTGCGCCTGGCGCCTTCGCGGGCCTGCCGGCGCCGTCGTGGGCGGGTTAGGGTTCATCCTCCCTGGCCTGCTCCTCATTCTGGCCCTCTCGGCCGTCTTCCTCGCCAGCCATCCACCGGCGTGGGTTGTCGGAGCCGCGGCTGGCGCGGGCGCCGGCGTGCCGGCGGTGGCCCTGCGGGCCGCCTCCGGTCTCATTCCAGCGAGCTGGCAGCGCGTCGGCACGCATGGATCGGCCCGGGCGCGCTGGGTCGCCTACGCCCTGCTCGGCGCCGGCGCAGCCGCCTGGCTCGGCCCCTCCCTCGTGGTCGTGCTGGTGGGCTGCGGGCTGGCGGAGGTCGTCATTCGGCAGAAGATCAATGCCTCGTCGCTCCGCCCGGCCGGCGCCGCCGTCCCCGCGGTCGCGGGGCACGCCCTGGCCCTCGGCGGCATCGGAGCGCTGGTCTGGGTGGCCCTGAAGGTGGGTGCCCTCTCCTACGGCGGCGGCTTCGTCATCGTGCCGCTCATGCAGCACGACGCCGTGACCGCCTACCACTTCATGAGCGCGCCCCAGTTCCTCAACGCGGTCGCCCTAGGGCAGCTGACCCCCGGCCCCGTGGTCCAGACCGTGGCGGTCGTCGGCTACGCTGCGGGCGGGGTGGGCGGCGGTCTGCTGGCCGCGTTCGTCGCCTTCGCCCCCTCGTTTCTCTTCGTCCTCGTCGGCGCTCCACGCTTCGACCAGCTCCGCACCAGCGACGTCGTCCAGGCGTTCCTCACCGGCGCGGGGCCGGCCGTGATCGGGGCCATCGCCGGGTCGGCGATGCCACTCGGTCTGGCGCTGCAGCACCTGTGGCAGGTCCCGCTGCTGGGCGGCGGGCTGCTGTGGCTCTTCGTCGTGCGCCGCGGCGTGGTGAGCGCCCTGCTCCTCGCGGGCCTGATCGGCGTCGTCCTGGCGCTGGTGGGCGTGCCGGTGTAACCGCTCGGGACGCACGCAGCCGTCGGGCGCATGGTCGCGCGAGCCCGCGGGACCGTCCTGCCCCGAGGCGCCGTGGCATGCGCCCCGAAAGACCGCCTTGTGGCCGGCCCGCGGTCCCGCGAGCTTACCGACGACAGGTCCACATCAGCGGATCCTGCAGACGGTCGCGGCGGGCGCTTCATGTCTCACGGCAGATCGCCTCGCCAGAGGTGCGTCCCGGGCGCTTCGGCACAGGACGATCCCGCACAGCCGCGTAGCCTCCCTACTCGGGCGAGTAGGGAGCGCGTGCCGTCGCCGTGCCCGGGGGGCCGTGCGG
>JAJYLI010000038.1 GCA_021787855.1 bacterium | reverse complement strand
GCCGGCGAGCTCGGCCGCGCGCGCCCGGTGGCGCGCCAGCTCCGCGTCGTCCAGCGGGCGGGCCTCCCGCACCCGCCGGGCCGCGGCCTCGCGCCGGGCCAGCGAGGCGTCCAGCCTGCGGCGCTCCAGCGCGCCGCCGCGCGCCGCCTCCTCCACCGCCGCGACCACCTCCGCCACGTCCCGGGGGTAGAGCAGCAGGTCGCAGCCCGCCGCCAGCGCCCGCACGGCCCCGCCGCGCTCGTCCGCGCCCCGCCCCTGCAGCGCGCCCGCCATCGTCAGCGCGTCGGTGACCACCAGCCCGTCGAAGCCGAGGTCGCGCCGCAGCCAGCCCTCGAGGACGGCGCGCGAGTACGTCGCGGGGCCCCCGGACGGCTCCAGCGCGGGATACGCGACGTGGGCCGTCATCACCCCCGCCACCCCCGCGTCCACCGCCCAGGCGAACGGCTCGCGGTCGGCCTCGAGCGCCTCGCGCGGCGCCGCCACGACCGGCAGCTCCTCGTGGGAATCGCCGGTGGTCCGTCCGTGCCCCGGGAAGTGCTTGGCGCACGCGAGCACGCCCTCGCCCTGGCAGGCCGCGACCCAGGCCGCGGCCGCGCGGCCCACCGCCTCCGCCTGGGCGCCGAACGCGCGGGTCTGCACGATGGGGTTGGCGGCTTCGGCGTCCAGGTCGGCCACGGGCGCGAGCGCCCAGCCGATGCCGACGTCCCGCGCCTCGGCGGCGGTGATGCGCGCCGCGTCCGCCACCGCGCCGTCCCCGAGCGCCGCGAGCGCCAGCGCGGGCGGGAGCGGGGTCAGGCCGGCCACCTGCTGGCCCGCCCCGCGCTCCAGGTCGGACGCGATGAGCAGGGGGTGCGGCGCCGCCGCGGCGAGCCGGCGGGTGAGGTCCCGCACGGCCTGGCGCTCGCCGCCGAAAATGATGAACCCGCCCACGCCCAGGGCCAGCGCCGCCTCCGCCGCGGGGAGCGCCGGCGCGAATCCCCGTTCGGCGTCCCAGCGGATGGCCGGCAGCACCAGCGCCGCGAGCGGGTTCACGGCGCCGTGACGCATCCCAGGACCCGGGGCCCGCGGGCTCCGGTGGCCGCCGGCTCGTTGCCCGGCCGCCCCAGGAGCGTGAGGTAGCCCAGAAACGCGAACACGGCCGCCTCCTTGGCGTCGCCGTCGAAGAACAGCTCGTCGAACGCCCGGTGCTCCGGCCCCGGCCACGCCGCGCGCACCGCCTCGACCAGCGCCGGATTGCGGGCGCCGCCGCCCGAGCGCACCACGTCCCGGGGCGCGAGCGCCGCCGGGATGAACCGCCGCGCGGCCTCCCCGATCGCCCGCGCGGTGAGCGCCACCGCCGTCGCCACCGTGTCCGCCGGCGAGGCGCCGGCCTCCCGGCACTGCGCCGCCAGCCGGTGGGCGTAGGCCACGCCGAACACCTCGCGCCCGGTCGAGCGCGGCGGCGGCTCCTCGAAGAACGGGAGGGCGAGGCTCGCCGCCACCACCGGCTCCACCGCCCGGCCGGTGCGCGCGATCGCGCCGTCCTCGTCGAACCGGCGGCCGGGGAACAGCCGGCGCACGCACTCGTCCACCACCATCACGCCGGGCCCGGTGTCCATGGCCAGCAGCGGCGCGTCGGCGCCGCGCGGGGGCACCACGGTGACGTTCGCGATGCCGCCCAGATTGAGCAGCGCCCGGGGACCGTCCGCCCGCGCGAACAGCAGGCGGTCGGCGCGCGGCACCAGCGGCGCGCCGTGGCCGCCCGCGGCGACGTCGCGCGAACGGAAGTCCGACACCACCCGCGCGCCGACCCGCTCGGCGAGCACCGCGGCGTTGCCGAGCTGCAGGCTGGCGCGCCGCGGCTCGTGCCAGATCGTCTGGCCGTGGGAGGCCACGAAGGCCAGCGCCGCCGGCGCCACGCGCGCCCGGGCCGCCACCGCCAGCGCCGCGTCGGCGAACCACGCGCCGAGGTCCGCGTCCAGCAGCGCCAGCTCCCGGGCGCTGCCCCCGGCGATGGTGTTGGCGATCCGGTCGCGCTGCGCGTCGCTGAAGGGAACGGTGAGGAAGGCCACGAGGTCGAGCGCGTACTCGCCCGGCCGCGGCTCCGCGATCGCCACCAGCGCCGCGCTGACGCCGTCGAGCGAGGTGCCCGACATCAGGCCGACCGCCAGCGTGACGCCCGCGGCGCGCGCGGCCTCAGCCATCGGCGCCCGCGCCCTCGACCGGCGGCGGCGGCTCGCCCACCGCGCCCCGCGCGCGGCCGGCCGCCGCGGCCAGCAGCCGCTCGGCCTCGGCCCGATCCACCCCGCGCTTCACCATCACGATGGCGGTCTTGACCCGGCCGTCGGCGGCGGCGATGGCCCGGCGCGCCTCCGCGCGCTCCACGCCGCACACCTCCATCACGATCCGCTCCCCGCGGTCGCGCAGCTTGTCCGCCGACGCGACCAGGTCCACCATCAGGTTCCCATACGCGCGCCCCAGGCGGATCATCGCCCCGGTGGTGACCGCGTTCAGCACCAGCTTGGTCGCCGTGCCCGCCTTGAGCCGGGTGGAGCCCGTGAGCGCCTCCGGCCCGACCTTGGGCAGGATGGCGAGATCCACCGACGCCAGCAGCTCCGCCGGCGGGTCGCTGCACGCCAGCAGCACGGTCCGCGCGCCGCGCGCCGCGCCGCGCGTCAGCGCGCCCCGCACGAACGGCGTGGTCCCGCTGGCCGCGATGCCGAAGACCACGTCGTCGGGGCCCGCCGCGCGGGCGTCCACTTCCGCCGCGCCGGCGGCGGCGTCGTCCTCGGCCGCCTCGGTGCTGCGGCCCAGCGCCGCTTCCCCGCCGGCCATGATGCACTGCACCATCTCCGGGGGCGAGCCGAACGTGGGCGGACACTCCGCCGCGTCGAGCGCGCCCAGCCGCCCGCTGGTCCCGGCGCCCACGTACAGCAGCCGCCCGCCGGCGCGGAACGCCGCCTCCACCAGCGCGATCGCGCGCGCCACCTCCGCGCGCACGGCCCACACCGCCTCCGGCACCCGCCGGTCCTCCCGGTTGAGCAGCTCGACGATGCGCGCCGGGTCGGCGAGATCAATGTCGCCGGTAGCCGGATTCCGCCGCTCGGTGAGCCGCGGGTCCGCGGGGGGGCGGGAACGGTTAATCATGGGGCGGGCCGGCGGCCGCCGCGGCAGGACATCGGGTCGCGCGCTCCGGTGCGCAAGTGCCGCTAAGGTTACGCGCGGCCCCTTCCTCGCGCCACACGGCGCGCACGGCCGCCGTGCCGTACGCCGGGGCGAGGAGCGCCCCCGCGACCAGGCGGCGGCGTGGCGGGCGGCGGGCGGGTCGGCTCATGCTGGGGGCTCCGGGATCCGGGACGCGGCTGGGGTGCGCACCCTAAACTGGCGCGGCCCGGGAGCCGCGGCTAGCGTACGTGCCATGTCACGAGCCTGGGCGCTGGCGCTCGCCGCGCTGCTGGCCGGGTGCGGCGCCCCGGCCGGCGGCCTGCGTGCCACCTGGCGGGGGACCTTCCCCGTCCCGTGGCGCTTCGCCGCGCCGCCCGCGCCGGTCGCCGGCCGCTACGCCATGGTGGTCTCCGACGAGCCGATCGCCAGCGCGGTCGGCGACACGATCCTGCTCAAGGGCGGGAACGCGATAGACGCCGCCGTCGCCACGGCGTTCGCGCTGGAGGTGGTCCTGCCCCAGGCGGGCAACATCGGCGGCGGCGGATTCCTGGTCTATCGGGCGGCCGACGGCCGCCCCTACACGCTCGACTTCCGCGAGACGGCGCCGGCCGCGTCCACGCCGACCATGTACCTCGATTCCGCCGGCCACGAGATCCACAGCAGCATCACGGGGGCGCTGTCCGCCGGCGTTCCCGGCTCGGTGGCCGGCCTGTGGGAGATGCACCGCCGCTTCGGCCGTCTGCCGTGGCGCGAGCTGATCGCGCCGGCGATCGCCCTGGCGCGGCGGGGCGTGGTGCTGGACGCGCCCCGGGCCGCCGCGTTCGACGACTCGATCAACCGCGCGCGCCTCGGCCGGTTCCCGTCGTCGGTGGCCACCTACTTCCGGAACGGCCGGCCCCCGGTCGAGGGCGACACCCTGGTCCAGCCCGACCTGGCCCGCACCCTGGAGCTGATCGCCGACTCGGGCGCGGACGCGTTCTACCGCGGCTCCATCGCGCGGGCGATCGTGGCCGAGATGCGGCGCAGCGGCGGCATCATCACGGCCGCGGACCTGGCCGGCTACCGCGCCAAGTGGCGCGCCCCCCTCGAGACGACCTACCGCGGCTACCACATCATCGGCATGCCGCCGCCCTCGAGCGGCGGCGTGACCGTGGCGGAAATCCTCAACATCCTGGAGGCCTGGGGACCGCTGCCGCGCTTCGGCTCGGCCATGCTGCTGCACGTCGAGCTGGAGGCGATGCGGCGCGCGTTCGAGGACCGCAACGCCTATCTGGGCGACCCCGACTTCGTGACGATGCCGCTCGCCCGGCTCACCGGGAAGGCCTACGCCGAGTCGCTGAGCCGCACCATTGATCCCAATCGCGCCAGCCCGTCCGTCGCGGGGCCGGCCATGCCCGAGGGCCACCACACCACCCAGCTCTCGGTCGTGGACCCGGAGGGCAACGCGGTCTCGATCACCACCACGCTGAACGACGACTTCGGCTCGGCGGTGACCGTGGCGGGCGCCGGCTTCCTGCTCAACGACGAGATGGACGACTTCACCTCCCGGCCGGGGGTGCCGAACCTGTACGGGCTGGTGCAGGGCGAGGCCAACGCCATCGCGCCCGGCAAGCGGATGCTCTCGGCCATGGCGCCGACCATCGTGCTCGATCCGCGGGGGCGGCCGGTGCTGGTGACGGGCTCGCCCGGCGGGCCGCGGATCATCACCGCGGTGGAGCAGGTGATCTCCAACCTGATTGACCAGCGCATGACGCTCGCCCAGGCCGTGAGCGCGCCCCGGATCCACGACCAGGCGCTGCCGGACTCGGTGTTCTGGGAGCGGGGCGGCGTGACGCCGGACCAGCGCCGGGTGCTGGAGGCGATGGGCTACGCGTTCCGGGCGCACCCCATCGTCATCGGCGACGTCAACAGCGTGCTGGTGACCCCCACGGGGCTCGAGGGCCTGGCCGATCCGCGCCGCGGCGGGGCCGCGGCGGGCTGGTAGGCGGGGGGACGGTGATGCGTCGTCTGCCCGCGCCCGCCGCGGCGGGCGGAGCGCGGAAGCGCCCGGGCCGGCCCGGCGCCGGGGCGCGCTGATGCGCAGCCTGCGCGCGCTGCTCCCCTACTACCGGCCGTACCTCAAGCGCATCGCCGCCGGCCTGGCGACGATCGCGCTGGCCAACGTGTTCACCATGGCGGCGCCCGAATTCCTGCAGCGCGGCGTGGACGCGCTGGGCCGGCCGGGCGCCGCGCACGTGCTGGCGCTCATGGCCGCCGGGCTGGTGGTCACGGCGCTGCTGGCCGGGGCCTGCCGGTTCGCGATGCGCCAGCTGCTGAACGTGGTGAGCCGGTGGATGGAGTTCGACCTCCGGAACACCCTGTTCCGGCACCTCGCCACGCTGCAGCCCTCGTTCTATCACCGCACGCCGACCGGCGACATCATGGCCCGCGCCACCAACGACCTGGCGGCGGTGCGCATGGCGGCGGGGCCGGCGGTGATGTACCTGGCCGACACCCTCACCCGGATCGTGCTCGCGGTGCCGCTGATGATCCACATCAACTGGCGGCTCACCGCCCTCGGGCTGCTGCCGCTGCTCGGCATGCCGACGGTGATGGTGGCGCTCGGGCGCACCATCCACCACCGTTTCGAGGCCGTGCAGGAACACTTCGGGACCCTGTCCACGCACGCCCACGAGAACCTGAGCGGCGTCCGCGTGGTCCGCGCGTACCGCCAGGAGGGACCCCAGACCGAGCGCTTCGCGGACCTCAACCGCGAGTACCTGCGGCGCAACATGCGCCTGGCCCGGAGCTACGGCGCGCTGTTCCCGCTGATCATGTTCTTCGGCGGCGCGGGCGGCGTGCTCACGCTGTGGTTCGGCTCCGTGCTGGTGGTGCGGGGGACGGTCACGCTGGGCGAGTACATCGCCTTCACCACCTACCTGGTGCTGCTGGTGTGGCCGATGATCGCCTTCGGCTGGGTCATCAACCTGTTCCAGCGCGGCGCGGCCTCCATGGAGCGGATCCAGCAGCTGCTGAACGAGCGGCCGACGATCGTGAGCCCCGCCGCGCCGCGCCCGCTGCCGCCCGCCAGCGCCGGCGGCCGCCCCCTCGCCTTCCGGAACGTGTGGTTCCGCTACCCCGTGCCCCGCTCGGCGGCGCCGGGCGCGGGCGACCGGGGCTGGGCCCTCCAGGACATCTCCTTCGAGGCGCCCGCCGGCGCCTGGGTGGCCATCGTCGGCGCCACGGGCGCCGGCAAGACCACGCTGGTGGAGCTGGTGGCGCGGCTGGCGGACCCCGACCAGGGCGAGATCCTGCTGGACGGGATTCCGATCCGCGACCTGGCGCTCGCCGACCTGCGGCGGGCCATCGGCTTCGTGCCCCAGGAGACCTTCCTGTTCTCCCAGTCCATCGGCGACAACCTGGCGCTGGGGGCGCCGGCGGAGGGCGCGGTGACCGGGGCGGCGGAGGTGGCGCAGCTCCGCGAGACGATCGAGGCCCTGCCGGAAGGCTACGACACCATGCTGGGCGAGCGGGGCATCAACCTCTCGGGCGGCCAGAAGCAGCGCGCGGCGCTGGCCCGCGCGCTGGCGCGGCGGCCCGAGGTGGTCGTGCTCGACGACGCGCTGTCGGCGGTGGACACCAACACCGAGGCCGCGATCCTGCGCGGGCTCAAGCGCACGCTGGCGGGCGTCACGACCCTGGTCGTGTCGCACCGCATCACCGCCATCCGCGACGCCGACCTGATCGTCGTCCTCGACCAGGGCCGGATCGTCGAGACCGGCCGGCACGACGCGCTGTTCCAGCGGCGCGGACGCTACTGGCAACTGCTGCGGCGGCAGCAGCTCGAGGAGTCGCTGGAGGAGGTCAGGTAACCGGCCGCCGGTCGCGCGGCGGCCGCCGGACGGCGGGCCGGCCGCCGCGCCCGGAGGCGGCGATCAGAGCCGGCTGCGGAGAAAGGCGGGCGTCAGCCGCTGCATCCACCCCGAGATTGCGGTGAAGCTGCCGGTCAGCATCAGCAGGCCCACCACCACCAGCAGCGCGCCCGCCGCCCGCTCCACCCACCCCATGTAGCGGCGGAACCGCCCGAACCAGGCCAGGAAGCCCTCCAGCGCCCAGGCGGCGACCAGGAAGGGGATGGCGAGGCCGAGCGAGTAGGCCGCGAGCAGCGCCAGGCCCTGCCCGAGGTCGGCGCGGGTCGAGGCCACGAGCAGGATGGAGCCGAGGATCGGCCCGATGCACGGCGTCCATCCGGCGCCGAACGCCACCCCCACCAGCACCGAGCCGAGGTAGCCCAGCGGCTTGTCCGCCAGCTGCACGCGCGCCTCGCGGGCCAGCACGCCGATCCGGAGCACCCCGAGCGCGTACAGGCCGAAGACGATGATCAGCGCGCCGCCGACGCGCTGCAGCCATTGCTGCTCGTCCTTGAGCAGCCGGCCCAGCTCGGTGGCGGTGGCGCCGAGGGCGATGAAGATGAGGGAGAACCCGGCGACGAACAGCGCGGCGTGCAGCAGCGCCAGATGGCGGCGCGAGCCCAGCTCGGTGACGCCGCTCGCGCCGGTGAGAAACGACAGGTAGCTCGGGACCAGCGGCAGCACGCAGGGGGAGAGGAACGACAGCAGCCCCGCGACGAAGGCCACGACCACGGATCAGCGACTCCCGGCCCGCCGTCCCCGCCCCGGCCCGCCCCCGGCGGTGGCGGGAGGCGCGGCGGGCGTCCGGCTCACGCGCCGACCCGCGGCGGGGCGTCGGTCACGTGATTGAACTCCACGTACACGCAGGCCGCCACGACCGTGGTCCACAGGCCGTCCGGGCCGCACTCGGCGGTCTGGGTCACGTTGCGCGTCTTGACGATGTCGCCGGACATCAGATAGACGGCCCGGCGCTCGTCCCACGCCTGGTTGGGATCGAACGGCACGCCGAGGGTGGTCGCGAGCATCGAGGCCGCGAGATCCTCGGCGTAGTCGCCCGCGATCTCCTCCTTCTGCCCGTAGCTGTGGTGCTCGGAGATGTAGCCGTAGTGGTTGGCGTCGGCGGGGATCGCCAGCCCGATGGAGGCGGCGACCATCCGGCTCGGCTCGTTGGTGGACATCTCCGCCAGCACGGCGAACACCACCTGACCCGGCCGCAGGAGCTGCACCCCCTCCTGGCGGGTCACCAGCTTGCCGTGGGGGGGGAAGATCGAACTGACGCGCACCAGATTGCACTTCTCGATCCCCGCGTCGCGCAGCGCCATCTCGAAACTGGTCAGCTTCTCCTTGTGCCGTCCCACGCCGCGGGTGAGGAACCCCTTGGTCGGCACGAAGTACATGGGGTCGAACACTGCGCTACCTCGACTCGATCGGGGGAGAGGATGTGACGGGACGATCCGCCCCGGCCTGGCGCCGGCACTCGCGGCACACGCCGTAGATCTCCAGCCGGTGATGGTGATGCTGGAAGCCGTGCTCGTCCGCGATCATCGTCTTGAGCCGTTCCAGCTGTTCGTTGGTGAACTCGATCACCCGGCCGCACCGCAGGCAGATCAGGTGCTCGTGGTGGGGATGGCCGGGCACGCGCTCGTAGCGGTGGAACCCCTCGTTGAAATCCCGCTCGGTGATCAGGCCGCTCTTGGCCAGGATCTCCAGGGTGCGGTAGACGGTGGCCTTGCCGATCTTGAGGTCGCGCTCGCGGAGCTGGCGCTCGATGTCGTCCACCGACAGGTGCCCGAGCGACTGGAGGATCACCTCGGCGACCTGCTCGCGCTGCGTGGTCACCGGCAGGCCGTGCTCCCGGAGGTAGCGGCGGAACCCGTCGAGCAGCGGCGAACGGTCAGTCGGTTGTGCTTCGCCCACGCTCGCCTGCCCTCCACGCGGAGAGGTCCAGCGGCTCGGCCTCGCCCGCCTCGTCGGCCCGCCGGCGCACCCCCTCGAGCACCTCGGGGATGAGCGCCGCGGGCGCCACGGCCGTCTCCTCGACGGTCAGGGTCACCTTGCCCCGGTCCGGCCCCCGCAGGCCGACCACGTAGCGGGCCCGGTACACCACCCGGCGGTCGCCGGCGGCGATGCGGCTGATCACCGCGACACCGTGATCCCGGCCCTCGCGCCGCACCGGCGGGAACGCGTACACCGCGTCCACCTCGTCCCGGGGCATGCGCTCGGCCACCAAGTCGAGCAGCGCCGCCACCGCATCGCTCACGCCGCCTCCCGGCCGGCCGCGCCGTCCGGGCGCCGGCGCGCGCACCGCGCCGCGGCTCGCCCCGGCGCCGCGGGACCCGCAAGAACAAACCGGCCGCCGGGGAGTTGCCCCCCCCCATCGGCCGGTATCCTCGCCCCACTCACGCGGCGCACGCTCACCGGGGTGAACGACCGGCTGGCACGGGACCCGGAGCGCGCCGCGCGGACATCGGTGGCGCGAATAATACGACCCCCCCCAGACGAGTTCAATAGCGCGCCTACAGCAGCGAGGCGGGGTCGCGGTCCACCACCAGCCGCGCGCCCGGGCGGGCCGGCGCCCGCTCGGCGACGTAGCCCGCGAGGCGGGTGAGCGCGGCCGCGCTGTGCGCCTTCAGCAGCAGGTGCCAGCGCCACCGGTCGCGGATGCGCTCCAGCGGACAGGGCGCGGGCCCCAGCACGCTCGCCCCCGCGTCGGGGCGGGCCGCCAGCAGCGCCCGCAGCCAGTCGCCCACGCGCCCGGCCGCCCGCGCGACGGCGCGCTCGTCGCCGCCGCTCAGCACCACGTTGGCCAGCGCCACGTGCGGCGGGTACGCCGGGTCGCGCCGCTCCGCCAGCTCGGCGGCGGCGAAGCCCCGCACGTCGTGTGCCGCGGCGTGCACCACGGCGTGATGGCCCGGGGCCCGCGTCTGCACGATCACCCGGCCCCCGAGCGGCCCCCGCCCCGCCCGGCCCGCCACCTGCGTCAGCAGGTCGAAGGTGCGCTCCGCCGCGCGGAAGTCGGGCAGGTTCAGTCCCACGTCGGCGTCCACGACCCCCACCACCGTCACCCGCGGGAAGTCCAGACCCTTGGCGATCATCTGAGTACCGACCAGGATGTCCACGGTTCCCGCCCCCACCCGCTCCAGGATCCGGTGGTGCGACCACCGCGCGCCGGTGCTGTCCAGGTCCATCCGCGCCAGGCGCGCGGCGGGAAACCGCCCCGCCAGGAACTCCTCCACCTGCTGCGTGCCGGCCCCGTGGAAGCGCTGCACGCCCGCGCCGCAGTCGGGGCAGCGCTCGGGCGGGCGCTCGTGGTGCCCGCAGTGGTGGCAGCGCAGCGCCGGCGGATCACGGTGGTAGGTGAGGGTGATGCTGCAGCTGGGGCACGCCCACACGCGGCCGCACGCGGGGCACTGCACGAACACGCTGAAGCCGCGGCGGTTCAGGAGCACCATGGCCTGCTCCCCGCGCTCCAGCGCCCCCCGCACCGCCGCATCCAGCGCCTCGGTCCAGGGCACGGCCTGCGCGCCCGGCACGCGCGCCGCGTCGCGCAGGTCCACGACCTCCACCGGGGGCAGCGGCCGCGCCCCCACGCGCTCGGGCAGCTCGAGCAGCCGGTACGCGCCGTCCCGGGCCGCGGCCCAGGACTCCAGCGACGGGGTGGCGCTGCCCAGCACCACCGTCGCGCCCGCCAGCGCCGCGCGGCGGATCGCGACGTCGCGCGCGTGGTAGCGCGGCGCCTCGTTCTGCTTGTACGAGGCGTCGTGCTCCTCGTCCAGCACGATGGCGCCGAGGCGGGCCACCGGGGCGAACACGGCGGAGCGCGCACCGATCGCCACACGCCGGCGCCCGGACTTGAGCGCCAGCCAGGCGTCGTACCGCTCCCCGTCCGACAGGGCGCTGTGCAGCACCGCGACCCCGTCGCCGAACACGCCGCGCAGCCGCGCCACCGTCTGGGGCGTGAGGGCGATCTCCGGCACCAGGACGATCGCGCCGCGGCCCGCCGCCACCAGGCGGCGCAGGTACTCCAGATAGACCAGGGTCTTGCCGCTGCCGGTCACGCCGAACAGCAGGGCCACGCCGCCGGCGGGCAGCGTGTCCAGGGCCGCCACCGCCGCGCGCTGGGCGGGGGTGGGCTCGGGGGGCGGGGCCAGCGCCGGCAGGGTGGCGAAGGGATCGCGCGGCCGGATCTCCGTGGTGCTGCGGACCTCGCCGCGCGCCAGGAGGGCGGCCAGCGCGGCCGGCGACACGCCGCGGCGCGCCAGCACGGGCGCGGCCGCGCGCCCGCCCAGTGCCACCAGGGTCTCGTACGCCTCCCGCTGCTTGGGCGCCCGCGCGAACCGCCGCTCGATGTCCAGCAGGTGCTCGTAGCGCGCGACCAGCTCCACCACCCGCTCCGTGCGCCGGGGCGCCGCGGTCCGCGGCGGCAGCGTGACCAGCTCCGCCGCGCCCTCGGCCACCAGGCGCCGCACGGCCCGGAGGCCCGCCGTGCCCGCGGCCCGGCGGATCGCGGCCAGCGGAACCCCGCGCCCGCCCGGCGCCCGGAACAGGCCCGCCAGGACCGAGCCCGACGGCGCCCGCGCGCCCTCGGCGAGCCGCACCATGGGGCGGCCGACCGAGAACAGCGGCGCGGGCAGCATCGCCCGCAGCACCAGCCCCGCCGGCGCCACGTAGTGGCGGCCCAGGTGCCGCGCCAGCGCCAGCAGGTCCGCGCCCAGAACCGGCTCCACGTCCGGCACCGCCACGATGTCGCGCGCCGCGGCCGCCGGCGCCGGGCGGCCGACCGCCGTCACGATGCCCACCATTTCCCGCTGGTGCACGGGCACCACGACGCGGCAGCCAGGCACCACGCCCGCCGCCAGCTCGCCGGGGACCGCGTAGGTGAGGGGTCGGGGGAGCGGCAGCGGCAGCGCGACGTCCGCGTACGCGCCGCTCATCTCGCCGTGACGCCGAGCCCCGGGCCGGTGGGAAGGGAAAGGCGGCCGCCCTCGATGGTGGCGCCGCGAAACGGATCGCGCGCCAGCAGCGCGGCGCCGTCCAGGTCCACGAAATCCAGCAGCGGCGTCAGATGGGCCGCCGCCGTGATCCCCAGGGAGGTTTCGATCATGCACCCCACCATCACCGCCAGGTGGTGGGCCCGCGCCACCGCCACCATCCGCAGCGCCTCTCGCAGCGAGCCGCACTTGGCCAGCTTGATGCTGATCCCGTCCACCACGCCCGCCAGCCGCGGGATGTCCGCCGCCGTCCGGCACGACTCGTCCGCGATGACGGGCACCCGCGCCGCGCGGCGCACCATCGCCAGCCCGTCGAGATCGTCCGGGGCCACCGGCTGCTCGATCAGCTCGACGCCCACCTCCTCCAGCAGCGGCAGCCGCGCCACGGCCTGCTTGGCTGTCCACCCGCCGTTCGCGTCCACCCGCAGCGGCCGGTCCGTCGTCTCCCGCACGGCGCGCAGGATGGCCTCGTCGCCGGCGGTCCCCACCTTGATCTTGAGGATCGGATACGCCGCCGCCTCGCGCACCTTCGCCCGCACGATCTCCGGCGTGTCCAGGCCGATGGTGAACGACGTGCGCGGCGCGCGCGCCGGATCCAGGCCCCACCACCGCCACAGCGGCACGCCCAGCCGCTTGCCGGCGAGGTCGTGCAGCGCCGCCGAGACGGCCATCCGGGCGGAGGCGTTGCCCCGCAGCACCAGCGCCATGGCGGCGTCCGCCTCTTCCAGCGCGAACGGATCGTCCGGCAGCGCCGGCGCCAGCCGGTCCAGCGCCGCCGTCACCGTCTCCGCGGTCTCGCCGTAGTACCAGGAGGGATCGGCCTCGCCCCACCCTTCGAGCCCGTCGCCGTCCCGCAGCCGCACCCACACCACCCGGTACTCCGACTGGCTGCCGCGCGCGATGGTGAACGGGTGCGCCGTCTGGAGGGTGAGGATTTCGTGCGCGAGGCGAAGCGCCATGGTCACATCCGGTTCCGGAACCCGAAGTACGCGCGCGGCAACGCCGTCACCGCGCCGAACATACGTCACCCGGTGGCGGTCGCAAGCGCCTCGGCGTGGCGCCACGCCGCCTCCGCGAGCCGCGGCGGATCGTAGCCGCCCTCGAGCACCGAGACCAGCGCGGCCTCCGGCGCGCGCCCGTGGATGGCGCGGGTCAGCGCCGCGAAGTCCTCGGGCTCCAGCGTGAATCCGCCCAGCGGGTCGCCGCCGAGCGCGTCGAAGCCCGACGAGAAGACCACCACCGCGGGCGCGAACCCGTCCAGCGCGCGGTCCACCGCCGCCAGCAGGTCCGCCACGTAGCGCTCGCGCGGCAGCCCCGGCCCGCGGGGGACGTGGAACAGGTTGCCGGCGCCCGTGTCGTCCTCCGCGCCCGTGCCCGGGTAGTACGGCCACTGATGCAGCGACACGTAGCGGATCCGCGGCTCCGCCCGCACGGCGTCCGCGGTGCCGTTGCCGTGGTGGACGTCCCAATCCACGATCAGCGCCCGCGGGGCGCCCAGGCGCTCCACCGCCGCCCGGGCCGCGATCGCCGCGTTGCCGAGCAGGCAGAACCCCATCGCCCGCGACGGCGTGGCGTGGTGGCCCGGGGGCCGCACCGCGCAGAACGCCGGCCCCCCGCCCGCCAGCGCGCGCTCCACACCCAGCACCGCCGCCCCCGCGGCCCGCAGCGCGGCCTCCAGCGAGCCGGGGCCCATGGACGTGTCGGGATCCAGCACGCCGCCGCCCGCGCGATCCAGCGCCTCCAGCCGCTCGAGGTGCGCGGCCGTGTGCACGCGCAGCAGGTCGTCCCGCCGGGCCCGTGGCGCCTCCAGCCGCACGGCCGCGCCGCCCGCGACCAGGCCGTCCTCCAGCCGCGCCACCACGGCCTCCAGCCGTTCCGGCGTCTCCGGGTGCCCGGGGGGATTGCGGTGCTCCAGGCACGCCGGATGGGTGATCAGCGCGAGCACCGCGCCGCCCGCCCGCGCCCCCGCGGCGGGAACGCCGTCACCGCACCGCGCGCCGCCGCGCCGCCAGGACCACCAGGGCGGCGCCCTCCGGCACGCCCAGGTCCGCGAGCGAGCGCCGCTCGTCCCCCACCAGCGCGCCGCCGAACTTGATGGCGTACTCCGCGGCGCGCTCCGGCTCGATCCGCGCCGCGGCCAGCGCCCGGGCCTTCACCGCGGCCAGCGCCTCGTTCGCCCGCGCCCGCAGGGCGCACACCGCCCAGGTGTCGGCCACCGTCACCCGCAGGTTGAGGTCCGTCGCCACGCCGGGACTCATGCCGCCGCCCCCGGCTCCTCCGCGCGCGCCGCCGGCGGCAGCGTGGAGAAGAACCGCCCGAGCTGCTGCTCGAACAGCAGGGTCGAGCCCCGCACCCGCGTGCCGCCACCTTCCGGCCGCGGCGCCGCGGCGATCACGATCTCCTCCCCGCCCTGCCCCCGCAGCACCACGTGGCGGTCGCTCTCGCGCTCGACGAACGCCCCCGTGGCGGGCACCCGCGTCTCGAAGAACTCCCGCGCCCGCCGCAGCACCTCCAGCGGCGGCAACCCCGTGACGGTCTCCTGTATCATCCGCGCTCCTTGGCCTCCGTCGTCGCCATCGTCCCCGCCCCTGCCGCCGTGGCAACTCCCGCCGCCCGAATGGCGGCGCCACTGCGCCATCCTGACCGATTCCGCGGCCACCAAACCGGCACGACGCTTGCTTGGCCACCCGGTGGACGCCGGCCGCGGGGGCCGGCTGGACCTCGTAAGGTACACGACGTGAAAGGAGGCTGCATCATGTTCGCCATCACCCGCTCCACCAACCCTGCGTTCTCGGACGTGCAGACGCTGCAGGGCCGGCTGAACCGCCTGTTCGACGAGGCGTTCCGCGGCTGGCCGCCGGTGAGCCAGGAGGACGGCGGTTCCCTGGTCGGCCAGTGGATGCCGCCGGTGGACGTGTTCGAGGACAAGGACGCCGTGCAGATCATGGCCGAGCTGCCGGGCGTGAAGGCCGACGACGTGAAGATCTCGCTCGAGAACAGCGTCCTGACGATCCGCGGCGAGAAGCGGCAGCAGGCCGAGGAGACGACCGATCGCGTGCATCGCTACGAGCGCTGCTACGGCGTGTTCGAGCGGTCGTTCAGCGTCCCGAGCACCGTGGACGCCGAGCACATCAAGGCCTCCTACGATCTCGGGGTGCTGACGGTCCGCCTGCCGAAGCTCGAGCGGGCGAAGCCGCGGCAGATCGAGGTGAAGGTCGAGACGGCGAAGTAACCTCGCCGCGCCGGCCGGGCGCGCGCCGGGGGTCGCGGACGGGGGAGGTTCCCCGCGCCGCGGCGCCCGGCCCGCGCGTCACGGCAGGGCGCGGGCCTCGGCGCGCCGCACCACCGGGCGGCGGACCAGGTCGCGCAGGCCCGGCTTGCGCCGCACCACCACCACCAGCTCGCCCGCCGGCGGCGGTTCGGCGCCCTGCACCGTCACGAACAGCACGTCGGGCAGCGCCGCCGGCAGGGCCACGTGGTACGACCGGCCGTGCCACGCGAAGGGCAGCGGACGGCCCGCGGCCCGCCGCCACGCCCGGCGCGACAGCGGCACGTCCACGAACACGTCGTCCTCGACCTTGGTGACCCCGGGCCCCAGCGGCTCGCCGCGGCGGTAGAACAGCGGCTCGAAGGGCTCGCCGTCCTGCCGGGCGTAGTTGGCCTCGGCGGCGTCGTCGAGCGCCTCGAGCGCGCCCACGTCGGCGCGCCACTCCAGGTGGTGGCGGACCTCGTGCGTCAGGGTGTCCCAGGCCTCGTGGCGCCAGTCGAACGCGGCGTCGCCCGCGGCCAGCGCCGCGAAGGACCCGTAGTGCAGCAGCACGGTCGAGCGGAGCGCGGCGCCGCCCTCGCCGCCGCCGGGCGCGCCGAAGGCGTGCGGAACGCACTCGCCCAGGGTGTAGATGCCGGCGCGCACCGGGTGGGGCACCGTCTTGCCCGTGACCTCGACCTCGACGATCCCTTCGCGGAACTCCGCCGGCAGCTCGCCCACCATCCCGCGGACCATCGTCTCGAAGTCGTGGCGGCGCATGCGGGCGGTGGGTGGGGGGGGGCCTCTAGGCCAGGGCCGCCTCGGCGCGGGCCACGAGCGGCGCGAAGTCCAGCGTGGCGCCCAGCTCGGCCGCGGCGAGCGCGGTGGCGTCGCTCCGCTGCCCGTGGGAGAACAGCTCGAGCAGCCGCGGGCCGGCGCGGGGGTTGCGGAACCAGTCCACGTCGAACCGCTCGCGCAGCGCGGCCGCCAGCAGCGCCTCGAGCTGCCACGCCCGCAGGTAGCGCGCGGCGTAGAACGCGTCGTCCAGGTCGAGCAGCGCGTCCTCGGCCGGATAGCGCAGGCCGGTCGCGGCGCTCAGCAGCGGCGCGTACGAGGCCGCTCCCTCCTCGAAGCTCGCGGCGCGGTACAGCGTCAGCTCGTAGCGCAGCTTGGCGGCGTAGCGCCGCAGGATGGCCAGCAGGGCGAAGGCCTGGGCGCGCTCGAAGGCGCGGCGGCGCGCGGCGGACATGGTGGTGAAGCGCCGCAGCCAGGCCGGCGCGGTCACCATGTGCTCGAACAGCATCGCGAAGGCTTCGGTGACCGAGTTGTCGCCGAGCCAGCGGTGCTCGAACGGCAGCTCCGGCGCGATGTTGGCGAAGTGCTGCGCGTGCCCCAGCTCGTGCCAGAACGCCCGGTAGTCGGTCTGCCCGCCGAACGGCCGGATCACCAGGTACACCTCGTCCGGCACCTTGACCGGCGCGCAGAAGGCGCGCGAGCGCTTGCGCTCCCGGTCGGCCGTGTCGTAGCGGATCCGCCCGCCGGCCTCCGCGTCCAGGCCCATCGCCGCCAGCTGGCGGCGCGCGACGAGCACCAGCTCCGCGGCCGGGAAGTACTCGTCGAACTCGCGGTTGCGGAACAGGACCGCGCCGTCCACCCGGTCGGCGTCGGCGAGCGCGACCCCCAGCTCCCGCTCCAGGGCCTCCCGCAGCACGTCGCGGTGCAGGTCCTCCGTCGCCGCCAGGAAGCGGCCGCAGGCCTCGCCCAGCGCCGCCAGGTCCATGCCGGAGAGCGCGGCGCGCGCGGCCACCACGTCGCCCAGGCCCTGCTTCGCCAGCAGCGCCCGCTCCGTCTCGAGGCGCTCGCGCCGCAGCGCCGCCGGCGCCGCCAGCAGCGCGCGCCGGGCGGCGTCAATCGCGAGCCGTCGCGCGCGGTCCGGCTCGTTGGCGATCGCGATCGCCGCGCGCTGGTAGGGCAGCGACTCCCCGCCCGGCAGCGTCAGCACCGCCTGCGCCTCCCAGGCGTGCAGCCGGTCGTCCAGCGGGGCCACCGCGCGCGCCACCGCGTTGTCCACCACCCACTCCAGCAGCGCCGGGTGGCCGCGCGCCGCCTCCAGCGCGGCCTCCGCGGTCAGATCCGGATAGCGGTCGAAGATCTCCGCGTAGTGGGACTCGACCTCCAGGCCCGCTCCGGTGCGATAGCTCTCCCGCCCCAGCTCCGCGCACAGCGCCTCGCCGCGCCCGCGCAGCGCCTCGACCCTCATGCCTCGAGCCGCTCCGCCAGGTACGCCGCCAGCGCGTCCGCCGCGACCCGGTCCTGCGCCAGCGTGTCGCGGTGCCGCACCGTGACCGTCCCGTCCTGCGTCGTCTGGCCGTCCACCGTGATGGCGAACGGCGTGCCGGCCTCGTCCTGCCGGCGATAGCGCCGGCCGATCGAGCCGCCGTCGTCGTAGAAGGCCGTGAAGCGGCCGCGCAGCCCGTCGTAGATCCGCTTCGCGATCTCCGGCATCCCGTCCTTCTTCACCAGCGGCAGCACCGCCGCCTTGATCGGCGCCAGCGCCGGCTGCAGGCGCAGCACCACCCGCGTCTCCCCCTCGACCTGCTCCTCCGCGTACGCGTCGCACAGCAGCGCCAGCGCCGTGCGATCCGCCCCCACCGACGTCTCCACGATGTACGGCAGCCAGCGCTCGTTCCGCTCCTGGTCGAAGTACTCCAGCTTCTTGCCCGACGCCTGCTGGTGGCGCGACAGGTCGAAGTCGGTGCGGTTGTGGATCCCCTCGAACTCGTTCCACCCGAACGGGAACTCGTACTCGATGTCGTAGGCCGCCTTGGCGTAGTGCGCCAGCTCCCCGGGCTCGTGCCGGTGGAACCGCAGCCGCTCCGCCCGCAACCCCAGCCCCACGTGCCACCGCATCCGCTCGTGGCGCCAGAACTCGAACCACTCCTCGTCCGTGCCCGGCCGCACGAAGAACTGCATCTCCATCTGCTCGAACTCGCGGGTGCGGAAGATGAAGTTCCCCGGCGTGATCTCGTTGCGGAACGCCTTGCCGATCTGCGCGATGCCGAACGGGATCTTCTGCCGCGACCCCTGCAGCACGTTGAGGTAGTTGACGTAGATGCCCTGCGCCGTCTCCGGCCGCAGGTACACCACCGCCGCGTCCTCCTCCACCGGCCCCATGAAGGTCTTGAACATCAGGTTGAACAGCCGCGGCGCCGTCAGCGACCCGCGCGTGCCGCAGGCCGGACACTGCGCGTCCGGCTGCCCCGGCGTGCCCTTGATGCGCGGATCGTCGCCCCGGAAGCGCTGCTTGCAGTGCTTGCAGTCCACCAGCGGGTCGCTGAACCCCGCCACGTGGCCCGACGCCTCCCACACCCGGGGCGACATCAGGATCCCGGCGTCGAGCCCCTCGATGTCGTCGCGCGCGTGGACCATGGCCTTCCACCAGCGGTCCTTGACGTTCCGCTTGAGCTCCACGCCCAGCGGCCCGTAGTCCCACACCGAGCCGAGGCCACCGTAGATCTCCGACGATTGGAACACGAAGCCGCGCCGCTTCGCCAGCGACACCAGCTTCTCCATGCGTTCGTTGTCCGCCATGAGCCCTGTTGAACGAAGGAGTAATGGACGAAGGCGCACGAAGTTAGCTGTTTGACGGCCGCTCCAGCAAGCGCACCCCCCCCGCTGCCGGCCATCGCCGACCCTCCCCTCGCCCGGCCCTGTGGGATTTCGCCACGCTGTGGCGTAACCGACGATGAGGCAGAGACTTGCGCAACGCGCGCCCCAATCCTATCTTGGCGATCCATGACCACCGCAGGCGCCATCGACCGCCCGGCCGCACGGCCGGACGTGCTGTTGAGACGGGTCGGCTCGGAGTGGGTGCTGTACGACGCCGCGCGCGAGAAGGCGCACGTGCTGAATCTCACCGCCGCCGTCATCTGGACCTACTGCGACGGCACCTTCGAGCGGGCGTCCATCGCCGACGCCATCG
>JAJYLI010000037.1 GCA_021787855.1 bacterium | reverse complement strand
CGATCTCATTCATCCGGACGATCTCTCCCGAGCGATCGAGACGTACGAAGCCAGCCGCCGCGGCGAGACCCGGGCGCCCTACGACCTGAGGATCCGGACCAAGGCCGGCGGGTACATCGTCGGCGAGTTTCATGGCGCGCCGCTCGTCGAGGCCGGGCGGGTTGTCGGCGAGTGCGGGATCGCCCGGGACGTGACCGATCGCAAGCACGCCGAACGCGTGCAACACGCCGTCTACCGCGTTGCCGAGGCCGCCGTTACGGCGCCGACGCTGCCGGTGCTGTTCACCGCGATCCACTGGGTCGTGGGCGAGTTGATGCCCGCCAAGAACCTCTACATCGCGCTGTACGACGCCGCGAGCGACACGCTCGCCTTCCCGTATTCGGTCGACGAGTTCGACGCGGTACGCGTGCCTCGGAAACCGCGCGGGGGCCTGACCGAATATGTGCTGCGCACGGGGCAGCCGGTCCTGGCGAGCCCGGAGGTCTTCGCGGACCTCGAGCGGCGCGGCGAGATCGTGCTGAGCGGGACCCGCGCGGTGGACTGGCTCGGGGTGCCGCTCAAGACGGGCGAGCAGACCATTGGCGTACTGGCCGTGCAGAGCTACACCGAGGGCGTCCGTTACTCGGCGGACGACCAGCGCCTTCTACAGTTCGTGTCCGCCCCAATCGCCATGGCCATCGAGCGAAGGCGCGCGGTGGAGGCGCTGCGCGAGAGCGGGGAGCGTTACCGAGGTCTCTTCGAGCACATGCAGGAGGGACTCGTCTACGCCCGGATGCTGTTCGTGGATGGTCGGCCTTGGGACTACGAATACCTCGCGGCCAATGCTGCGTTCGAAAGGCTCACCGGGCTCAAGAACGTGGTGGGCAGGAAGGTCTCGGAGGTCATGCCCGGTATCCGGGAGACGGACCCAGAACTCCTTGAGGTCTACGGGAGGGTCGCGTCCGGCGGCGCGCCGGAGCGCTTCGAGATCTACGTCCATGCGTTGAAGCACTGGTTCTCCGTCTCCGTCTTCGCTCCGCAGGTCGGGTACTTCGTCGCCGTCCTTGACAGGATCACCGAGCGCAAGCAGGCGGAAGCGGAGCTTCGGCGCCTCAACCGGCTGTACCGCGTCTTGAGCCGGGCAAACCAGATGATCCTTCGTGCTCGGGACTCCCAGCGGGTTTTCGGTGAAGCGTGCAGGATCGCCGTCGAGGACGCGGGCTTCCGGATGGCGTGGGTGGGTGTCGTGGACGACGCCACTCACTTCGTCAAGCCGGTCGCGATGTCCGGCGATGTGGGCACGTACCTCGGCGGCATCCGCATCTCCGTGGATGAGATTCCCGAAGGCGGCGGGCCGACGGGCACTGCCCTGCGCGAAGGGAAACACTTCGTCTGTCGCGACATCGAACACGAGTCATCCATGGCGCCGTGGCGAGACGCGGCGCTTGCGATGGGGTATCGCTCCTCGGCGGCTTTCCCGCTGCGTACCTCCGGCATGGTAACGGGAGTGTACACTGTCTATTCGAGCGAGGTGGGCGGGCTCGCCGACGCGGAAGTTCAAGTGCTTGATGAGCTGGCGGATGATATCTCGTACGCACTCGAGCACCTCGAAGGAGAGCGGCTGCGCGAGCGCGCGGAGAAGGCGCTGCAGCAGTCGGAAGCGCGCTACCGTTCGCTCGTCGAGCACGCCGTGTACGGCATCTATCGCTCCACGCTCGAGGGCCAGTTCGTCGCCGCCAACCCCGCGTTGGTCGAGATGCTCGGCTATGACGCGGAGGAGGAGCTCCTGGCGCGGGACATGGCGCGCGACATCTACGCCGATCCCGGCGAGCGCCAACGCCTCATCGAGCAGTACCACGACGCCGAGCGGATCGACGGTGTGGACGTAGTCTGGAAGCGGAAGGATGGAACGCCGATCGTGGTGCGCCTGAGCGGCCGCCCTGTGCGGCGCGCGGACGGGTCGGTCGAGGGGTTTGGCATGCTGGTGGAGGATGTGACCGAACGGCGTCGACTCGAGGAGCAGCTGCGCCAGGCGCAGAAGATGGAGGCTGTCGGCCAGCTCGCCGGCGGGGTGGCGCACGACTTCAATAACCTGCTCACGGCGGTCATCGCGAGCTGCGACCTCCTGGGCGCCGAGCTCCCAGCAGACTCGCAATACGCGGAGGACCTGAAGACGATCTGCACCGCGGCGGAGCACGGCGCCGAGCTGACCAAGAAGCTTCTGGCCTTCAGCCGCCGGCAGCCGCTCGAGCTCCGGAAAGTGTCCCTGGCCACGGTGGCGAACGATTTCCTCCCCATGGCGCGCCGGGTGGTGTCTGAGGATGTCGAATTGGCGGTCAGGGTGGACGCCCCCGAGACGACCGCCCGCGCCGACGCAGGAGCGATCGAGCAGATCCTGATGAATTTGGTGACCAATGCGCGCGATGCGACGCCGGCGGGCGGCAGGATCCTGATCGAGGTAGGCCGGCGGGCGTTGGACGACGAGCACCGGCGGATCCACGGCTGGGGCCGGCCTGGCGAGTACGTCACGCTGAGCGTGAGCGACACGGGTTCCGGGATGGATGCCGCGACGCAACGCCGGGTCTTCGAGCCCTTTTTCACCACGAAGCCGGTCGGCCAGGGCACCGGCCTCGGCATGTCTATGGTCTATGGGCTGGTGAAGCAGCAGGAGGGCTTCGTGCACGTCTATAGCGAGGTGGGGCACGGCACCACGGTGCGCGTCTATCTCCCAGTCGTGGCTGGCCCGGGGAAACAGCTCGCCGGGCCGGCGCCGCCGGAGCTCCGGGGCGGCTCGGAGACCGTTCTCCTCGTCGAGGACGACGCGTCCGTGCGCAGCGCGGCGACCCGCGTCCTCGAGAAGTTCGGGTACACGGTGCTCACGGCGGTTGACGGCTACGACGCGTTGGAGATCCTGGAGAAGCGCGCGGCGCCGCCCGACCTCATCGTGAGCGATGTCGTCATGCCGCGCGTCAGTGGCCCGCACCTCGTGAGCAAGCTGCGCGAAGCCGGGCCGGTGCCGAAGCTGCTCTTTACCAGCGGCTACACGGCCCGGGATGTGGTCGAACGCGCGCAGCTCGACCCCGGGCTGCCCTTCCTCGCCAAGCCCTGGACCGTGACGGACCTGATTCGCAAGGTGCGGGAGGTCTTGGACAGCGGAGGGCCGAGTTAGGGTGCGCGTGGATTTTGACCTCGATCGCTGTTGTGCCGTGCTGGAGCGCACGCCGGCGGTGGTGCGTTCGCTGCTCAGCGGTCTCCCTCCCGAGTGGACCAGGTCCAATGAGGGTGCGGAGTCCTGGTCGGCCTTCGACATCGTCGGTCATCTCATCGACGGAGAGGAAACGGACTGGATTCCTCGTGCCCGCATCATCCTCGCGCGCGGCCCCGAGCGACGCTTCCCGCCGTTCGATCGCTTCCGGCATCTGCAGTTGAACCGCGGGCGACGCTTGGACGACCTGCTCGAGCGGTTCGCCGCCCTCCGCGGGGCGAACCTCAAGACGCTCCGCACATTCCGCCTCACGCCCGCTCAGCTCAGCCTGACCGGGGAACATCCGGAGTTCGGCGCTGTGACGCTCGCCCAGCTGCTGGCGGCGTGGGTGGTGCATGACTTGGGGCATCTGGCCCAGATCGCTCGGGTCATGGCGAAGCAGTACCGTGGTCCTGTCGGTCCCTGGGAGGCCTACCTGCCGGTGCTGCGCCGCTCGTGAGCCCGGCGGGCCTAGCGAGGGCGCCGGCCTCCTGAGCGCCCTCGCCGAGCTCGGAAGCCAGGGCCGAGGCGGTTCCGCAGCCGCGCTGACAGCCTGCGCCGGTGATTACTGAAAGCCTAGACCGCCTCAGCTCCTCCCGAGGCGGTCTTCGTTAACAACCAGTGCTGCAGTATCTTACAGAGTCGGGGCGAGAGGATTTGAACCTCCGACCTCCTGGTCCCGAACCAGGCGCGCTAACCGGTCTGCGCCACGCCCCGAACTGACAGCCCCCTGATCCCTTGTGACTGGCCACCACCGCTTCCTTCGCCGTCTTGCCGCCCTGCGACCAGTCTTCAGCGAGTGCGCCCAGGAGGAGTTGAACCCCCAACCTTCTGATCCGTAGTCAGACGCTCTATCCAGTTGAGCTATGGGCGCGATGGGCGGTACAAGATTCGAACTTGTGACCTCTACGATGTCAACGTAGCGCTCTAACCAACTGAGCTAACCGCCCGTCAGAGCGGGAAACGGGACTCGAACCCGCGACCCCAACCTTGGCAAGGTTGTGCTCTACCAACTGAGCTATTCCCGCAGGTGGAGGCGAGGGGGATCGAACCCCTGACCTCGTGAATGCCATTCACGCGCTCTCCCAACTGAGCTACGCCCCCCGCGCCCGAAACGGGTGGGTCTTCCGTTCGGAGCCCTGAAAGGTATTTTGGGGCACCGCTAGGGTCAACGAGACGGGGGGCGAACTTCGTCCCCGGTGCCGGGTATCACGGCTGTCGTTCCCGTTTGGACCTTGGGCGCCGCCGTGGCGCCGGACCGTATATAAGGAAAGCAATGGCAGACCGCCCCGCAGTCCGCAAGCGTCGGCGCCCCTCCAAGCCCCTGCTCCCGCTGGGGCCCGGAGAGGCGGACCGCGACATCCTGGACCAGTACCTCTACGAGGTGTCGGTCACCCCCCTCCTCAAGCCGCACGAGGAGATCGAGCTCGCCCGCAAGGTGCGCGCGGGGGACCACGACGCCATGCAGGAGCTGGTGCGCCGGAACCTCCGCTTCGTCATCTCGGTGGCGAAGAAGTACCAGAACCGCGGGCTTCCCCTGACCGACCTGATCGGCGAGGGGAACGTCGGGCTGATGACCGCGGCCCGGAAGTTCGACCCCGACCAGGGCGTCAAGTTCATCTCCTACGCCGTGTGGTGGATCCGCCAGGCCATTCTGGCCTCGCTGGCCCGGCAGGGCCGGACGGTGCGCGTGCCGCTGAACCGCACGGCCGACCTGTCGAAGATCGTGCGCACCGCGGAGGCGCTGCGGCAGTCCCTGCGGCGCGAGCCGACCCCCGAAGAGGTGTCGTCGGCCACCGGCCTGTCGCTGGAGGTGGTGCAGTCCCTGGCGGCCCTCAACAGCGGCGAAGTGCGGCTGGACGCCCCGCTGGACCCCGACGGCGACCGCTCGCTGATCGAGCGCTTCGTGGCCGACGAGGGGCCCACCACCGAGGACCGGGCGATGGACCGCTTCCTCGCCCAGGAAATCGAGAGCGCGCTGGCCACCCTGCCGCCCCGGGACGCCAAGGTGCTGCGGCTGTACTTCGGGCTCGACGGCGGGCGCGAGCACACGCTGGAGGAGATCGGCGGGATGCTCGGCGTCACGCGCGAGCGCATCCGCCAGCTGCGCGACCGCGCCCTCAAGCGGCTCCGCGAGGGCCATGTGGGGAAGGCGCTGGCGAGCTTCGCGGCGTAGCCGGGGAAGCGGCGGCCGCGCCCCGCCACGGCGGGATGCCCCGGAGCCGCGCAGCAGCCCGGTCGTCGTCACGCAGGGACGCAGGCAGGCGGTCGGACCGCGAGGCTCCGGCCGCCTGCCGCGTGTTGCGCCCGCGCGTCCGGACGGCCGGGCCCCGCGCGTCGGTGGCCCCGGTCACATTCTTGTCCTCCGCTCCGCCGCGCCCTATCTTGCGCCCGTGGTCACCTCCCTGGGGCGCCGCAGCATCGGCCTCGTCACGGGCTTCGGCCAGTTCGGCCGGTTCCTGGGCAACGTCGCGCGCGCCCTGCCCGACGTGCGCACCTGGGGCGGGCTCACCGCGCAGCAGATGCGGCGCCTGGGCGTGGACTCGCTGCCCATCGCGCTGTTCATCGCCGCCTTCACCGGGATCGTGCTGGCGCTGCTCGCCTCCTACGTCATGACCGGGGCGGTGCCGCCCTACCTGGTCGGCACGCTGGTCACGAAGACGATCACCATGGAGCTGGGCCCCGTGCTGACCGGCCTGGCGCTGGCCGGCCGGGTGGGCGCCAACATCGCCGCCGAGCTGGGCACCATGCGCGTCACCGAGCAGGTGGACGCGCTGGAGACGCTCGCCTACAACCCGTACGCCTTCCTGGTGATCCCGCGGGTGCTGGCCGGCCTGGTGATGTTCCCGGTGGTGGTGGCGTTCGCCATGGGAATGGGCATCTTCACCGGCTGGCTCACGGCCACGAACCTGCTGCCGATCACCAACGCCGAGTTCATGCGGGGGGCGCGGCTGTTCTTCATGCCCTTCGACGTCTGGTACGGGCTGCTGAAGTCGGCCTCGTTCGGGTTCGTGATCACGCTGATCGGCTGCCACCTCGGCCTGGCGACGCGCGGCGGCGCCGAGGGGGTGGGGCGGGCGACGACGCGCACGGTGGTCTACAGCGCGGAGATGATCCTGGTGCTGGACGCCTACTGGGCGGTGACGCTGCTGCGGGGACATTTCCAGTGATCGAGTTCCGCGACCTCTACAAGGCGTTCGGCGCCAACCGGGTGCTCGAGGGCTTCACGCTCGAGGTGCGCGACGGCGAGACCATGGTGATCATCGGGTACTCCGGCACCGGCAAGAGCGTGGCCATCAAGCACGTGGTGGGCCTGCTGGAGCCGGACGCCGGCCAGGTGGCCGTGGACGGCCAGGTGGTCGCGGAGTTGTCCCGGGCGGCGCTGACCGGACTGCGCGCCACCATCGGCTTCGTGTTCCAGTTCGCGGCCCTGTTCGACTCGATGACCATCTTCGACAACGTGGCGTTGGGCCTCAGGCGCCGGCCCGGGATCAGCGAGGGCGACATCGCCTCCCGGGTGGCGGAGGCGCTGGCGCTGGTGGACCTGGCGGGCACCGAGCGGCTGATGCCGGCCGAGCTGTCGGGCGGCATGCGCAAGCGGGTGGGGCTGGCGCGCGCCATCGCCCTGAAGCCCCGCTACCTGCTGTACGACGAGCCCACCACGGGCCTCGACCCGGTGACCTCGGCCGTGATTGACCAGCTCATCGTCCGGACCCGGGAGGCGCTGGGTGTCACCAGCGTCGTCATCACGCACGACATGCGCTCCGCGTACACCGTGGGGGACCGGATCGCCATGCTGTACCGCGGCCGCATCCGGCAGGTGGGGACGGTCGCGGAGATCCGCGCCACGGCCGACCCGGTGGTGCGGCAGTTCATCGAGGGGCGGCCCGACGGCGGCCGGGCCGCCGAGCGGGCCAGCCTCAGCCAGACGGGGCAGGAGCTGGGGCTCGAGGGGGTGGACGCATGAAGCGCTCCAACGAGGCGCTGGTGGGCGTGTCGGTGCTGCTCGCCATCGCCCTGGTGATCGCGGGCTCGGTGTGGCTCAGCCAGCAGCGGTTCGGCGGGAGCGACATCACCCGCAACGTGCGCGTCCGGTCCATCGGCGGCCTGATGGTCGGCGACCCGGTGCTGCTGCGGGGCGTGGGGATCGGGCGGGTGGAGCGGATCGAGCTGTCGGCCAACGACTGGGTGGTGGTGAGCCTCCGGATGCGGGGGGCGGCGCGGTCGCTGCTGCCGCAGCACCCGGTCGCGCTGTTCGTGCCCACGACCCTGTTCGGGGACTGGAGCGTGCAGCTCAGCTCCGTCGACGCGCTGCCCGCCGACCCGACGGTCCGGCGGCAGGTCGCGGACGCGCAGCGGGCCACGCACGGGAGCGAGATGCCGGGCGCGGTGCTGCCCGACGTCGGCCAGCTCACCGCGCAGGCGAGCCGGATCGCCAGCGACATCGCGGTGATCTCCAGCCGCGTCAGCTCGGCGTTCGACTCCGCCTCGACGGTGCGCCTGCGGAACGCGTTCCGCGACCTCTCCCGCCTGTCGCAGGTGCTGCGGGTCATCGCGCAGGGCCAGGAGTCCACCCTGGTCAAGATCGGCGGCAACCTCGACACGGGGACCACGCTGCTGGCGCAATCCGCGGCCTCGATCGCGCGGGCCGCCGGGCGGGTGGACTCGGCGACCTCACGGGGCCAGCTGCAGCGGATCCTGAGCCACACCGACACCATCACCTCGGACCTCACGGCGGTGTCCTCCGACCTCCGGGGGCTGGCGGGTGCGGCGGCGAGCCAGCAGCAGGCGCTGGCCAGCATCATCGCGCGGACCGATTCGATCGTGGGGCGGATCGCGGCGGGGCAGGGCACGCTGGGCAAGCTGACCCGGGACACGACCCTGTACACCGAATCGCTGCAGGCCGTGCGGGCGCTGCGCCTCCTCCTGGAGGACGTCCAGAAGAACCCGCGCCGCTACTTCCAGTTCTCAGTGTTCTGATGGGGGCTGGGGCGGGAGATGGGGGGGGGGGAGGCAACGGCGGGCCGGCGCCCGTCGAGGAGGTGTCGGCGGGCGGGGTGGTGTTCCGGCGCACGGTGGACGGGGAGCCGCTGTACCTGCTGATCCGGGATTCGTACCGCAACTGGGGTCTGCCCAAGGGGCACGTGGAGGCCGGCGAGGCGGCGGCGGATGCCGCGGTCCGCGAGGTCGGCGAGGAGACCGGACTGGAGGACCTGGTGGTGCACGCGGCCATCCGGGACATTGACTGGTTCTTCCGGTTCCACCGCCGGCTGATCCACAAGACCTGCTCGTTCTACCTGATGGAGAGCGTGGCGGGCCAGGCCTGCCCGCAACGCGACGAGGGGATCACGGCGTGCCGGTGGTTGCCGCTGGCGGAGGGGCTGCGGGCGCTGTCCTACGCCAACGCGCGGGAGGTGCTGCGCCTCGCCGGAAGCCTGGTCGCGGCCATCGAGGCGCCGTGATCGCGCTGGCGATCCCCACGCGGCTCAGGAGCCCCGGGGCGCGGACCGCCATCCGGCGCGCCCTGGCGCGGGGCGACCACGGCGCGGGGCGGGGGGAGGGGGGGCGCGCGGGCGCCCGCATCCGGGTGATCTCGTGCCGCTCGGCCGCCGCGCTGGAACGGGTCTTCGCCGCCACGCTGGCGGACGCGGTCGTCGTGGACCCCCGCCTGCCCGGAGCGCTCGACCAGCTCGCCTGGTGCCGCGCCACCTACCCGGGCGTGCCGCGGTTCGCCTACGCCGCGTTCCGGCCCGACGAGGCGGAGCTGCTGGCCGCCTGCGTGCGCGGGGCCGGCGCGCACCCCATCGTCGAGGGCGTGGAGGACGCGGTGCTGGCGGAGCTGATCCTGCCCCGCACGGCCAGCGCCGCCCGCCTGACGCTCCTGGGGGACGCCCCGCGGTTGCTGCGGCTGCTGGACCCGCTGCAGGAGGCCGCCTGGCGTGAGGTCATGCGCCGCGTGGGGACGCCGCTCAGGACCACCGACATCGCCGCCGCGCTCGGCGTCTCGCGCGAGCACCTGTCGCGGCAGTTCGGCGCGGGGGGCGCCCCGAACCTCAAGCGGGTGATTGACCTGGCCCGGGCGGTCACCGCCGCGGACCTGCTGGCCAATCCGGGCTACACCGTGCGGGCCGTGGCGCGGATCCTCGGCTTCGCCTCCGCCAGCCACCTGTCCGGCGCGGCGCGCCGGGTGGCCGGGGTGACCGCGCGCGGGCTCAGCGCGCTGGGGCCCGTGGGCGTGTTGAGCGCCTTCCTGCGCGGGCGCACCCGCAGCCGGACCTTCTTCCCCGCGCGCTGAGGGCGTCGGGGCGCCGCGCCGGCCCGCGGCCCCGCCCCTCCACCCCCGCGCCCCCCCGGCCGGCCGTTGGCGGTGGCCGCGAGCCGCCGCTATCTTTAGCGACTCTGAAGTCGCGGTATTCCCATTCACGCACTCCGCTATGGCCAACGAAACAGTCCTCCGTCCCGGCGAACTCAAAGACGTCCTGCTCAGGGAAATCGCAGCGGCCGACCTCGCGCCGGCCGATCTGGAGGAGGTCGGCACCGTCCTGGAGGTGAAGGACGGCGTCGCCCGCATCTACGGGCTCGCCAGCGCGATGGCGGGCGAGATGCTGGAGATCCGGGCCTCCGCCACCGACGAGACCGTGAGCGGGCTCGCCCTGAACCTCGAGGAAGACAACATCGGCGCGGTGGTCCTCGGGAACTACCTCGAGCTGCGGGAGGGCGACGAGGTGCGCTGCACCGGCCGCGTGTTCGAGGTCCCGGTGGGCGCGGCGATGATCGGCCGGGTGGTGGACGCCCTGGGCCGGCCGCTGGACGGCCTCGGGCCGATCGCCGGCGAGGGCGCGCGGCACGTGGAGATGGTGGCGCCGGGGATCGTGGTCCGCCAGCCGGTGAAGCAGCCCCTGCAGACCGGGATCAAGGCCGTGGACTCGATGATCCCGATCGGGCGCGGCCAGCGCGAGCTGATCATCGGCGACCGCGGCACCGGCAAGACCGCCATCGCCATTGATACGATCATCAATCAGAAGGGCCAGAACGTCATCTGCGTGTACGTGGCCGTCGGCCAGAAGCAGTCCACCGTGGCCTCGGTGGTCGAGCGGCTGCGCCACCACGGCGCGATGGACTACACCATCGTCGTCTCCGCCTCGGCGTCGGACCCGGCCCCGATGCAGTTCATCGCGCCGTACGCGGGCTGCGCCATGGCGGAGCACTTCGTCTACGAGGGCGGGCGCGACACGCTGGTCGTGTACGACGACCTGTCCAAGCATGCGGCGGCCTACCGCCAGATCTCGCTGGTGCTGCGGCGCCCGCCGGGGCGCGAGGCGTACCCGGGCGACGTGTTCTACCTGCACTCGCGGCTGCTGGAGCGCGCGGCCAAGATCGCCGAGGACCCCGCGATCGCGAAGATCGACCCGCGCATCCACAAGCCCGGCGGCTCGCTCACCGCGCTGCCGATCATCGAGACCCTGGCGGGCGACGTCTCGGCCTACATCCCCACCAACGTCATCTCGATCACCGACGGCCAGATCTTCCTGGAGACCGACCTGTTCTACTCCAACGTGCGGCCGGCCATCAACGTGGGGATCTCGGTGAGCCGCGTGGGCGGCAGCGCGCAGATCAAGGCCATGAAGCAGGTGGCCGGGCGGCTGCGGCTCGACCTGGCGCAGTACCGCGAGCTGGAGGCCTTCGCCCAGTTCGGCTCGGAGCTGGACCAGGTGACGCTGCGCCAGCTGGCGCGGGGCCAGCGGCTGGTGGAGATCCTCAAGCAGCCGCAGTACGTCCCGATGGAGGTGGCGGAGCAGGTGGAGATCGTCTTCGCGGCGACCAACGGCTACCTCGACGACGTCGCGGTGCCCGCGGTGCGGGACTGGGAGACGGCCTTCCATCAGCACATGGCGGCGAACCACGCCGCGATCGCGGAGGAGATCCGCGCCACGCGCGTGCTGTCGGACGACCTCACGGCCCGGCTCAAGGCCGCCATCGAGTCCTTCAAGGCGCTGCACAAGTAATGGCGAAGACGCGGGCGCTCCGGCGCCGCATCCGCTCCGTGGAGAGCATCAGCCAGATCACCCGGACGATGGAGATGGTGTCCACGTCCAAGCTCAAGCGCGCCCAGGACCGGGTGGTGGGCGCGCGCCCCTACGCCGCGGCCCTGGCCGAGGTGCTGGGCGACCTGCTGGATCCGGACCTGGCCGAGCGCTTCCCGCTGCTCCGGCAGCCGCGGCCGCCGGAGCGCGGCGGGCCCCGGCGCGCGGCGCTGCTGCTGGTGACCTCCAACCGCGGGCTGGCGGGCGCGTTCAACGCCAACCTGATCCGCGCCGCGCGGGAGCGCCTCGCCGCGCTGGAAGCCCGGGGGTTCGCGGTGGACCTGCTGGTCGTCGGGAAGAAGGGCGTCAACTACTTCCGCTTCGTGCGCCGGCCCATGACCGTGACCCGGGTGGACATCGGCGACAAGCCGACCGCGGAGCACGCGGCGGAGCTGGCCACGCCCCTGATCGCGAGCTTCGAGGCCGGCGAGCTGGCCGGCTTCGACGTGGTGTTCGCGCAGTTCAAGTCCGCGCTGTCCACGCCCCCCGTGGTGCAGCGGGTGCTGCCGATCCAGGGACAGGTGCCGGTGGCGCGGACGGCAGGCGAGCCGGCCGCCCCGCCCCGCCCCCGCGGAGGGCAGGCGGCGAACTTCATTCTGCGGCCCGGCGCGGACGAGATCCTCGCGGCGCTGCTGCCGCTGTACGTGCGCAACCAGGTGTACCGGGCGATGGTGGAGACGGCGGCCTCGGAGCACGGCGCGCGGCGCACGGCGATGAAGAACGCCACGGACAACGCGGGGGAGATGCTGGACCTGCTGCGGCGCACCTACAACCGCGCGCGGCAGGGGCAGATCACGCAGGAGCTGGCGGAGATCGTGGGCGGCGCGGAGGCGCTGAAAGGCTAACGAGGGTTCCATGGCAGAGCAGACACCCAACACCGGCAAGGTCGTCCAGGTCATCGGCCCGGTCATTGACGTCGAGTTCCCGCCGGAGCGGCTGCCGGAGCTGTACACGGCGCTGGCCGTTGACGAGCCGGGACCGGACGGCGGCGACCGCGTGCGGCTGGTGGCCGAGGTGCAGCAGCACATCGGCCGCAACCAGGTGCGCGCGGTGGCCATGTCGTCCACCGACGGGCTGGTGCGCGGCATGGCGGCCCGGGACACCGGCGGCCCGATCTCCGTTCCGGTCGGGACCCACGCCCTCGGCCGGATCCTCAACGTGCTGGGGGAGCCGGTGGACGGCGGGGCGCCCATCCCCGCGGACGCCGAGCGCTGGCCGATCCACCGCGAGCCCCCGAAGTTCACCGAGCTGGAACCCAAGACCGAGGTGTTCGAGACCGGCATCAAGGTCATTGACCTCATCGCGCCGTTCGTGAAGGGCGGCAAGATCGGCCTGTTCGGGGGCGCGGGCGTCGGCAAGACCGTCATCATCCAGGAGCTGATCCACAACGTGGCCATGGGCCACGGCGGGCGATCGGTGTTCTGCGGCGTCGGCGAGCGCACCCGCGAGGGCAACGACCTGTACCTCGAGATGAAGGAGTCCGGCGTCCTGCCGTCGGCGGCCCTGATCTACGGCCAGATGAACGAGCCGCCGGGGGCCAGGCTGCGGGTCGGCCTCTCCGGCCTCACGGTCGCGGAGTATTTCCGCGACGTCGAGGGGCAGGACGTGCTGGTGTTCATTGACAACATCTTCCGGTTCACGCAGGCCGGCTCCGAAGTCTCGGCGCTGCTGGGCCGCATGCCCAGCGCCGTGGGTTACCAGCCCACGCTGGCCACCGAGATGGGCGACCTGCAGGAGCGCATCACCTCGACCAAGCGCGGCTCGATCACCTCGGTGCAGGCCATCTACGTTCCCGCGGACGACCTCACCGACCCGGCGCCGGCCACCGCGTTCGCGCACCTGGACGCGACGGTGGTGCTGGACCGCGCCATCTTCGAGCTCGCCATCTTCCCGGCCATGAACCCGCTCGACTCGGCCAGCCGCATCCTCGACGCCCAGTACATCGGCGAGCGGCACTACAAGGTGGCCACGCAGGTGCAGCAGATCCTCCAGCGCTACAAGGACCTGCAGGACATCATCGCCATCCTGGGGATGGACGAGCTGTCGGAGGACGACAAGCGGATCGTGGCGCGGGCGCGGCGGGTCCAGCGGTTCCTCTCGCAGCCGTTCCACGTGGCGGAGGTGTTCACCGGCCTGCCGGGCCGGTACGTCAAGCTGAGCGACACCATTGACTCGTTCGAGCGGGTGGTCTCGGGCGAGTTCGACGAGCTGCCCGAGCAGGCGTTCTACATGGCCGCCGGCATTGACGACGTGGTCGAGCGGGCCAAGAAGATCCAGTCCCTGTGAGGGTGGTCGTCGTGTCGCCCGAGCGGACGCTGTTCGAGGGCGACGCCACGGCGGTCGTGGCGCCGGCCTACGACGGCCGCGTCGGCATCCTGCCGCGGCACGCGCCGTTCCTCACGCTGCTGGGCAAGGGCGAGTTGCTGGTCCGCCAGGGGGCGGAAACCCGGAAGTTCCTCGTGGACAGCGGGTTCGCCCAGGTCGCGGGCGACCGGGTCCGCCTCGTGGTGGAGCGGGCGGAAGTTACCTCCGCGGCGTAGGAGCAATCTCCAGTCGGACGTTCCCCGGACCCGGCCCTCTGCTGTCGGAGCGGCCGGGGAGGGGCACCATGCGACTGGAGGAGACATGCGCAGGCTGATGGGCAGCGTGGCGGTGGTGGCCGGGCTGATGGCCCTTCCGGGCATCGCGCTGGCGCAGGGCGCGCCCCGGCACGAGTTCGGGGTGGACGTGGGCCTGGGTCTGGAGAGCCCGTCGGGCGGCACGACTCAGATCGTGCTCGCCACGCCGGTGGACGTGCGGGTCGGCTTCGTGTCGGCGTCGCCGCTGAGCTGGGAGGGGCGGCTGACACTGATGTACGCGTCGAGAGGCTTCGGGAACAGCGCGGCGTACACGCTCGCCCCGGACATCCAGGCGCTGTACAAGCTCGGCCCGGGCAAGGGGCCGCACGGCCTGCTGGGCACCTACCTGACGGCCGGGGCGGGTCTCAACTTCGAGGACGCGCCCAACGGCGCCGGGGGCACCAACAGCAGCGTGGTCTTCGGCATCAACGGCGGCATCGGCGACCGGCTGGCGTGGGGGGGGAGCCCGGACGCGTTCCGGATCGAGGGCTTCCTGGGTTACAACTTCAAGAACACCACCATCGGCATGCCCGGCACGCTGCTGGTCGGCGTGCGGGTGGGTCTGTCGTTCTGGCACTAGCGGGCGGGGCGCGGCGTCGCACCGGCGCCGCGGCTCCGGCCGGACGTGGCCCGTCCCGGCAGCCGGGGCGGGCCACGTGTCTTGGGGCCGGGTGCGTGGTATTATATTCCCGCGCGGCGCCGGACCGGCCCGACACCTTCACGGAGGGAAACGCATGAGGCGCATCGGCAGGGTGATGATCGCGGCAGCGCTGCCCCTCGTCGCGGGCACGGCGGCCGCGCGGGCGCAGCTCGCCGGCATTCCGGTCTATTTCAACCCGGCGGGCGGCACCGGGGTCGGCGTGGCCGCCAACCTGGGGTTCCCGAACACGAACGCGGGCGGCGGCACCGGGTACGGCGTGGCCGCCAGCGTCGGCGGCGGCCCGGTCACGCTCACGGGCATGGTCGGCGTGCGGAAGTGGAGCGGCTACAGCAGCACCGAGGCGTCCTACGGCGGCGACCTCGCCTACCGGCTGTTCGGCGGCGGGCTGCTGCCGGTCGCGGTCGGCGTGCAGGCCGGCTTCGGGCAGGTGAAGATCCCGGTCGTCACGATCGCGGGGTCCAGCACGGTCACGCAGACCACCATCCCGGTCGGGGTGGGGATTTCCTTCAACCCGCCGCTGTTCCCGCTCAAGCCGTGGATCGCGCCGCACGTGGACTTCACCAGCGTCTCCGGCGGGGGCGGCAGCACCAGCACGTTCCACATCTCCGGCGGCGTCAACTTCAACCTGCTCCTGGGCCTTGGCCTGCACGCGGCCGTGGACTGGGGCAAGATCAAGGGCACGACCAAGAGCGCCCTGACCTTCGGCGTGGGCGCGCACTTCGACTTCCACGTGCCGATGATGTAGGAGTGGGCGCGCCGGCTGCCGTGCACCTCACCCTGAAACACAAGCTGCGCATCTCCGTCGCGGCGGCGCTGGTGCCGCTGGCCGCGACGGGGTGCGCCATGACCTTCAACACCGCCAGTCTCGGGGTGCCGGCGAGCATGGCTTCGCCCGGCTCGCAGGCGGTGGTGGGCGACACGTTCGACATCCGCACCAGCGCCATGTTCGCGCTGTGGGGGCTCATGCCCAGCCGCGTCCCCAGTCTCCAGAAGACGCTCGAGGGGCAGCTGGCCGGCGGGCGGGCCGTCAAGAACCTGGAGATCAGGGTCTGGCACCGCTGGTCGGACGTGCTGATCACGGTCCTGTCGGGGGGGCTCCTGGACCCCGTCACCGTGAGCTTTCAGGGCATCGTCACCGACTCCAGCTCGTAGCCACGCCGCGGGCGGTGGCTCCGGAATGCGACCCCGGTCGCGCCGCGCCGGTGATCCAGATTCCACTTCCTTCCCGGGTGACGGCGGTCACCTGCGTCCCGCGCGCCGTCCCGCTATCTTGACCACGCCCCCCGCCGGGGATCGTCTCCCGCGGCGGCAGTCGGGGCCTCATCCATCTCGGAGGAAAGCGATGTCTCGGATGCACCGTGCGGGTATGGCGGTCGTGATCGGCGTGCTCGCCACCGGCGCAGCGGCCACGGCCCAGGCGCAAATCCAGGGGATGCCCCTGTTCACCAACCCCCGCTACGCGACGGGGGTGCGCGTGCTGGCCGACCTCGGCCTGCCGACCTCCAAGGGCACGACCCTCGGCGACTACAACGTGGTCCAGGGTGGCGTGTCGCTGGCGTTGGGGCCGGTGGGCCTCGGGGCCAATGTGGGGATGACCCGCAACGACTTCAGCACGGCGACGGGCGGCGTGGTGGGGACCCAGACCAAGGCCACCGCCAGCGCACTGGCGATGCTGCGCGTGTATGGCGGCGGCCGCTCGCCGTGGTCGCTGGCGCTGTTCGGAGGCGCGAGCCTGGACGTGAACGGCTTCAGCTTCGCCAACCTGAGCTCGCTGCCGACGGCCGTGCAGGACTCGATCAAGAGCGCGAACCCCAGGCGGCTGACCATCCCGGCGGGCGCGTCGCTCGGCCTGAAACTCCCGCTGGTCATCATCACCCCCAACATCTGGGCGTCCGGCCGGATGAACTTCGTCAAGGTGGCCAACTGCCCGGCCGGTACGATGTGCCAGACGAAGTCCGACTTCCGCTGGGCGGTGGGCGTGGACGTGCCGATCTTGAAGATCCTCTCGGTGCGGGCCGCGTACGACGCGGGCAAGCTGGCGGGCCAGACGGTGAACTACTTCGGTGTGGGCGCCTCGATCGGGATCGGCGGGGTGCGATAAGCGAGGGTGTAGGGTCTAGGGTGTAGGGTGCAGGGAAGTGGCGGACAGCTTTCGCTCGACGAGGTCAACGACCAGCTGAGCCGAGCGGTCCGCCGCTCCCCGCCCGCGCTCCACCACCGCCCGTGCCGCCCGCGCTGCGGAGGCACGGGCGGGTTCGTTGGTGAGCCAGTGCGTCAGCGCCGCCTCCAGCGCCGCCTGGTCGGCCGCGGCCACGGCCCCGCCGGCCTCGAGCAGGAGCCGCGCGTCCCGGCTGCCGCGCCAGCGCGGGCCGAAGAGCACGGGCACGCCGGCGGCCGCCGGCTCGATGACCGAATGCAGGCCCTTGCCGTGAAAACCCCCTCCCACGTAGGCGATGGATGCGGTCGTGTAGAGATCCGCCAGCACTCCCACACTGTCCACGATCGCCACATCCCACTTCCCCCGCCCCAGGTCGCCAGGCGCCAGGTTGCCGGTTGCCGGCGGTTCCGGGTTCCCGGCGTCGAGGAGCCCCGAAAGGCGAACGACCGTCACGCCCGGCTCCAGGCCCCGCCGCAGGCGGCGCTCCAGGTCGTCCAGGTGGGCCCCGCCGGGTTCGTGGGGCGCGATCACCAGCCGGAAGCAGGCGCCGCGCCGGCGCGCGGCGACCAGGGCGGGCAGCAGCACGCGCTCGTCGCTGGGCCAGGTGGAGCCGGCCAGGACGATGGCCCGGGGATCGGGCGGCTCGCGGCGGAGCGCGGCGAGGTGCGGCGCGTCCGGCGCGACGGTCGCGATCCGGGCGGCCGCCGCGTCGTGCCGCGTGTCGCCGGTGACCGTGATCCGCGCCCGCGGCGTGCCCAGGCGCTCCAGGCCGGCGGCGTCCGCCTCGTCTATGGCTCCGACCCCTTCCAGGGCGGCGTACGCCGGGCGCAGCAGCCAGCGGGCCACGGCGCCGCGCCGGCTGGAGGTCGGGGCCAGGGTGCCTGACACCATGGCCAGAGCCACGTGCCGCCGCGCGGCTTGGCGCACCAGCTCCGGCCACACGTCCGTGGCGCTGAACACCAGGGCCGTCGGCCGCAGCGCGTCCAACGCCGCCCCGGTCTCGCGCGGCGTGTCGAACGGGGCGTAGCCCGCCAGGTCCACGGGCAGCGACGCGGCCCACCGCGCGGCCGAGGGCGAGCTGAACGTGTAGGCGAGCTGCCAGGACGGACGCGCGGCGCGCACCCGCCGCATGACGGCCTCCGCCTGGCGGCCCTCGCCCACGCTGGCGGCGTGGAACCACACCAGGGGTCGTCTCGGGTCGCGGCCCGCGCCGTCACCCCGCGCGCCGCCTCCCCCCGGCTCCCCCGCCTCCCCCCCCGCCCCCGCGCCCCGCCCCCACGCGGTGCGGGCCGCCGCGGCGGCCCGGCGGCCGCGCAGGCCGCGGGCGAGCTTGCCGCGCCCGCCCCCCAGGTGCTCCAAGGGGGTGGCCAGCGGCCGGGCGAGCGCCCAGGCGAGCCGATAGAGAAACGCGCGCATCCGCAGTACGTTATCGCCCGGGATGCTGAAAGACTACCTGCGCCGCTCGCGCGCGCCGCGCTACAGCGTGCTGTTCGCCCTGCCGCTGCTGGTGCTCTACGAGGGGCTCACCGCGCTGCTGGACCACTCCGCCGTGGCCGGCGTCCGCAACGGCGCGGACGTGCTCCTCAAGAGCCTGTTCGTCGCGCTGGGAGGCCGCGACGGGCTGGTGGTCTTCGGCCTGCTGCTGGTCGGCGGCGGCGCGGCGGTGGTGATCCGGGACCTGAGGAAGAGCGGCGAGCGGATCCGCCCCGGCGTGTTCGGCTGGATGCTGCTCGAGAGCGGCGCCTACGCCTCGGTGCTCGGGTTCGTGGTCGGCTGGCTGACCACCCTCTTCCTGGAGGGCACCAGGCGGCTCTCCATCGGCGGCGCGGCCGCCCTCGATCTCAAGACCCAGCTGGTGATCTCCCTGGGCGCGGGGATCTACGAGGAGCTGCTGTTCCGGGTGGTGCTCGTGGGCGGCCTGATGTGGCTGACGCGGACGCTGTTCCACGCGGGCCGCAGCTTGTCGGCCACCTTCGCGGTGGTGGTCTCGGCCCTGATCTTCTCGACGTTCCACTACGTGGGCGCGCTGGGCGACACCTTCACGATGAGCAGCTTCGTCTTCCGGGCCATCGCGGGGGTCATCTTCAGCGTGCTCTACGTGACGCGCGGCTTCGGCGTCACCGCCTGGACCCATGCCCTCTACGATCTGGGGCTGGCGCTGCTCCAGGCCGGCTAGCGGGCCCGCTCGCGCCGGGGCGCGGCGGCAGCCGTGCCCGGTCGTGATCCGGCGGCCGGCGCCGCGCCGCCGGGACCCGGCGGGCGGTGGTCGGGTGCGGTCCGGACGCGGTAGATGGAGTCGAGGATGGTCTTGAAGTCGGCGACCGGCAGGTCGCCCTCGATCAATCCTCCCTCGACATAGAAGGACGGCGTGGCCTTCGCCCCGGAGCGGACCGCGCCCTGGTAGTCGGCGTGCACCAGGGCGCGCGTCGCGCCGGTCGTGACGCACTCCTCGAACGCGGCGCGATCGGCGCCGATCGAGTCCGCCAGCGCCAGGTAGTACGGCCCGGGGTCCCGCAGGCCGGCCCACTTGTCCTGGTACTTGAACAGCAGGTCGTGCATCGGCCAGAACTTGCTCTGGCGGGCCGCGCACATGGCGGCCTCGGCGGCGGACTCGGCGTTGGGGTGGAGGTTCGAGAGCGGCATGTTGACGTAGACCACCTTCATCTTGCCGGTGGTCACGTACTCCCGCAGCAGCACGGGGAAGGTCCGCCGCGCGAAGTCGCCGCAGAACGGGCACTCGAAGTCCGAGATGATGTACATCGTCATCGGCGCCGTCGGGCTGCCCATCGTGCGCTCCGCCCGCAGCTCGCCCATCGCTCCGCCGCGCGCCGCCGCCGCCCCCAGAT
>JAJYLI010000199.1 GCA_021787855.1 bacterium | reverse complement strand
TCGTAGTCGTCGGGGCCGAGGACGCCCACCCAGCTGTCGAAGAGCTGCACGGCCTCGGCGCCCGCCTCGATCTGCGCCCGGAGGTACGGGATCGAGCTGTCGACCAGGCGCTCCATGAGCGCGTGGAACGTCCCCGGCTCGGCACGGAGCAGCGCCACGAGGCGCGCGGCGTCCCGCGATGAGCGGCCCTCCACCAGGTACGAGGCGAGGGTGAACGGCGCCCCGGCGAATCCCAGCACCGGCACGGGGCCCGCCCGCCGCACCAGCGCGATCGCCTCGAGGAGCGGTGCCACCGCCTCGCCGGGATCGAACAGGCGCAGCGACCGGACGTCGGCGAGGGTGCGGACCGGCCGGTCGATCACCGGGCCCACCGACTCGGCGAACCGGACGTCGACCCCCATCCCCGGGAAGGGCGTGGTGATGTCGGCGAAGATGATCGCGGCATCGACGCCCAGGCGCCGGACCGGCTGCAGCGTCACTTCCGCGCAGAGCGCCGCGTCCCGCACGATCTCGGCCAGCCCGGCGCGTTCCCGGATCGCCCGGTACTCGGGGAGTGCCCGGCCCGCCTGGCGCATGAACCAGACCGGGGTGGCATCCACCGGCTCGCGGCGATACGCGCGGATCACCCGTCGGAGCGGTGTGCCGGTTCCCGCGGCGCTCACGAGCCGAACGCGGCTCGCGCCGCCTCGATCGTCCGCTCCACGTCGCGATCCGTGTGCGCCGCCGAGAGGAACCACGCCTCCTGCGAGGCCGGGGGCAGCATGACCCCGGCGCCGAGCATCGCGCGGTGGAAGCGCGCGAACGCCCCCGCGTCGGCCTGTTCCACCTCGTCGAAGTCGCGCGGCGCGTTTGCCCGGAAGAAGACGGTCAGCAGCGATCCCACCCGGCCGACCGACACCTCGCGTCCGGCGTCCGCGGCGGCGGCGAGCAGCCCCGCCTCGAGGTCGGCGCCCAGCCGCTCCAGCCGGGCGTAGACCCCCGCACCCAGCTGGCGGAGCGTGGCGAGCCCCGCGGCCATGGCCACGGGGTGCCCCGAGAGTGTGCCCGCCTGGTAGACCGGCCCGGCCGGCGCCACCAGGTCCATCAGCTCCGCCCGGCCGCCGTACGCGCCCACCGGCATCCCGCCGCCGATGATCTTGCCCAGCACGGTCAGGTCGGGGGTCACGTGGTACCGCGCCTGGGCACCGCCGCGCGCCACGCGGAACCCGGTGATGACCTCGTCGAAGACCAGCAGCGCCCCGTTGCGGGCGGTCAGGGCCCGCAGCTCCTCCAGGAAGCCGGGCGCGGGCGGCACCACGCCCATGTTGGCGGCCACCGGCTCCACGATGACGGCCGCGACCTGGCCGGGGTGCTGCTCGAAGGCGGCGGCAACCGAGGCCGGGTCGTTGTAGCGCGCGAGCAGCGTCTGCGCGGCCACGCCCGGCGCAACCCCCGCGCTGGCGGGGAGCGACAGGGTGGCCAGGCCGGATCCCGCGCGCGCCAGCAGCCCGTCGGCATGGCCGTGGTAGCCGCCCTCGAACTTGACCACCAGGTCGCGCCGCGTGGCGGCGCGGGCGACCCGCAGCGCGCTCATGGCCGCCTCGGTCCCGGAGCTGACGAACCGGAGGCGCTCGACGGACGGCATCGCGTCCCGGATCGCCTCGCCCAGCTCGACCTCGACCGGCGTCGTGGCGCCGAAGGGGCCGCCCGCCTCCACCTCCCGCCGCACGGCCGCCACGACCTCGTGCGGCGCATGCCCCAGGATCAGCGGGCCGAATGCCCCGACGTAGTCCAGGTACTCGCGGCCGTCCGCGTCGCGGACCGTGGCCCCCTCCCCGGCCACCACGATGGGCGGTTCGCCGCCGACCGCCCGGTACGCGCGCACCGGGCTGTTGACACCGCCCGGGAAGAGCGCCGACGCACGGCGCAGGTATGCCTGGCCCAGGGTGACCTTCGCGCCCACGCTCATCGGCTCCTCCCCCTGTTCAGCGCGGGGCGGAGGCCGCGAGCGGCCGGGCGTCCGGGACGGCGGCACCGGCGGCGCCGAGCAGGCGGAGGATCTCGCCGATGGGGCGGTGCACCGCGGTCAGGATCGGCGTGTCGCGCACGGTCGACCGGCGGCCGTCCGTGCCCCGGAGCTCGCGCACCAGCTCGACGAAGCCGGGCAGGTCGTCGGTCTCGTAGGCGACGATGAAGTCCTGGTCGTCCAGGCCGAACGAGTTGGCGAGCAGCTGGCGCACCTGCGGGTACTTGTGCCCGATCCGCATGTGCTCGTTCATGATCCCCTGGCGCGCGTCGCGCCCGAGCAGGTACCAGTCGGTGGACTTGGTGAACGGGTAGACCACCAGGTACGCCGAGCGCTCCCCTTCGAACAGCGACTGCTCCTGCTGGGTGGGGCTCTTCACGTACTGCGACGGCTGGATCGCGCCGACCAGGCTCTCGTGCACGGTCAGCCACGTCCCGAGCCCGGTCCGCAGTGCCGCGGCGGCGGCCTCCTCCAGCGCCTCCAGCGACGGGCCGAGCCGCCACACCAGGATCTCGGCTCCGGGCTGCAGCCCGATCATCGAGTAGGTGTGCGTGACGACCGACGGCTCGCCGTCCAGGACGCCGGCGAAGGCGGCCCCGGAGGCGTCGCGCTCGGCCTGCGGCAGCCGCCGCCAGGCCGGGTCGACCCGGAGCGCAAGGGCATGGACGTAGCGGGCATCGGTCATCGGGGGGCCTCCTCGGCGAGCCAGGTCGCCACGTCGCGGGCCAGGTAGGTGAGGATCACGTCGGCTCCCGCGCGCGCGATCGCGGTGAGCAGCTCGACGGCCGCGCGACGCCGGTCGATCCAGCCGTTGGCCGCCGCCGCCTCGAGCATCGCGAGCTCGCCGCTGACCTGGTAGGCCGCCAGCGGGAGATCGAAGCGCTGGCGCGCCAGCGCGAGGACATCCAGCGACGTGATGGCCGGCTTGACCATCAGCATGTCCGCCCCCTCGGCAGCGTCGAGGGCCATCTCCCGGAGCGCCTCCCGCCCGTTCGCCGCGTCCATCTGGTGGCTGCGCCGGTCGCCGAAGGACGGCGTTGAGTCCGCGGCGTCGCGGAACGGGCCGTACAGGGCGGAGGCGTGCTTGGACGCGTACGCCAGGATCGCCACGTCCGTGGCACCCGCCGCGTCGAGACCGGCGCGGATCGCGGCGACCTGGCCGTCCATCATGGCGCTGGGCGCGACCACGTCGGCGCCCGCCCTCGCATAGGCCAGCGCCGCGTCGGCCAGGCGGGGCAGCGTCGCGTCGTTGTCGATGCGCTCCCCGACCACGATCCCGCAGTGGCCGTGCGTGGTGTACTCGCAGAGGCAGACGTCGGCCATCAGGACCAGCGGCAGCGCGGCGTCGCGCAGCAGGCGGAGCGTCTCCGGCACCGGCCCGTCCGGATCCGCCGCGGACTCCCCACCGGTATCCTTCGCGCCCGGGATCCCGAAGAGCATCACGCCACCGACGCCCAGGGCCGCGAGCCGCCGCGCCTCCTCGACCGCCAGGTCGGGTGTCAGGCGTGCCTGGCCGGGCATGGAGGGAATCGGCTCCCGGCCGCCACGGCCCGGCACGACGAAGAGCGGCATGACCAGCTGGGCCGCGGCCAGGCGGGTCTCGCGCACCAGCGCGCGCCGGCTCGCGGTGGCGCGCATGCGGCGGGTCCGCTCGAAGACGAGCGGCGTCACGGGGCCCGACGCCTCGCGATCGTGGGCGGCGGCGATCGACTCGCGGCCGATGGTGACCGTCATGCTTGCACCTCCGTGATCGCCACGAGTGTCCGGCCGGCATTGCGGGCGTCGGCGGCGCCGTCGTGGTCGGCGGCAGCGTCCACCGCGGCGGTACCGCGGGCCCGGGGAGAGTGGCGGCCGCCGCCGCGCGGCGCGCTCCCGCCCGGCGCGCCCCCGGGCGCCCCTCCCCCGGGCGGTGCGCCTCGCACCACCCGCAGGGTCGCCTCG
>JAJYLI010000036.1 GCA_021787855.1 bacterium | reverse complement strand
CCTGGACCCGGCCGCGCCGCGGCCGCCCCGGGCGGCGCGGGCCGCCGGCGCCGAGGGCCGGACCGCGGGCGTGCGGGTGGCGATCGAGGATTCGGAGGGGTGCCCGCGCTACCTGGCCGCCGTGCTGCGCGGCGTGCGGGTGGCGCCGTCGCCGCCGTGGCTGCGGACCCGGCTCGAGGCGGTCGGGGCGCGCTCCATCAACAACATCGTGGACGCGACCAACTACATCCTGCTCGAGGTGAACCAGCCGCTGCACGCCTTCGACCTCGCCCGGCTGAAGGGACCGGCCATCGTGGTGCGCCGGGCTCGACCGGGGGAGGCGATCGTCACCCTGGACGGCGTGCGCCGCGCGCTCCAGCCCGGGATGACGGTGATCGCCGACCAGGAGGACGCCCAGGCGGTGGCCGGCGTCATGGGCGGCGCGACGGCCGAAGTCTCGGCCGGGACCACCGACATCCTGCTGGAGTGCGCCTACTTCGAGCCCCGTCGCATCCGGGCGACGCGCCGCGCCCTGGGGATGAGCACGGAGGCCAGCTACCGCTACGAGCGGGGCCTCGATCCCGACGCGCTGCCCGCGCACCTGGCGCGCGCGCTCGATCTGCTGGTGAGCGTCGCGGGCGGCGCGGTCGAGGGGACGCCGGTGGACGTCTATCCGGCGCCCGCCCAGCCCCTGACGCTGTTCCTCCGCGACCGCCGGGTCGCGCACCTGCTGGGGATGGAGGTCCCGCGGGAGCAGATCGAGCGCGCGCTCACGGCGCTGGGCTGCGTGGTGAGCCCCAAGGGCGACCGGCTCGCGGTCCAGGTTCCGACCTTCCGGCCGGACCTGACGCGCGAGGTGGACCTGATCGAGGAAGTCGCGCGCCTCGTCGGCTACGACAAGGTCCCGGTGGAGCTGCGGCCGCAGCGGCCGGGCGTGGTGCCCGACGCGCCCTCGGAACTGAGCGCCGCGCGCCTGCGGCGCGTGTTCACCGCGCTCGGGCTGCACGAGGCGTCGCTGCTCTCGCTGGTCCCTCCGCCCCCCCCCCCGGCGGACGACCAGGGCGCGGTGGCCTCCACGGCGGCGCGAGATCAGGCGGCCGGCGCGACGGCCGCCTCCCTGCCGCCCTGGCTCCGGTCGGGCGCGGTGGCCGTGTTGAACCCGCTGAGCCAGGACGAGACGTTCCTGCGCACGGCGCTGCTGCCGGGCCTGGCGCGGCGGGCGGAACACAACTGGAACGTCCGCCAGCGCGACGTGCGGCTGTTCGAGATCGGCACGGTGTTCCTCAAGACGGCGGGCCCGCTGCCCGCGGAGGAGCGGCACGTCGCGGGGGTGATCTCGGGCGCGCGCCGGCCGGCGCACTGGAGCGAGGCCGCCCCGCCGGACGTGGACCTGTTCGACGCGCGCGCGCTCCTGGAGGCCGCCCTGGCGCGCGCGGTACCGGGGGAGGGAGGGGCGGCGGGAGCGACCGTGTCGCCGGACGGCGAGCGGCTGGTTGCGAAAGACGCCGGCGGCCGGCAGGTTGGCTGGGCGGGGGAGCTGGTTTCCGACCGCCCGGCCTGGGCGGGCCGGCTGTTCGGTTTCGAGGTGGTGCTCGCGGAGGCCGGACCGCCGGTCGTGACCGTGCGGCCGCCGCCGCCCTGGCCGGCGGTCGAGCTGGACGCGGCGCTGGTGCTGCCCGATGCGCTCACCGCGGCGGAAGTCGAGGCGGCGCTCCGCGCGGGCGCCGGGCCGCTGCTGGAGACGCTGTGGCCGTTCGACGAGTATCGCGGCGCGCCGCTCGCGCCGGGCACGCGCAGCGTGGCCTGGCGACTGGTGTTCCGGGCGGGCGACCGGACGCTGCGCGATGCGGAGGCGGAAGCCGCCCTGGCCGGCGCGCTGGCCGCGGTGGAGCAACGACATGGCGTTCACAGGCGAGAGACCTGAGCTGACGGCCCTGAAGGAGCTGGAGGACGTGCTCCGCCACCTGGCCGACGAGCTGGGGGCGTGGCGCCGCCGCGCGCTCACGGCCGAAGCGAAGGTGGGCGAGCAGCTCAGGATCCAGGAAGGCGGCGGGGGCGCCATGCTGCGGATGCGGGAGCTGGAGGAGGAGAACGGCGCGCTCCGCCAGCGGCTGGAGGCCGCGCGCGAGCGTCTGGCCGAGCTGACGCAGCGCCTCGGCTTCCTGGAAGAGCAATCACTCACCGAGGCCGGTGGCGGGACGGCGAAGCATGAAGGGTAGCGGCAGGGGCCCAGCGTGAAGAAACAGGCCGTGCGGGTCACGATCGTGGACGAGGAGTTCACCGTCCGCTCCGAGCTGGATCCCGAGTACACGCGCGAGGTCGCCGCGTACGTGGACGGCGCCATCCGCCGCGTGCTCGCCTCCGGGCCCATCGTCGAGAGTCACAAGGCGGCCATCCTCGCCGCGCTCGCGATCACGGATGAGCTGTTCAAATCCCGAGCGCAGCAGGAGGAAATGGCGCAGCGGCTGAAGCAGCTCGCGGGCGAGCTGGCGCGGCTGCTGCCGCCGCAGAAGCGGCAGAGCGCGGTGAGTTGAGTTAAGTTAGCGCGGCAGGACCTGACTTTCGGACGCACTCGAGGCGGGCGACCGCCGGAGTGGTCATATGACTGCGGATTTCAGCTTCGCCGACCTCCTCGTGGCCATCGGCGCCACGGGGACCGCGGCGGGCCTGGCGTTCTTCTTCATCGGGCGGTGGATCGAGCGGCGGATCGCGGCCAGGGCGAAGGCCACGGCCGAAGAGCTCGCCAACCGCATCCTCGCGGACGCGCGGCGCGACGCCGAGGCGTTCCGCTCCTCTCTGGTCGTCTCCGGCAAGGAAGAGCTGGCGAAGGCGCGCGAGGCGTGGGAGGCCGAGGTCGGCCGGCGCCGCGAGGAAGTTGACCGCATCGAGCGGCGGCTCGAGGAGCGGGAGGACGTGCTCGAGAAGAAGCTGCAGCTGCTCGAGCGGCGCGAGAAGGAGCTGGACGGGCGCCAGGCCACGGTGGCGGCGGGCGAGCAGCGGCTGAGCGCGGCGACGGCGCAGGCGGAGGCGCTGGTGGCCGAGCGCACCCGGAAGCTGGAGGCGGCGGCGGGCCTGTCGGCGGCGGAGGCCAAGCAGGAGCTGGTGCGGGCCATCGCCGAGGAGGCGAAGGCGGACGCGGCCGCGGTGGTGCGCAGCACGAAGGAGCAGGCGCGGCGGGAGGCGGACCGCGAGGCGAAGAAGATCGTCGCGCTGGCGATCCAGCGCATCGCCGCGGACCACACCGCCGAGAGCACGGTGGCGGCGGTGGTGCTGCCCAACGACGAGATGAAGGGGCGGATCATCGGCCGCGAGGGGCGGAACATTCGCGCCTTCGAGACGGCCACCGGCGTGGACGTGGTGATTGACGATACGCCGGACACGGTGATCGTCTCCTGCTTCGACCCGGTGCGGCGCGAGGTGGCGCGGCTGGCGCTGGAGCGGCTGATCACCGACGGGCGGATCCATCCGGGCCGGATCGAGGACGTGGTGCGGACGGCGCAGGCGGACGTGGACCGCCAGATCCAGGAGGCGGGCGAGCAGGCGGCGTACGACGTGGGCGTCCACGGCCTGCACCCCGAGCTGATCAAGCTGGTCGGGCGGATGAAGTTCCGCACCTCCTACGGGCAGAACATCCTCAAGCACTCGAAGGAGGTCGCCTGGCTGGCGGGCATCATGGCCGCCGAGCTGAAGCTGGACGTGGGGCTCGCCAAGCGCGGCGCGCTGCTGCACGACGTGGGGAAGGTGCTCACGCACGAGAGCGAGGGCACCCACGTCCAGCTCGGCGTGGAGGTGGCGACCAAGTACGGCGAGCCGCCGGTGGTGATCAACTGCATCGCCGCCCACCACGACGACGTGCCGCACGAGACGCCGATCTCGGTGATCGTGCAGGCGGCCGACGCGGTGTCCGGCTCGCGACCGGGAGCGCGGCGCGAGGCGTTCGAGAGCTACGTCAAGCGGCTCACCCGGCTCGAGGAGCTGGCCTCGGGCTTCCCGGGCGTCGAGAAGGTGTTCGCCATCCAGGCCGGCCGGGAGATCCGGGTCATGGTCACGCCGGAGGTGGTGGACGACCACCAGGCGTCCGGCCTCGCCGAAGAGATGGCGCGGAAGATCGAGAACGAGCTGCAGTATCCCGGCCAGATCCGCGTCGTGGTCATCCGGGAGACCAGGGCAGTGGGGTTCGCCAAGTGACGGGGAAGTGATGAGGTGACGCAGACGGGAGGACTGTGACGTGGCAGCGGAGCTGATAGACGGTACCGCCATCGGGAAACAGATCCGCGGCGAACTCAAGGACGAGGTTTCCCGTCTCAGGGCCCGGGGCGTCGTGCCCGGCCTCACCGTCGTCCTGGTGGGCGAGGACCCCGCCAGCCAGGTCTATGTCCGCATGAAGGGGAAGGCGGCGGACGAGCTGGGCATGAAGTCGGACACCATCCGCCTGCCGGCCACGACCCCCGAAGCCGAGCTGCTGGCGCTGCTGGACCGGCTCAACGCCGATCGGGCCGTGCACGGCATCCTGGTCCAGTTGCCGCTGCCCCGGCACATGGATGCGGCCAAGGTGCTGCTGCGGATGTCGCCGGAGAAGGACGTGGACGGCTTCCACCCCGTGAACGTGGGGAAGCTGGTGATCGGCGACCCGTCCGCCTTCCGGCCGTGCACCCCCGCCGGCGTGCAGGAGCTGCTGCTGCGGAGCGGGGCCGACCCCGGCGGCAAGCACGTCGTGGTGGTCGGCCGCTCGCTCATCGTGGGGCGGCCCGTGGCCAACATCCTGATGCAGAAGGCGAAGGGCGCCAACGCCACCGTGACCGTGGCGCACACCGGCACCCGGGACCTGCCGGCGATGACGCGCCAGGGCGAGATCCTGGTCGTGGCCGCGGGGCGCCCCGAGGTGATCACGGGCGACATGATCCGGCCCGGCGCCGTGGTGATTGACGTCGGCGTCAACCGGGTCGAGGACCCGAAGGCCGAGAAGGGCTACCGGCTGGTGGGCGACGTGAACTTCGCGCAGGCCGTGGAAGTGGCGAGCAAGATCACGCCGGTCCCCGGCGGCGTGGGCCCGATGACCATCGCGCTGCTGATGCGCAACACGGTGCAGGCGGCGCGCCAGGCGGCGTGACGCTCCCGCTGCCGCTGGAGCCGCGTCCCCGGGAGCGCCCCCTCACCGTCGCCCAGGTGCTGGCGGCGGCGCGCGGGGTCGTGGAGCACGCCTTCCCGCCGCTGTGGGTCGAGGGCGAGATCTCCAACTTCAAGGCGTATCCCTCGGGGCACTGGTACTTCAGCCTCAAGGACCCGGCGGCGCAGCTCCGCTGCGTGATGTGGCGGAGCGACGCCCGGCGCGTGCCCGCGACCCCGGAGGACGGGCTCAAGGTGTTCGCGCGCGGCGAGCTGTCGGTGGACGAGCGGCGCGGCCAGCTGCAGCTCGTGGTGCGCGAGCTGCTGGCCACCACGGAGGGCGGCTTCTACGCCATCGCCCTGGAGCGCGCGCGGCTGGCCCTGGAGAAGGACGGGCTGCTGGATCCGGCCCGGAAGCGCCGCCTGCCGCCGTTCCCCCGCGTCGTGGGCGTGGTCACCAGCCCCGAGGGCGCGGTGTGGCACGACGTGGTCGCGGTGGCCGGCAAGCGCTGGCCGGGCCTGGAGCTGGTGCTGGTGGGAGCGCGGGTGCAGGGCGAGGGCGCGGCGGAGGACCTGTGCCGGGCGCTGGCGCTGGCCAACCGGCTGCCGGCGCTGGACGTGCTGATCGTCGGCCGCGGGGGTGGTTCCAAGGAGGACCTGTGGGCGTTCAACGACGAGCGGGTGGCCCGGGCGGTGGCCGCCTCGCGCGCGCCCACGGTGGCCGCGGTGGGGCACGAGACCGACGTGACCCTCACCGACCTGGTGGCCGACGTGCGCGCCGCGACGCCGTCGGCGGCGGCGGAGCTGGCGGTGCCCGACCGGATCGAGCTGCTGCGGCGCCTGGACGCCATGGCGGCCGGGCTGCGCACGGCGGCGACGCGGCGCCTGGAGGCGGCCGGCGGGCGGCTGGCGCACACCACGACCCGGCTCGGCGTCGCGGTGGACCGGCGGCTGGCGGCCACCGGCGAGCGGCTGCGCCGGCAGGCGGCCCGGATGGGCGTGGCGTGCGATCGCCGCCTGGCCGCGCGCGTGGCGGAGCTGGCGCGGCTGGGGGCGGCGCTGGACGCCCTGTCGCCGCTCAAGGTGCTGGACCGCGGCTACGCGGTGGCGCGGGACGAGACGGGCCACGTGCTGCGGCGCGTGGCGGACTTCCCGGCCGGGCGGGCGTTCCGGCTCCGGATCACCGACGGGGATGTCGCGGCGCGGTCGGAGGGGGCCCGGTGAGCGGCGCGGGCGTGCGGGGAGGCGGCGGGGAGGAAGCGGGGGGGGGGCCGGCGCGGCCGTCGCTCGAGGAAGACCTGGGGCGGCTGGACGCGATCGTGCGCGCGCTGGAGGTGGAGGACGTGGACCTGGACCGCGCGCTGGCCCTGTTCGAGGAAGGCGTGCGGCGGCTCAAGGCCGCCCGCGAGCGGCTGGGCGAGGCCGAGCTGCGGCTGAAGCAGCTGCGCGAGGCGGCCGACGGAAGCGTCCGCGTTGACGACCTCTGACGAGCGCGCCATGGTGGACGCCTTCCTGGCCCGCGCCCGGGAGGAGACCGATCGCGCCCTGGCGCGCGCCCTGGACGAGATCCTGCCGCGCCTCGAAGGCGCCCTCGGCGAGCCGGTGCGCTACGCGGTGCTGGGCTCCGGCAAGCGCTTCCGGCCCGCGCTGGTGCTGGCCGGTTACGAGACGGCCGGGGGCGCCAGTCCGGCGGTGGCCGACCTGGCGGCCGCGGTGGAGATCGTCCACGCCTATTCGCTGGTGCACGACGACCTGCCGTGCATGGACGACGACGACCTGCGGCGCGGCCGGCCCACGGTGCACCGGGCCTTCGACGTGCCGCGCGCGACCGTCGCCGGCTTCGCCATGGTCCCGGTGGCGGCCGCGGCCGTGGACCGCGCGGCGCGGCTGCTGGGCCTGGCGGCGGGCCCCGCCCGCGAGGTGCAGGGGCTGCTGTTCCGCGCCGCCGGCGCCGGCGGGATGATCGGCGGCCAGGTGCTGGACCTGGTGGCCTCGACGGAGCCGGGGCGGGCGCCGCTCTCCCGCGAGGGCGTCATGGCGATTGATGCCCGGAAGACCGGCGCCCTGATCGCGGCCTCGGTGGAGATCGGGGCGGTGGCGGCCGGCGCCGGCGACACGGTGCGCGCGGCGTGCCGCGCCTACGGCGAGGACGTGGGACTCGCCTTCCAGATCGCCGACGACGTGCTGGACCTCACCGCCACGTCCGAGGAGCTGGGCAAGACCCCGGGGAAGGACGCCCGGCAGGGAAAACCGACCCTGCCCATCCTGCTGGGGATCGCCGGCGCCCAGCGGGAGGCCGAGCGGCTGGCCGCGCGGGCGGTGGCCCATCTCGCCGCCGCGCGAGTATCTTCACCCCTCCTCGCGGCGCTCGCGCGGTTCGTGGTCGCGCGCCGCTCCTGAGCTCTTGCGTGCCCCGGGGCCGCTGGCCACCCCGGGCGGAGAGGATGGCTGGTCTGCCGATGGCACTGCTGGACGGGATCAACGGACTCGAAGACCTCAAACGCCTGCCCCGCGAACAGCTCCCCGAGCTGTGCGAGGAGATCCGCCACCGCCTCGTGGACGTCGTCTCCCGCACCGGCGGCCATATCGGGGCCAGCCTGGGCGTGGTCGAGCTGGCCACCGCCGTCGCGGTGGTGTTCGACTCGCCCCGGGACAAGGTCGTCTGGGACGTGGGCCACCAGGCCTACACCTGGAAGCTCCTGACCGGGCGCAACGACCGGCTGGACACCCTGCGGCAGCAGGGCGGGATCTCGGGCTTCCTGCGCCGCGACGAGAGCCCCCACGACCACTTCGGCGCCGGGCACGCGGGCACCGCCCTCTCGGCCGCGGTGGGCATGGCGGTGGCGCGGGACCTCAAGGGCGAGCACCACGACGTCGTGGCCATCGTGGGCGACGGCGCCATGACCTGCGGCCTGTCGTACGAGGGCATGAACAACGCCGGCCACTCGAACCGCGACCTCATCATCATCCTCAACGACAACGGCATGTCCATCGCCCCCAACGTCGGGGCGATGAGCCGCTACCTGGCCAACGTCGCCACCAACCCCCTGTACAACCGGGTGCGCGACGAGCTGAAGCACCTGACCCAGCGCGTGGACGCAATGGTCGGCCACGGCGTGCAGGAATTTGCCAGGCGCGCCGAAGAGAGTCTGAAGAACTTGGTGCTGCCGGGCGTGCTGTTCCAGGAGATGGGCGTGCGGTACTTCGGCCCGGTGGACGGACACGACGTGCGGGGTCTGGTGGACGCGCTCGAGAAGATCCGGCAGCTCAAGGGACCGCGCTTGCTGCACGTGCTGACCCAGAAGGGCAAGGGATTCCCGCTGCCCGCCGACGTGGAGAAGTTCCACTCGCGGGCGCCCTACGACCCTTCGACGGGCGAGCTCAAGGCCGCGGGCGGCGGGCCGCCGCAGTGGACCAGGGTGTTCGGCGAGGCGGTGACGGCGCTGGCGGCCGAGCACCCGGAGCTGGTCGTGATCACGGCGGCGATGCCCACGGGCACGGGCACGAGCATCTTCCAGAGCCGGTACCCCGAGCGGTTCTTCGACGTGGGGATCGCCGAGGGGCACGCCACCACCTTCGCCGCGGGGCTGGCCACCCAGGGCCTGCGGCCGGTCGTGGCCATCTACTCCACGTTCCTGCAGCGGGCCTACGACAACATCATCCACGACGTGGCGATCCAGAAGCTGCCGGTGATCTTCTGCCTGGACCGCGCGGGGATGGTGGGCGACGACGGGCAGACCCACATGGGGTTGTACGACCTGGCCTACCTGCTGGCCGTGCCGGGCATGACCATCGCGGCGCCGCGGGACGCCGCGGAGCTGATCGGGCTGCTGCGCTGCGCCCTGGCCCGCACCGAGGGGCCGTTCGCGATCCGCTACCCGCGGGACAAGACGCCGGCCGATCCGCCCCCCGTGTCGAGCGTCCCGGCGGTGCCCTACGGCACCTGGGAGACGCTGCGGCGCGGGCGGGACGTCGCGCTGCTGGCGGTGGGGGCGATGTGCGCGCCGGCCGTCGAGGCGGCGGAGGCGCTCAAGGCCGACGGGCTGGACGCCACGGTGGTGAACTGCCGGTTCGTCAAGCCGGTGGACCGGAAGGCGCTCGACGCCCTCCTCCGGGAGCACCACCTGCTGGTCACGATCGAGGACGGGGTGGTGACGAACGGCTTCGGCGCCTACCTGGCCGCGCTGGTCGAGGGGCTGACGCCGGCGCCGTCCGCGCGGGTGGTGGCGCACGGCGCGCCGGACCGGACGTACGAGCACGCGCCGCGGGGCAAGCAGCTCGAGGCCGCCGGACTCACCGCCGGCGCCATCGCGGCGCGGGTGCGGGCGCTGGTGGCGGCGCACGCGGCGCTGTCGCCGTGAACGTCGGGGTGGTCGGGAACCTCCGCTACCACTCCATTGACCGGATCCTCGCGGCGATGGCGGCGGAAGCCCCGGCCCTGGGCGTGCGGTTGTTCGCCGAGGAGGAGATCGCGGTCCTGGGGCCCGGCGGCGCCGCGGGGGGCACGCTGACCGCGAGCACCGCCGTGGACTTCATCTTCAGCCTGGGGGGCGACGGCACGCTGCTCAGGGGCGCGCGGCTGGCGTGCCGGCGGGGCGTGCCCATCCTCGGCATCAACCTGGGCCGCGTGGGCTTCCTGGCCGCCGCCGGCCCGGAAACCGCCGTGGAGATGCTGCGGCGCGTGGTGCGGGGCGAGTACGCGCTCGACTCCCGTCTGGCGCTGTCCGCCCGGGTCGGCGGGAGCGCGGAGGAGTTCGTCGCCGTCAACGACGTGGTGATCCACAAGGGCGGCATCGCCCGGGTGATCCGCATGTCGGTGGCCGTCGAGGGGCAGGAGGTCGGCGCCTACTCGGCCGACGGGATCATCGTCAGCACGCCCACGGGCTCCACCGCCTACTCGATGTCGGCCGGCGGCCCGGTGGTGATCCCCGGGGTGGACGCCGTCGTCATCACGGCCATTTGTCCCCACACCCTCGCCGTCCGCCCCCTGGTGGTGCCGGCCAGCTCCACGCTGACGCTGCGCGTGCTGGACCCCGTGCCCGACAAGGACGAGCTCCGGATGTCGGTGGACGGCCAGGTGGCCGCGCGGCTGCTGCCGCACCAGGAGGTGACGGTCTGCCGCGCGCCGCACCCGGTGCTGCTGGCGCAGGCCGACGGCGAATCGTTCTTCGTCCGCCTCCGCCGCAAGCTCCAGTGGGGTGACCTGTCGGACCGGGAAGCCTAGCCGACCGGCGGCCCGGATGCGCCTTTCTCAGCGCCTCACTTCATCACTTCATCACCTCCTCACCTCCCCGTCGGGATGCTGACCGAGCTCCGGGTCCGCGATCTGGCCGTCATCGCCGACGCCCATCTGGAGCTGGCCCCCGGCCTGAACGTCCTGACCGGCGAGACCGGGGCCGGCAAGTCCATGCTGGTGGATGCGCTGGCCCTGCTGCTGGGTGAGCGCGCCACGGCCGACCTGCTGCGCACGGGGGCGGAGCGGGCGTCCGTCGAGGGCGCCTTCGATCTCGGCGGGCGGGACGACCTGCTCGCGCCGCTGGCCGTGCAGGGAATCGAGTCGGACGAGGGCCGGGTGGTCCTGAAGCGCGAGGTCCAGGCCGGCGGGCGGAGCCGCGCGTGGGTCAACGGCAGCCCCGTGACCGTGGGCGTGCTGGCCGCGGTGGGCCGGCGGCTGGTGGATCTCCACGGACAGCACGAGACCCAGTCGTTGCTGGAGCCCGAGGCGCAGCGGGACATGCTCGACGCCTTCGCGGACGCGGCGGGAGAGGCGGCCGGGACGCGCGAGGCGTGGGATGCGTGCGAGGCGCTGGCGCGGGAGCGGGTGGCGCTCGAGACCCGGCGCGGGGAGGCCCGGAAGCGCGCGGACTACCTGCGCCACGTGGCGGACGAGATCACGCGCGCCAGGCCGAAGCCGGGCGAGCTGGAGCAGCTCGAGGCGGAGACGCGGCGGCTGACCCACGCCGAGGAGCTGGGCCGCGTGGCGGAGGAGCTGGCCGGCCTGCTGGACGGCGAGGAGCCGGCGGCCGGCCCGACGCTCGGCCGGGCGGCGCGCCTGCTGGGGTCGCTGGAGCGCATTGATCCGGCCGGGGCGGCCGCGTGGCGCGAGCTGCTCGAGGCGGCGGCGCTCAGCATCGAAGAGCTGGCGCGCGCGGTGCGGACCTACCGGGAGGCCATCGAGCTGGACCCGGCGCGGCTGGCGGAGGTCGAGCGGCGCCGGGACGCGCTGTTCCGCCTGGACCAGAAGTACGGGCCCGGGATGGAGCGCGTGATCGCCGCGGGCGCGGAGGCGCGGCGCGAGCTGGAGCTGCTCGATACGGCCGATACGGACCTGGTGGCCCTGGCGCGGCGCCTGGAGGAAGCCCGGGGCGTGCTGCGCGAGCGCGCCGGTGCCCTCACGGCCAAGCGCGCGGCGGCGTCCCGGAAGCTGGCGCGGGCGGTGAGCGCGCGGCTGGGCGAGCTGGGCATGCCCGGCGGCCGGTTCCGGGTGGAGCTGGGGGCGGTCCCGGAGCCGACCGGCGCCGGCGCCGAGACGGTGGCGTTCATGGTGCAGCTCAACCCGGGGCTGGACGAGCGGCCGCTGGCCCGCAGCGCCTCGGGGGGCGAGCTGTCCCGGGTGATGCTGGCGCTCAAGGCCGAGTTGGCGCGGCACGACGCGGTGCCGACCCTGGTGTTCGACGAAGTGGATCAGGGCGTGGGCGGGCACGTGGCCGGGCGCGTCGCGGAGGCGCTGAGCCAGGTCGCCCGGGCGCATCAGGTCGTCGTGATCACCCATCTGCCGCAGGTCGCCGCGGCCGGCGATCACCATCTGGTGGTGGAGAAGGCGGCGGCGGGCGGCGTCACGGCGGCCGCGGCGCGCGTCGTCCTGGGCGGCGACCGGGTGGACGAGGTGGCGAGGATGCTGGGGAGCGAAGCCTCGCCGGCGACCGCCCGCCGGCATGCCCAGGAGCTGCTGAAGCAACACGGGACGGGGAGGTGATCACGTGATCACCTCCCGGCTCACCTGAAGACGCTGATGTACGCTCTCAGCGCGACGCTGAACTGACTGATCTTCGGCACCCAGGCGCTGCCCCAGATGGTGTTCGCGTAGCTCACCGTGAGGTCGTAGGGCAGGGACGCCTTGCCCGCGGCGTAGCGGGCCACGGTGGAGAACGTCACGCCCGCCCCCAGCCGCGTCCACCGCACCGCCGTGTTCTCGTCCAGCACGCTCGCCGGCATCCCCACGCGCGCCGAATCGGCCGGGTCCGCGTAGGCGTGCTTCATCGCCCCCTCCGCGAAGTAGCCGAAGCTCACCCGCGCGGAGAACGCGTCGTCGAGCAGCCAGGTGGGGGACACTTCCAGGCCTGCCCAGGGGGCCGGGGTGCGCCGGATCACGGCCTGCTGCGCGACGGGGGCGAATGGCAGCCAGGGGGGGGTCACCCGCATGGGGATCTGGTCGCTCGACGCGCCGCCCACGCGAGCGACGCCGTGGATCAGGAACCGGTTCCCCAGGACGAGGTCGTTGGCCAGGGCCGCCTCGAAGCCCAGCTGGTGGGTGCCGGTGCCCAGATCCATGAACTCGTTCGCGGCCGGCGCGCTGCCGGTCGGGAAGCGCACCGTGAACAGGAGCTGCCCGCGGTACGTCTTGGCGTCGGCGAACTGCCAGGTGGCGTGCGCGGTGATGTCGCCGATGCCGGTGCGGATCAGGTTGCCGAAGGTGTCCGCGGCCATGGGCCCGGCGGGATCCGAGAAGAAACTCTCCAGGTCCTGCCGTCCCAGGACGGCGACGCTGTCCGGCAGCGGCAGCGCCGCGGTCAGGGCCGGCAGGCTGACGCCGGAGTCACCGTACTGTGCCGCGAGCTGCGCGTAGGCGGTCTCCATGCTGTCCAGGCGGCCCGCGATCCCCGCGCCCGCGGCGCTGCCGGCCTGCGGGAGAAACAGCGCCCGGCTCACGCCGACGTACGGCTGCAGCGTGTCGAGCAGCGCCTGCGCCTGCGCCCGGAGCGCGGCGGGCCCGCTGGTGGCCTGGGTCTGAAGCGCGGCCAGGACCGCCGCGAGTTGGCCGCGGAACGCGGCGGTAGCGGTGGTGTCGTTCCAGTACACGTTCCCCGGCCGCGTGCTGTCGGTCTTGAACCCGACGTACACCTGGCTGCGGACGATCGGCACGGTCACGCCGATGGCGAGGCTCTTCGTGAGGCCCAGCTCCAGGCCGATGGGGATGGTCCGGACGCTGGCGGTCATGGCGGCCGTGGTGCGCCCGAGGTCGAGCGTGAAGCCGCTCTGGCCGGAGGCCTTCCGGATCTCGCTCTGCAGCGGCGCCAGGAAGGGCAGGGACGCCACGCCGAAGGAGTCCGACTCGAAGTACGCGTTGATGGGGGTCGGCGTGCCGGGCGAGGACGGATCGTAGCGATGGTCCCAGCTCTGCCACCACGGCGTGATGTCCAGGCGGACCTGGCCGGGCGCCAGCGGCACGGCGAACTCGGTCTGGGCCGCGAGCGGGCCGGGAAGGACGGCGCCGGTGGCGAGGGCGAGCGCGAGGAGGGCGACGAGCCGGGCGGCGCGCGGCATGGGCGGCATGGGCGGCATGGAGTCTAGCGCCTCGCGCGCCGGGCGTCGAGGGTTTCGCGGGGGACCAAACGCATCGGGCGGCCGCCCGGAGGCGGCCGCCCGATGGAAACCGGCGCGGCTGCGTCGCGCCCCGTCAGGGCGGTGTCAGCGTCTTGCCGTAGGTGTGATCAATCGCCGCCACGAACAGGTCGGCGATCAGCTTGTGGGCCGCGTTGGACGGGTGGAATCCGTCGAGCGAAATGTAGTTGCCGAAGATCGGCCCGGTGCCCGTCAGGTTGGGGAAGGCGGGAATGGCGCCCGCCACGACCAGCGCCGCCATCGCGCTGTCCAGGTTGGCGTACGCCCACCCGTGCGACGAGGCCGCGCCGGCGATCACGCCGTTGAACGCCGCGACCCTGGCGGAGATGGCCGCCATCGCCGCCACTCCCACGACCGGGCCGACGGGCGTCGGCGTGGGGCCGGTGATCACGCTGGCGGTCCCGGCGCCGCAGTTCAGCGTTGCCCCGCCGCCGCCGGCCAGCACGCCCGCGATCTTCGCCGTGGCCGGGAACCCGACCGCCATCTTGTCCCCGACGCCGCCCGCGGCGGACGGCGCGCAGCTGACGTCCACCACGAAGTTGGGGGAGTTGAACGGCGCGGTGGCCGGCACGCCGGGGCACGCCCCGGTGGCGAGGCAGAAGAACACCTGGCCCTTGGTCAGGAAGGGGATGTTGTCCACGTTCGGCACGTTGGCCAGGGCCACCTTCACCCCGGGGACGGCGGCGATGTCGGTCGCCAGCGAGTCGTACTGCGCCGTGAACAGCGCCAGCGGCGTCAGCAGCGTCGTGTCGCCGCTGGTGGCCGCGTGCAGGGCGTCGTTGGCGCCCAGCTCCACGGTCACGAAGGTCGGCTGCGCCCCCGCGACGATGGCCACCGGGCTGCGACCGCCGGTGATGAACATCGCGGCGCCGAGCGTGTCGGTGGACGGATCGAGCAGCGCGGCGATGTGCAGCGCCTGGCCCACCCGCATGCTGGGCACGCCCAGGTTGTTGTAGTAGTTCTGCTGCAGCGGCGCCTTGAGGGGGTTCACCAGGCCGCAGAGGCTGCCGCCGCCGGTGGCGTCGTTGAAGCCGCCCACGCGGGCGCCGGTCAGCGGGTTGGTGTACGGGGGCGGGCAGCCCGGCGCGTTGAACGCCGGGTAGAACCAGTTGGCCCCGGGCGTGAGGCCCATGGCCCCGGCCAGGAGGTAGGGGTATGCCCGCTGCTGCGTGCTGTCGTCAATGCCGGCCGACTGCACGCCGGCGCTGATGCTGGTGCCGAGCGCGATGTAACGGGTGAACATCGCGCCGCCGGCCGGAACGCCGGCGGGGCCGATGCTCTGGTTGTCCAGCAGGCTGGAGCATCCGGCGAGGAGCGGGAGCGCCAGCGCGGCGAGAATGATGCGAGACGTGCGCATAGGTCGCGGCTCCCCGGGTCAGAAGGCCAGCGCCAGACTGGCGCCGAACAGGTTCGCGGTGAACTTGTACAGCCCGGTGTTCAGGGCCGTCGTCGGCTGCTGCCCCGGCAGCGGGTCCATCACCCGCCCCCGGCGGTCCTGCTGCTGCAGGTACTGGTAGGCCAGATCGAGCGTCAGCATCGGCGTCAGCTTGAGCCCCACGCCGGCCGTGCCCTCGACCCGGTTCCCCTCGGGCAGCATCGGGGTCACCGACACGTCGGGGGCGGCGCCGTTGTGCCGCAGGCCGCCCACGCGGATCGCCACCTTGGGGGTCGCCTGCCAGTCCAGCCCGACGCGGAACGCGTCGGTGTTCTTGTAGCCCTCGTACTCGTTGAGCGAGGGCGCGATGCTCAGCTTGAGGTCCAGGGTCTTGAACAGGCTCCAGTCGGTGTGCTGCCAGTCCGCCATCACGCTCAGGTTGCTCAGCACCTTGTACGCCAGGCCCACCACGTACTGGTCCGGCATGGTGATCGAAGTGCTGGCGCTCTGGTTCGAGAGCAGCGCGCCGGTCTGGAACGCCGCGAGCAGCACGTAGTCGAGCGACGTGCCCCCCGGCAGGCCGAACGGGTTGCCGGGCGGCAGCGTGATCCCGGTCTTGACCTGCGTGAAGGTGGCGGTGCCCGTGTAGTTGATCTTCACCTGGCTGAGGTACCGGGCGGCCAGCGTGAGCCGGTCGGTCACCTTGTAGAGCGCGCCGATGTGGAAGCCCCAGCCGTTGCCCTTCACGTCGAACAGGGCGTCGGCGAAGTCGGTCCCCGCCGGGATGCCCAGCTCGCTGAGCGAGGTGATGGGGCCGGCGCCGACCGTCGAGGCATCCACCCGCCGGTGCACCTGCGCGGAGGAGTGCACGTACACCGGCCCGCCGCCGATCTGGAACTTGGGCGTGACGGCGAAGGCCACCGTGGGCTGGACGTAGATGCTGGCGATGGTCGTCTTGTACGCCAGGAACCGGCCGGCGAAGGTGGTGGGCCAGTCCGTGGTCAGGCCGTAGGGCGCGTAGGCCCCGAGGCCCACCGCGAGCCGCGGGCTGAGCTGGTAGCTGGCGTAGCCCGCCGGGACGGGGAAGGTGTGCTTGTTGAGGTCGGTCTGCGCGCGGGTCGCGCTGTCGGTGAAGTTCCCCGTGGGCGCGATGAGCGTCAGGTTGGCCTCGATGTTGAGCTTCCTGGTCCCCCCGAGCACCGCCGCCGGATTGAAGAACACGGCGCTGGCCTGGTTGCACGGGTCGGCGACACCGGCCGCGCCGCGCGCCATGATGCAGGCGTCGTGCTCGTAGACCGCGAAGCCCTGCGCTCGCGCGCCGGGCGCGAGCAGGGTCGCGGCCAGCAGGGTGACCGTACCGGGTACGGCGATTCGCCGCATGGTGCCCTCCGAAGGCCTGGTGGGACGGCTGCGACGGCCGGCGTGAGGAGGCCGTGGCAATGGGGGGGGAGGCTACGGATTGCGACGGCAGTTGTCAATGTTGTGCGCCGCCGCGCTTGACCGGTGAGCCGCGCCAAGCCTACGTTCAGGATCGGAATTGCGGGAATAGCTCAGTTGGTAGAGCACAACCTTGCCAAGGTTGGGGTCGCGGGTTCGAGTCCCGTTTCCCGCTCTCGGCCCGGGTGGCGAAATCGGCAGACGCGGGGGACTTAAAATCCCCTGGGGGCGACCCCCTGCGGGTTCGAGTCCCGCCCCGGGCATCTCCGCTCCGCAGCAGGGAGGCGGCAGCCGCTCCCTGAGCTTCAGCCTTCCCGGTCGGCCTTCCAGTGGAACAGGTGGAGCATGCGGTGCACGGCGGGCGCCAGCATGATCGCCGCCGCGACCAGGGCCACCAGGCCGCAGTAGAGCGCGTACAGACCCGCGAACACCTTGCCGGCCGGGGTCTGAGGGGTCTCGACCGGCCCCATGCCGCCCAGCAGCATCGCGGCGTTGAGGAAGGCGTCCCGCCAGCCGAGGCGCTCGAAGGCCCCGTACCCCGCCATGCCGATGAGCAGCGAGACCAGCACGAAGCCGGCCGCGAGCGCGAAGTGGCCCGCCAGCCGCCGGAGGAACCGGTCGCGGGAGATGGGAGGGTGGTGACGAGGCTCGTACATCGCTGATGCCTCCGCTTGGGCCGGGCGCCGGGCTCCCAGTGTTGCTCGAATCGCCGCTCCAGCGCAAGTTCGGACCTCGATGTCGTTCAAGACCTTCTTCGACGGCTGGCTCGAGGCGCACCGCGACCGGTTCGCGGGCAAGGTCGTGGTGGATTTCCCGGCCGGGAGCGGGGAGACCTCGCGCGTGCTGCGGGACCTCGGCGCCACGGTCCTGCCGTTCGACCTGTTCCCGGAGTTCTTCAAGGGCGAGGGGCTGGAGTGCCGCCGCGCCGACATCGCCGACGGCCTTCCGGTGCCGGACGCGCACGCCGACATCGTGATCTGCCAGGAGGGCATCGAGCACTTCTCCGATCAGGCGCGAGCCCTGCGGGAGTTCAACCGGATCCTCAAGCCGGGCGGCCTGCTGGTTCTCACGACGCCCAACTACTCGAACCTGCGCGCGCGCCTGAGCTACCTGCTGGCCGAGAGCGAGCGGTTCGGCGGCATGATGCCGCCCAACGAGCTGGACTCGGTATGGCTCTCGGCCCCCGGGCTCACCCGGGAGATCTACTTCGGGCACGTCTTCCTGATCGGGATCCAGAAGCTGCGGGTGCTGGCCCGGCTGGCCGGCTTCCGGATCGCGGCCGTGCGGCACGAATCGGTGAAGCCGACTTCGGCGCTGCTGCTGCCGTTCCTCTATCCCTGGATCGCGCTGGCCAACTGGGCGGCCTACCGCAAGAGCCTGCGCCGCCCCAGCGACGTCCCGTACGAGACGCGGCGGCGGGTGTACCGCGAGGTCCTGCGCCTCAACCTGAGCCCGCGCGTCCTGGTGGACGGCACGCTGTTCGTGGAGTTCGAGAAGGAGATGGACTGGTCGCGCGTGGCGGAGGGCCTCGAGAGCAGGCACAAGAGCTTCGCCGAGCCGACCTAGGGCCAGGGCGGGGCGGCGGGCCGGCCGCTGGCGGCCCGCCGCCTGTTATTATCCGAGTCACGGATGTCCCTCAATTTCATCGGTTTTCTGGTCGTCACCGCCCTGGTGCTCATGGCGATGGTGCCGGTCGTCGTGCACCAGTGGCGCAAGGACCGGCGCGCCCTCGCGCTGCTGGCCGAGGCGCACGAGCTGGGGACGCACGAGGTGGTCTCGCTCCACCCCAGGGTGGACGAGGGGCTGTGCATCGGCTGCGGCGAGTGCGTGCGCGGCTGCCCGGAGCAGGACGTGCTCGTCACGCTGCGGAACAAGGCGCACGTGGCGCACGCCGTGGAGTGCGTGGGCCACGGCATCTGCGAGCGGGTCTGCCCCGTGGGCGCGATCACGCTGGTGATCGGCACGGAGACGCGGGGCGCCGAGATTCCCCGGCTCACCGAGCACTTCGAGACCAACGTGCCAGGCCTGTACGTGGTGGGCGAGCTGGGCGGGATGGGGCTGATTCGCAACGCCATCTGGCAGGCCACCCAGGCCGTGCAGCACCTGGCCGCCCAGCCGAGGGAGCGCGGCCGCGACACGCTGGACGTTCTCGTCGTGGGCGCGGGGCCCGCGGGGCTGGCGGCCGCGCTGGTCGCGCAGCAGGCGGGCCTCCGGTTCCGGGTGATCGAGCAGGGCACGCTCGGCGGCTCGATCCTGCACTACCCGCGCAAGAAGCTGGTGATGACGCACCCCATCGTGCTGTCGGGCGTGGGCGAGATCCCGTTCCGCGAAGTCGAGAAGGAGCCGCTGCTGGCGTTCTGGCTCGGCGTGCTCGAGCGCCGGGGCATCGAGGTGGAAGAGGGGGTGCGCCTGGAGAAGGTGGAGCGGGCGGACGGTGAGTTCCGCGCCCACACGACGGCGGGCCTGATCCCGTCGCGGCGGATCGTCCTCGCGCTGGGCCGCCGCGGCACCCCCCGGCGGCTCGAGGTGCCCGGGGAGGAGCTGAGCAAGGTCGCCTACCGGCTGATCGAGCCCGAATTGTACGACGGCCAGCGGGTGGTGGTGGTGGGTGGCGGCTCCTCGGCCCTGGAGGCGGCGATGGCCCTCGCCAAGCGGCCCCGCACCACGGTGACCCTGTGCCACCGCCGCGCGGAGTTCGGCGGCGCGCGCGCGCCGCTGATCCAGCGCCTGCTGCTCCTGGAACGGGAGGGAATGGTGGAGATCCTGCGCGACGCGCGGGTCACCGCCATCCTGCCCGACCGGGTGGACTTCGACGTCGCGGGCCAGCCGGCCTCGCGGCCCAACGACTACGTGTTCATCCTGGTGGGCGGCGTGGCGCCGTATGCGCTGCTGAAGGCGTGCGGCGTGGACCTCGAGACGAAGTTTGGGACGCCCATCCTTCGCGGCTAGATGGGAGTGCCGGGAAGGCGGCGTTCAGAACAGGTGCGAGGTCTCCGCCGGAGGTCAGCCCCCACCTTGTCCCGTCGGGTGGCACGCCAGGCACGCCGTCGCCACGTACTGGTAGCCCGTCACGCCCGTATGTTTGGAGTTCGTGGTCGCCTGGTCGTGGCAGCCGCTCGACATGCAGGTGAACTGGCTGGGGTCGTTGGCCACGTCGTGGCACTGCGCGCAGCTCGACCAGCGCCCCGCGTGGCTGCCGCTGTAGATCG
>JAJYLI010000198.1 GCA_021787855.1 bacterium | reverse complement strand
GCGTTGGTCAGGGTGTCGCGCTCGGTCTGGAGGCGCCCCTCGCCGACGCGGCGGCGGCCGAAATAGGTGGTATCCCCGCCGGCGACCTTGAAGCTGGTGGGGATGAAGCTGGCGGCGTCCTCGTACACGCGCCCGAAGTCGAACGCGATGGACGCGCCCGCCTGGGTCGCCGGGCTGTTCGGGCTCTGGAACACCCAGAACTCGAGGTACTCGATGCGGGAGAGGTCCACGCCCGTCGAAGAGAGCGGCAGCGTGATCGAGCCCCACCGCGGCCCCCCGGTGTGCGGCAGGTACCAGCGGGGCCGCCCGAGGGTGTCCGGCAGGCCGCCCACGCTGTCCGGGTACAGATACATCCACAGCACGTTCTCCGTGGTCTGCGACGCTCCCTGCAGCACGATCGAGGTGTCAATCTGCGTGGAGGTGAACTGCACGATGCCGCTCGGCCCCGAGATGAGGTTCTGCCAGACCAGGGTCGCGGCGTTCGCGTCCTGGAACCCGGTGGCGGGATCAATGCCGGTCCCGCCGAGCCCGTGGGCGGCGGCGGGCCGGCTGCCCACGTCCCAGGAGGTCTCGGTGAGGGGCAGGAAGTTCCCCCCCTGGTCGAACGTCGCCACCCACGCCTGCCCGGCGCGGTTGGGCGACGGGCGCGACGTGGCCAGCTCCGCGTTGAGCGTCACCGCGGAGGGCACGGTGGTGTGGACCAGCGGCAGCCGGTTGAGGAGCCGGGTCAGCCCCGTCGGCTGGAAGTTGAGGTTGGCGGAGACGCCGCCGACGAAGTTCGACTGGGGCTCGAAGCCGAGCTGCGGCCGGGTGAAGTTGCTGGCCTGGGACTGGTACATCCCCAGCACGGACACCGAGCCGTGCTGCCCCAGGTCGTAGCTGCTCTGCAGGCCGTAGATCGAGGTGGGCGCGATCTGGAAGCCCGGCTGCTCCTCGTACTGCACGGTGACCGTGGTCGGCTGGGGGAACAGCGAGTCGGGGTTGAGGAAGGTCACCTGCCCGATCTCGTAGTTGATCGTGTAGTCCACGTTCCGCACCAGGGTGCGGTCGCCGACCGTCAGCTTTTCGCTGCCGGGCCGGATCTGCGCGGCGCCCAGCGACAGGGTGCCCCGCTGGTCGCCCCCGGTGGCCTGGTAGTTCAGGGACAGCTGGTACAGCGGCGGCGGGCCCTCGGTGAACAGCAGGTAGTTCGGCGTCCGGTACAGCGAGTCGTTGCGGAACTGCGGCGGCAGCAGGGTGCTGTCGGCGAACGGCTCGAGGCTGGGGAACACCACGAAGTAGTCCCGGAGCGGGGCGCCGCCCCCCGGGTCCTGGGGGCGGGGAAACAGGCGGTTCACCTGGTCGAAGGTGGTCTGGTCCGTGGGGAGCGCGAGGCCCAGCAGCGCCAGGAACGTCGCCGCGCCGGCGGCGGGCCGCTGCGACTGCGCCACCGAGATCGCGAGCTGGGCGCCGTCCCGCACCACCGCGTCCACGCCCCCCACGCGGTACACGTTGCGCATGGCGTAGCGGAAGGTGGGCAAATCGGACGTGGTCTGCGGCTCGTGGATCAGCTCCAGCGTGTCGGTGAAGTCGGCGCGGGCCGCGGCCGGAAAGGTGCCGACGGTGTCCCCCGCGGCCGTGACGTAGGAGACGGCGAGGTAGTCGCCCGGATCGAGGCGGTTGGTGAGCGCGAACCACAGGCCCGAGGGATCGAGGTAGTAGTCCCGGCCCTCGATCAGCAGGTCCCAGGCGAACGGGCCGGCGCGCTGGGGGCTGTCGGCGCGCAGCGCCACGGCGGGGATACCGCCGTAGTTCTGCTGCGCCGTGATCTGGCCCACGGTGCTGCGGCGCCGGTACACCCGCACCTGCACGACCCGGTCGGCCGGCGGCAGGGCGGCCGTGTTGAGGTTGAGGATGTCCACCGAGGGATACCCGGGGATGGTGGCCGGGTCCACCACGAAGAAGAACCGGTCCGGCTCGTAGTCGCGGTCGCTCAGCTGCCGGCTCACCGGCTGCAGGGTCTGCTGGCCCACCAGGTAGCTGCGCCCCTGCACCACGTTGCCGCGCTGCTGCGCGTAGATGCCGCCGAAGCTCAGCGGCCCCAGCTGCGCCTGGGCCTGGAAGCCGAAGTTGTTGGCGGGGATCCCGGCGGTGATGAACTGGGAGGCGGGCGCGTGGAAGGTGACGTTGCCCACGTCCACGCGGCGCAGCACCTCGTCCTCGAGCCCCTGGTAGTAGACGTTGACGTTGTTGGACGCCTCGAACTCGTTCAGCGAGTTGTAGTTCACGTTCACGTGCACGCGCTGCCCGATGGTGCCGCCCGTCTGCACGTCGAACTGCGGGTTGAGCTGCGGCGGCGCCACGGCGGAATTGCACCCCGAGCCCAGGACGCCGATGTCGGACGGCTGGCAGCGCAGGTTCTTGAGCCGGTCGAACTTGAGCTCGAACCGGGCGTTGAGCAGCATGCCAAGATTCGCGTACTGCTGCATCAGGGTCGGCTTGGGGACGTAGCTGGGCGTGAACACGGCCTCGGGCAGCGGCGCCGCCGGTCCCGCGCCCGCCCCCAGGGGCCCGGCGCCGAACAGCGCCGCGCTGTCGCCGCCGGCGACCGCGTAGCGCAGCTGCGCGGCCCGCCGCGCCGCCACGAGCGCGCGCACCGTGTCCGCCCAGCGGCGCGCCAGCACCGCCGGATCGGGCCGCGGCCAGACCAGCAGCCCGTTGCCGGTCACCGACGCCGGGAGCGCGAACACCAGCGTGTCGCCGGCGAACCGCTGGGGCTTGAGGCGCGGCAGCGTGTCGGCTTGCTGCGCTAGGGCTCGGGGTGCGGCGACGACGGCGAGAAGGGTGATCGCGACGAGCGTTCGCGACACGGGGATCCGCGCAAAGGGTAGTATTCGCGGCGGCGGTTCCGGGGTATTATACGGCGTGCCGAAAGGCCTCTCAACCCCTTTCGAGACCGCCATTTCCGTGAAGCTGCTGTCGCGCTACGTCCTCCGCGAGCACCTGCCGCCCTTCCTCTTCGCCCTCGCGGCGCTGACGGGTCTGATGCTGCTCAACCAGGTGGCCCGCTATTTCGGCAGCCTGGTCGGCAAGGGCCTGCCGTGGAGCGTGATCGGCGAGTTCTTCGGGCTGTCGGTCCCCTTCATCCTGGCGATGACGCTGCCGATGGCCGTCCTGGTCGCGTCGCTGTACGCCTTCGTGCGCCTGGCGGCGGACAACGAGGTCACGGCCCTGCGCGCGAGCGGCGTGAACCTGGCGGCGCTGGTGCGCCCGGTCCTGCTGGCCTCCCTGGTCCTGGCCCTGATCACGTTCGCGTTCGTGGACCAGGTGCTGCCGCCGGCCAACCATCAGCTCAAGTCGTTGATGATTGACATCGCCCGCAAGCGGCCGACGTTCGAGCTGAAGGAGCAGATGATCAACGAGGTGATCCCGCAGCAGTTCTATCTCCGCGCGGGCCGCATTGACCAGGCCACGGACCGGCTCCGGGACGTGGTGATCTACGACCTCACCGGCGCCACGCGCCGGCGGACGATCTACGCCGACAGCGGCTACATGCGGTTCAACGCGACGCGGACCGACCTGTATCTCACGTTGTTCGACGGGTACGTGTTCGACTACGATCCGGCCCAGCCCCAGATGTTCCGGGAGATCTTCTTCCACACCGACCTGGTGAAGAAGCGCGGGATCTCCAACACGCTCGACCGCTCGGACCGCGGCGTGGGGCGCGGCGACCGCGAGATGTCGGAGTGCCAGCTCGACCGCGCGGTGCACCCGGCCCTGGTGTCGCTGGCGCGGCTCCGGACGGACCACGAGCGGCTGCTGGACAACGACCTGCGCGCGCTGCTGGGGGTGCCGGTGCTGCCGCCCACGGACACGCTGCCGCTCAAGCCCCGGCGGCCGGTGGCGGCCGCGCAGCTCTACTGCGGGGCGCTCGCCGCCCTGGAGGGCCTCGCGCGGCCCGCGGCGGCGGGGGGGGGCGGGGGGCGGGGGGGCGCAGACTCCGGGCCCG
>JAJYLI010000035.1 GCA_021787855.1 bacterium | reverse complement strand
CCCCAAGTCGGGTCCCCGCGACGTCGAGCGCGCGGTGCGCTCGGCCCTGAAGGGCTTCGAGGCGTGGCGCCGCGTGCCGCCGCCGGTGCGCGCGGAGATCATGCGCAAGGCCGGCGACATCATGGTCCGCCGCAAGGAGGAGATCGCGCGCGCCATGACGCGGGAGATGGGCAAGGTCCTGACCGAGACCCGCGGCGACACGCAGGAGGGCATTGACACCGCCTACTACGCGGGCGGCGAAGGCCGCCGCCTGTTCGGCCACACGGTGCCGAGCGAGCTCCGGGACAAGTGGGCGATGACCACCCGCCGCCCGATCGGGGTCGCGGGGATCATCACGCCCTTCAACTTCCCGATGGCGATCCCCTCGTGGAAGATCTTCCCCGCGCTGCTGTGCGGGAACGCCGTGGTGTTCAAGCCCGCCAACGACGTCCCCCACACCGGGACGCTGCTGGTGGAGATTCTGCTCGAGGCCGGGGTGATCCCCGAGGCCGTCCAGCTGGTGCACGGCCGCGGCTCGGCCGTGGGCAACGCGCTGCTGGAGCACCCGCAGGTGCCGATCCTCTCGTTCACCGGCTCGACCGAAACGGGCGCCCGGCTGGGCGAGGTGTGCGGGCGGCTGCACAAGCGGCTGTCGCTGGAGATGGGCGGGAAGAACGCCATGATCGTGATGGACGACGCCGACCTGGATCTGGCGCTGGACGGCGTGCTGTGGGGCGCCTTCGGCACGACGGGCCAGCGCTGCACCGCGACCAGCCGGCTGGTGCTGCACCGCAGGATCCACGACCGGTTCCTCAAGCTGCTGTGCGACCGGGTGGAGCGGCTGCGGCTGGGCGACGGGCTGCTGCCGACGACCGACGTCGGTCCGATGATCAACGAGGGCGCGCTGCAGACCACGATGAAGTACGTGGAGATCGGCAAGCAGGAAGGCGCCTCGGTCGAGGTCGGCGGGCGCCGGCCCGGCGGGGAGCGGCTCGGCCACGGCTGGTTCTACCGGCCCACGGTGGTCGCCGGGGTCAAGCCCCGGACGCGGCTCGAGCAGGAGGAGATCTTCGGCCCGGTCCTCGCGGTGCTGAAGGTCAACGACCTGGACCAGGCCGTCCGCGTGAACAACGACGTGCGCTACGGGCTCTCGAGCGCGCTGTACACCCGCGACGTGAACGCCGCGTTCAAGGCCATGCAGGACCTTGACGCGGGGATCACCTACATCAACGCGCCCACCATCGGCGCGGAGTGCCACCTGCCGTTCGGCGGCGTCAAGGAGACGGGCAACGGCCACCGCGAGGGCGGCTGGGCCGTGTACGAGTTCTTCTCGGAGACCAAGACGGTGTACGTGGATTACTCGGGCGTGCTGCAGCGCGCGCAGATTGATACCGACGGCATGCGGCAGTGAGCCCGGCGCACTTGCCGTCCGTGCGCTGCCCGACTATGCTAAAGTCGACCGCACCGTAGCGGAGCTGCATGAGCCGGCACGTACCTTCCGTCAGGAAGACTTCGGTTGACGAAGGCTCGCTGGATCAATACCTCCGCGAGATCAGCGCATACCCCCTCATCTGCCGCGAAGACGAGATCGAGCTGGCCGTCCGCATCCGCCGCAAGGACGAGGAGGCGCTCGACAAGCTGGTTCGCTCCAACCTGCGGTTCGTCGTGTCGGTCGCGAAGAAGTACCAGAACCAGGGCGTCTCCCTCGCCGATCTGATCAACGAGGGCAACCTCGGCCTGATCCGCGCCGCCCACAAGTTCGACGAGACCAAGGGCATCAAGTTCATCTCCTACGCCGTGTGGTGGATCCGCCAGGCGATCCTCCAGGCGCTGGCCGAGCAGAGCCGCATCGTGCGGGTGCCGCTGAACCGCGCCGGGACGCTGCACCGCATCGGCAAGCGCTCGTCGGCGCTCCAGCAGGAGCTGGGCCGCGAGCCCACGGTGGAGGAGATCGCCGAGGGGATGGACATCAGCGAGGAGGAGGTCGCCAAGACCCTCTCCATCTCCCAGAGCCACCTCTCCCTCGACGCCCCGATGGCGCCGGGCGAGGACAACAAGCTGCTCGACTACCTGCCCGACACCCTGAACCCCACGCCCGACGAGCAGACCTTCGAGCACGCGCTGAGCGAGAGCATCGAGCGCGTGCTGGGCACGCTCAAGGAGCGCGAGGCGAAGATCCTCCGGCTGTACTTCGGCCTCGACGGCCAGGAGCCGATGACCCTGGAGGAGATCGGCAGCCAGCTGGGGATCACGCGCGAGCGGGTCCGCCAGATCAAGGAGAAGGCCCTCTCGCGCCTGCGGCACATCTCCAAGGCGCGGGCCCTCGAGAGCTTCCTGACCTAGTTTGAAGCTCGGCGTCATTTCGCTCGGCTGCGACAAGGCGACGGTGGACACGGAGGCGCTGGTGGCCCGCCTGGTCGGCCACGGCGCCCGGGTCGCGCCCGCCCTGGACGACGCCGACGTGATCCTGGTCAACACCTGCGGCTTCATTGACGCCGCCAAGGGCGAGTCCATCGAGGCCCTGCTGGAAGCGGCCCGCTACAAGACCGAGGGCCGCTGCCGCGCCGTGGTGGCGGTGGGTTGCCTGGTGGCCCGCTACGGCGACGCGCTCAAGGCCGAGCTGCCCGAGGTGGACTACTTCTACGGTTTCAAGGACCTGCCCGCGCTGGTGCCGCGGCTGGTGGCCGACGGGCTCCTGGACGCGGCGGACGGCCACCCGGGCCTGCGCCACTACCTGGGCACCGCCCCCCACGTCCGCTACCTCAAGATCAGCGAGGGCTGCGATCACACGTGCGCGTTCTGCGCCATCCCCCTGATGCGCGGGCTGCACCGCTCCCGCCCGCTGGAGGAGCTGGTGCGCGAGGCGCAGGAGCTGGAGCGCGGGGGCGCGCGGGAGATCAACCTGGTGGCGCAGGACCTCGGCCACTACGGGCGCGACGTGCCGGGGGGCCCGCGGCTGCCGGAGCTGCTGCGGGCGCTGCTGGGCGGAACCGGCGTGGCGTGGTACCGGTGCCTGTACGTCTACTCGGCGGGTATCACGCCGGAGCTGGTGGCGCTGCTGGCGCGCGAGCCACGGCTGGCGCCGTATCTGGACATGCCCATCCAGCACGCCACCGAGCGGATGCTGGCGGCGATGCGCCGCCCCGAGCGGCCGGACACGATCCGCGCCCGGGTGCGCGGGCTGCGTGACGCCGTCCCGGACCTGGCCCTGCGGACCACCGTGCTGGTCGGGTTTCCCGGCGAGACCGAGGCCGACCACCAGGCGCTGCTGGAGTTCCTCGACGAGCTGCAGTTCGACCGGGTGGGCGCCTTCGCGTACTCGGCGCAGGAGGGCACGCGCGCGGCGGCGCTGCCGGACGACGTGCCCGAGGCGGTGAAGCGGGAGCGCCTGGCGGCGGTGCTGGAGCTGCAGCGGGCCATCTCCGCCGAGCGGCTGCAGCGGCTGGTGGGGCGGGAGGTGGACGTGCTGGTGGACGGGCCGAGCCATCCGGAGGATCCGGCGGGGAGCGTGGCGGTGGGGCGGACGGTCTGGCAGGCCGACGACGTGGACGGCTGCGCCTACCTCACCGGCCCGGCGGCGCCGGCGGCCGGGCGCTTCGTGCGCGCGCGCGTCGTCGAGGCGCTCGACTACGACCTGGTCGCGGAGCCGGTGGCGTGACCGCGCCGCGGTGGCGGGCGTGGGCGGCGGCGCTCGCCGCGGGCGCGGCGCTGCTCGCGGGGAGCTGCATGCCTCCCCCGTCGCCCGGGGCCGCGCCGGCACCACCGCCGGCCCGCGGCGAGCCGCTGATCCGCATCGGCCTGGTGGTGGACCAGCCCACGGCCACCTTCGGGGCCACCGGCCAGTACTGGGTGTTCGGCCCGGACAGCGGCATCCTGGCGGTCGTCGGGCCGAACGTCACCTGGACGGTGGCGCCGGGGAGCGGCATGAGCGACCTGCGGCTCACCCGGCCCGACCGGCCCGTGCCCCTGGACGTGGCGGGGCCGGTGACGGTCCGGCCGATGAGCGGTGCCGACCTGGTCGTGACGGGCGGACATCGCTACCGGGGCGAGCTGGAGCTGGTCCGCGGCTCGGTCGGCGTCACGGTGGTCAATCGCGTGCCGCTCGAGGCCTACGTGCAGTCGGTGACGGCGGTGGAGCTGGGGGTGACCGATCCGGCGGTCCGCCAGGCGGTGATGGCGCAGGCCGTGGCCGCGCGCACGTTCGCGGTGCACTTTCTGGGGCGCCGCCGCGCGCTGGGCTTCGACCTGTACGCCACGGTGGCCGACCAGGTCTATCCGGGCGTGGACGCGGAGACGGCGCCGGTGACCGCGGCGGTGCGGGCGACGGCGGGGCAGGTGGAGACGTGGCACGGCCAGGCCATCGAGGCGCTGTTCTTCTCCACGTGCGGCTGGTCCACGGAGGCGGCGGACCAGGTCTTCCGCAACGCCCCGAACGTGCCGTACCTTCGCGCCGTCTCCGACCGGTTCGGGCCGGGCAAGCGCGACTACTATTGCGCGGCCTCGCCCTACTTCCGGTGGACGGAGCGGTGGACCGGCCGGGAGCTGACCGCGATCCTGGATCGGACGCTGCCGGCCGCGCTGGGCGCGGCGGCGGCGCAGCCGGGGCAGGTGACCGGCATCCGCGTCGCGAAAACGACGCCGACCGGACGGGTGGCCGAGCTCGAGATCACGACCACGACCGGCACGTTCACGGTGCCGATCTATCAGGTGCGGGCCGTGCTCCGGCCGGCCCCGGACTCGGAGCTGGCCTCGACGCTGTTCCAGCTGTACGTCAAGCGGCAGGGCGGCGGGGTGGCGGAGGTCACGGCCGCGGGCGCGGGGGCCGGGCACGGCGTCGGGATGTGCCAGTGGGGCGCGATGGGGCGGGCGCGGGCCGGCGAGAGCTACCGGCAGATTCTCACCACCTACTATCCGGGCACTGAACTGGGGCGGCTCTACTGATGGCAGGCGGCGGCGCGGTACCCAACGTGCGGATCGGCGTGGTCGGCGCGGGCGCGATCGCCCAGATCGCGCACCTGCCGGTGCTCCGGAAGCTCCGGGGCGCGCAGGTCGTGGGCATCTGCGACAACGACGTGCCCAAGGCGCGGGCCCTGGCGGCGCGGTTCGAGACCGGGGCGGCGTACGGCGACATCGAGGAGCTGCTGGAGCTGGCCAAGGTGGACGCGGTGGTGATCTGCACGCCGAACCACCTGCACGAGGCGCACGTGGTGAGCGCGCTGGCGGCCGGGGCGCACGTGCTGGTGGAGCGTCCCCTCGCGACGTCGGCCGCCGCCGCGGCCCGGGTTCTCAAATCCGCGGAGCGCTACAAGCGCACGCTGCTGGTGGCGAACAACCACCGGTTCCGCTCCGACGTGCAGGCGGTGCGCGGCTTCCTCAAGGGCGGCGAGCTGGGGGAGCTCTCCACCATCCGCTGCGGCTGGCAGGTGTTCCGCCAGGCGCACCACAGCCTCGGCTGGCGGTCCCGGCGCGCCGAGTCCGGGGGCGGGGTGATGGTGGACCTGGGGCTGCCGATGCTCGACCTGGCGCTGTGGCTCGCGGGCACGCCCGCCGTCGAGCGCGTCTCGGCGTATTTGGACCGCGGGGCGGACGGCAAGCAGGTGGACGAGATCGGCGCGGCGCACCTGTTCTGCGCCGGCGGCCTCTCCATCTTCTGCGACGTATCCTGGCGGCACGTCGGGGAAGGGGAGCGCACCTGGCTCGACATCCAGGGCGCCAAGGGCTCGGCCTCGATCTCGCCGCTCCGGGTGTTCAAGGAGCTGCACGGCGCCCCGGCGGACGTCACGCCCACGGGCGCCGCGGGACGGGAGAACCCGTTCACGGCCTCCTACCGCTCCGAATGGGCCTACTTCCTCGCGGCGGTCCGCGGCGAGGTCACGCCCGCCCCGTGCCAGGATCAGGTGCAGCTCCAGCGTGTGCTCGAGGCCGTGTTCGAATCGGCGCGTGAGCAGCGCGACGTGAAGCTGTGATGCGGCGCTGGCTTCCGAGCCGGAGCACCTTCACGGCGGCCGCGATGACCGCCGTGCTGCTGTTCGTCGCCTATGCGCCCTACAGCCTGGTCGTGCCGTCGTTCCTGGCGCTGGTGCCGTTCCTGTGGCTGCTCGAGGAGCGGGTGAGCGGGTCCGCGGACGTGTCGCTGTCGGGCAGCGGAGGCTCGCTCGCGCCGGGAGATGCGGCGGGCCTCGGGCGGGCGGACGGCGCCGCGAAGGTGGGGTTCTGGGCCGGGCTGCTGGCCAACGGCCTCATCCTGTACTGGATGGTCGTCGCCTTGTGGCACTTCACGCCCCTCGCGGCGGCGGGGTACCTGGCGACCATCCTGGTCCTGGGCGCCTGGTGGGCGCTGCTGGGCTGGACCACGGTGTGGGTGCGGCGGCGCACGCGGATTCCCCTGTGGGTGGTCTTTCCGCTCCTGTGGACCGCGGTGGAGTGGGGCATCGGCCACCAGGGCGACATTCGCTTCCCGTGGCTCGGGCTCGGGACCTCGCTCACGACGGTCCCGGTGCTGGTGCAGTGGGCGGAGATCGCGGGGGCGCGGGGCGTGACCCTGTGGCTCGCCTGGGCCAACGTCATGGTGTATCTCACCCTCCGGTACCGGCGCTGGCGGCCGGCCGCGGCGCTGCTGCTCACCCTGGCCGCCGCGCTGGGCTACGGCGTGTGGCGCGAGCGCTCGCTGGTCCTGAAGCCGGCCACGGTGGTCGCGGTCGTGCAGCCGAACGTCGGGTTCAAGGAGAAGCTGGCCGAGCGGGACCGCGACCGGCAGGTCGAGCGGCTGCTCCGGCTCACCGTGCGCGCCGATTCGCTGCCGGGCGTGCGGCTCGTGGCGTGGCCGGAGGCGGCGGTGGATGGCTACTTCGTGGACCATCCCCAGTGGGTGCAGTGGATCGGCGACACGGCGCGGGCGCTGCGGGTGCCGATCCTCGCCGGGGGGCTGGACGCGCGGTTCTATCCCAACGGCACCTACGACGTGTACAACGCGGCGTTCTACTTCGACACCACCGGGTCGGACACCGGGTACCGGCCGTACCACAAGACCTATCTGGTGCCCATCGTGGAGCGCGTGCCGTTCCTGCCGCCGCGCTGGTTCGGCAAGCTCAAGTGGTTCGGCGGCTTCGGGCGCGGCGAACACTTCCCGCTCTACCCGGTCGCCGCGCACGCGGGGCTGCCGGGCGGCCGGTTCGGCGTGCTGATCTGCTACGAGTCGGCGTTCGAGGACCTGGCGCGGCGCTACCGCCGGGAGGGGGCCGACTTCCTGCTCAACATCACCAACGACGCGTGGTTCGGGCGGACCGCGGCGCCGTACCAGCACGCCTCGCACCTGGTGATGCGGGCGATCGAGACGCGGATGGGCATCGCCCGCGCGGCCAACACCGGGATCAGCGAGTTCGTGGACCCGCTGGGGCGGACCCACCTGCGGACCGCGCTGGACACGCGGGGGGTGGAGGCCGACACGGTCTATACCACGGCCGGCCTCACGCCCTACGTGCGGTGGGGCGATTGGGTGGGGCTGCTCGCGCTGGTGGGGAGCGGGGCGCTGGTGGTGGCGGTGCTCATCCGCCGGACCGGGAGGTGATGAGTCACCTCCCCGTCGCTTCCTGCTCCAGCCGCTCGAACACCTTTCCCTCGACGAACAGCCGGAACAGGTCGCCGTCGAGGGCCCCGCCCTTGACCTCCTCGCGCATGATGTCCAGCGCCCGCTGGAGCGGCACGGCGCGCTTGTAGGGACGGTCCTGCGCGGTCAGCGCGTCGAAGATGTCGCTGATGGTCATCATCCGGGTCTGCACCGGGATCTCCGGCGCCGTCACCTTCCGCGGATAGCCGCGGCCGTCGAGCTTCTCGTGGTGGGCATAGGCGATGGTCGGGATCTGCGACAGCTCCCTGGTCCAGGGGATCTGCAGCAGGAAGCGGTAGGTGTGGGTGACGTGGCTCTCGATCTCCAGCCGCTCGGTCTCGTCGAGGCTCCCCTTGCGGATGGTCAGGTAGCGCACCTCGTCGTCGGTGAGGTAGGGCTGCGGGTGGCCGTCAATATCCACGAAGCGCCGCCCGCCCAGCGCGGTCAACTCCTCGAAGCTGCCCTCGGGCAGCACGGTGGGCTCGTCGGCCTGGAGCACGACCTTGAGGAACCGTTCGACGTCCTCCAGCTCCTCGTGGTAGCGGGCGTCGAGCGCGCCGATGAACTCCTCGTATCCCCGGTGCCCGTGCTCCAGCAGGAAGTCGGCGCGCTGCCGCTGGTACTCGGCCTCGGCGGTGCGGCGGATGAAGGCGTAGCGGTTCTTGATGAGCGCCAGGTCGGGCTCGTACAGCTTCTTGGCCTTGACCAGCACCTGCTCGCGGACGCCCACCTTCCCGAAGTCGTGCAGCAGCCCGGCGTAGCGCAGCTCCTTGAGCTGCTCGCGGCTGAACGCGATCGCCTTGAACGGGCCGTCGCCGGCGCGGTTCACCACCTCGGCCAGGCCCACGGTCATCGTGGCCACGCGGCCCGAGTGGCCGAAGGTGGTGGGATCGCGCTGCTCGATGGCGGTGACGGCCGCGCGCACGAACCCCTCGAACAGCCGCTCGATGTCCTCGTACAACCGGCTGTTCTCGATCGAGACCGCGGCCTGCCCGGCGAGCGCGGTCACGATCTCCGCGTCATGGGTGGTGAACGGGACGACCTGCGCGGCCACGGCCTCCGCCGTGGCGAGCCGGGCGCCGGCGTCGCGCTTGCGATTGATGAGCTGCAGCGCCCCGATGATTTCCGCCTTGTGGTTCTTCATCGGGACGGTGAGCATGGACTTGGAGCGGTACTTGCTCTTCTCGTCAATGCTGCGGTTGAAGGAGTACTCGACGTCCGGCGGCAGGGCGTACACGTCGTCAATCACCAGCGGCGCGCCGGTGGAGCACACGTAGCCCGCCTGGCTGGCGTGATTGAGGGGCATGGTGAACTCGACGAACGGCATGCCCGGGATGGTGTCGTTCTGCGCCAGCTTGAAGCGCAGCACCGGGCTGGGCGTGTCGCCGCCCTCGACCAGGTACAGGGAGCCGGCGTCGGAGCAGGTGATGCGCCGCGCCTGGCCGAGGATCATCTCCAGCAGCACGTCGTAGTCGCGCTCGGTGGTGAGCGCCACGCCGATCTGGGTCAGCTCGGTGATCTCGCGCGAGCGGGCCGCCACCTCGTCGCGGGCGCGGCGGGCCTCCGAGCGCACCGCGGCTTCGCGGAATCCCGCCTGGATCGCCGCGAGGAGCTGCCGCGGGCCCGCCGGCGCCGTGAGAAACACCGGCGCCAGGTCCGCGGCCGCCAGCGGCGCGGGGAGGTCGGTCTCCCCGGGCGCGCCGAGGACCACCAGCGCCGCGCCCGCCGCCACCGCGGCCCGCAGCTCGGCCGCGCTGATCCGGGCGCGCAGGTCCGGATCCAGCAGGAGCACGGTCGGGCGGCCGCCCACGGCCTCCGCCGGGCGCGCGGTGACCGCCCGCCGCTCGATCGGTTCGGCGTCCAGCGCCGTGCGCGCCGGGCCGGGGTCCCACGCCGGCCCGTGCAGCAGCAGCAGCTCGCTCAAGGCTTCGCGGGAGGTGACACGGGAGGCGGCGTCGCGGCGCTGTCCCGGCCGGTGGAGGGCTGAGCCAGGGGCGCCGCGTGCTGGACGGTCAGGCTGTCGGGGATCCTGACGCCGCTGATCAGGCGCAGCGGCCGGCGGCTGATCTGCTCGAGGACGTAACCGAGCTCGGCCGAGATGTTCCGGAAGTTCACGAGGATGCGGCTGATCTCGGGACGGTTCTCCGTCCCCATCGCCGTGAGCACGCGGGTCAGCGAGTCCACGCTGCCCAGCAGCACCCGCGACTGCGCCAGCGTGGCGTCCACCTGCCGGAAGGTGAGCCCCGTGCGGGTGTTGGTGCTGTCCAGCATGGATTGCAGGCGGTCCAGGTTGGCGCTCACGCCGGCCAGCATCTTCTCGGCGCCGGGCTGGGTGGCGATCAGCAGGCGCCGCGCCGTGCCGGTGGCGAGCCGCAGGCTGTCGGCCAGCACGCGCACCATGTCCATCGTGCCGGTGGCCGAGGCCAGAACGTGCTCGATGCTGCCCTTGAGGTCCTTGGCGAGGGCGCCGAACGCCTCCAGCGGCGAGACGCCCCGCTGCATCCCGATGGTGTCGCCGGGCGCGAGCGTGCCGCCACTGCCCGCGTGGACGTCGAGCTGCAGCTGGGAGCCGCCCAGCAGGCCCGAGGTGACCTCGGCCGTCGTGCTGAGGGGCAGGCGCAGCGGCGTGCCGTCGGGGAACCGGTCCACGAGCTGGGCGCGGAGGATGAACTCCAGCCGCCCCGCCTGGCCTACCGGCCGGGGAGAGATGGCCGCGACCCGCCCGACCTCCAGCCCCTGGAGGTAGATCTTGGTGTCCACCGCGATGTCCTGCGCGTTGTCGGTGCGCACGAACACGTCGTAGCGGTCCACGCCCCAGCCGCTGGTCGTGATGAGCGCGACCACCACCAGGGCCGCGGTGGCGACGAGGAACAGCCCCACGAAGAGGTCGCTGCGCTGGACGTTCACGGCCATGCGGGGCTCCTCACTTCGGATCCTCCACGACGCCCCCCTCCGCCACACGGACGACGCCCGTGACCATGGCCCGGAGCGAGGGCGCCAGCTCCCGGGTCGTGAGCAGCACCGCGCGCCGGGTGCCGTCCTCGTCCCGGCTCGCCTTGTCCAGCAGCGCGGTGGCGGCGCGGTTGGACAGGCCGTCGAACGGCCGCTCCAGCACGACGATCTTCGGCCGCAGCGCCACGGCGCGCGCCATCGCGGCGCGGCGCCGGTCCTCCTCGGTCGCCTGGGCGGGCCGCAGGGCCGCGATGGCGCGCAGGCGGAAGTCCTCGATCAGCTGCGCGACCCGGTCCTCCACCTCGCGCAGCCGGTGGTCCGTGGCGAAGCGCAGCGGCAGCGCCACGTTGTCCTTGAGCGAGAGGTTTTGCAAGAGGCCGTCGCCCAGCGGCAGGTAGCCCAGCCGGCGCCGGAAGACCAGCAGCTCGGAGTAGGGGAGGCGGGCGATCGGCACACCGAACGCCTCCACGCTCCCGCTCGGCGGCGGCACCAGGCCCAGCGCCAGCCGCCCGATCCACCCGACGCCGCTGTGCTCCTCGCCGACGACCGCGATCACCGCCCCCTCCTCCACGACCAGGGAGAAACGGCGCCCGCCCGGGCGCTCCAGCAGGGCGACATCGCGGTAGACCAGGGGCGGCGCCCCCGGCACCGGGGCCACCCCCTTGCCCAGCACGATGGTGCCGCCCGCAGCCGGCTGGGTCACGTCGCCACCGCCACGAACAGCGCCGAGAGGATGAAAATGGCCACGATGCTGGAGACCACCCCGCGGGTCACCGCCTGGGGGATCTCGGTCGGCCCCGCCTTCACGGCCAGCCCGTGGTAGCTGCAGAAGGTGGCGACGGCCGAGCCGAAGAAGATCCCCTTGGCGAGGGTGAGCCACACGTCCTTGGCCGACAGGGTCCGCAGCACGATCACCATGAACCGGTTGTAGCTCATCCCGCTGGTGGCGGCCGCGACGTAGCCCGACGCCAGCGCCACGGCGTCGAACACGACCATCAGCGTCGCCACGGAGATGATGGCCCCGAGCATCCGGGGGAGCACCAGGTAGATGTAGGGGTCAATGCCCATGGCCTCGAGGGCGGTGACCTCGCCCATCACCCGGTTGGTGGCCATCTCCGCCGCGATGGCGGTGCCCGACCGGCTCACCACGATGAGCGCCGTCAGCAGGGGCCCCAGTTCGCGGATCACGGCCACCACCATGATGGTGCCGAGGTTGTTGACGGCGCCGAAGCGGCCGAGCTGGTGGATGCTCTGGGAGATCACCAGGAAGGCCAGGATGGCCGCCAGGAACGCCACCAGCCCCATGGCTTGCAGGGCGGTGAAGCGGATCTGGTTGATCAGGACGCGCAGCATCACCCAGCGCCCCGCGCGGGTGAGCCGGGTCGCCGCCCTGGCGGTGCGCGACACGAAACGCGCCAGCCCCCCAAGCACGGAGAGCTGGCGCGCTCCAGAGCGGCCGATCGCCGCGACGGCTGCCGTCACGGCATCAGCATATCACGAACACGCCCCGGCCTGCAAGCGGTTGCAGTCGGTCTTCGCCTGCGTGTAGTTGGGGAACGCCGCGATGGCGCGCCGGTACTGCTCGACCGCGCGCTGGGTGTCGCCGCGGTCGGCGTACAGCACGGCGCGGGAGTAGGCCATGACGGCCTGCGTCGGCGGCTTGCCTTCCTGGCGGCGCTGCTCCAGGACGTGGCGCTCCAGGGGCGGCAGGTTGGTGTTGCGCATCAGGTCGTCGGCGAGCTTGGTCGTCAGGTCGAACAGGTTGTCAATGCTGCCGCGCACTTCGTCGGTCTTGATGATCTGGGTCGTCTCGACGTTGAACAGCCGCGCGGCGATCCGGAAGTCGTTGTGCACCGCGAACACGGTGCCGGTCACCATGTAGTGCGCGTTGAGCAGCCGGCCCAGCCTGAGCGCCGTGGCCGGGTCCACCCGGTCGCTCTTGGCCAGGTCCTGCTCCTGGAGGATCGCCTGGATCTGCTGGCGCTCCACCACGCGGATGGCGGGGTTGTCCGCCAGCTCGGAGATGGTCATGGCCGCCAGGCCCCGCCGCAGCGCCTCGAGGTCCGATTCCGGCTGCCCGATCGCGGCTCCGACGTCGAAGTCGAGGATGGCGATGGTGGGGCGGCTGTCCGGCTGCTGGGCGGCGGCCGGCGCCTCTGCCGGTTGCTGCGCCCGGGCGCCGGGGGCGCCCGCGACCAGCGCGCCGACGGCCAGGGCCATCGTGCCCAATGCCAAGCGCTTCATACCTGCCACCTCCCGTTGATCAGGGTTCGTCCGCACGTCCCGCTGCTACAGCGTGATCTGCAGTCCTTCGGCGGCCGCGACGATCTCGGTCCGGCCGCCGCCCTTGGCCCCCAGCGCCTGCGCCTGCGCGGCGATGACGTCGGTGGCCTCGTCCGTGTGCTCCGGCTCGTGGTGGAACAGGGCCAGGCGCTTCGCGCCCGACTCCCGGGCCAGCTCCACCGCCTCCGCGAACGTGGAGTGTCCCCACCCCGCATGGGTGGTGTACTCCTCCGGCGTGTACGTCGCGTCGTGGATCAGCAGGTCCGCGTCGCCGATGAAGCGCACGAACCGCTCGCGCCACTTGGGGCCCACCGCGTAGTCGCCCGCCGGCCCCAGCTCGTCGTCCGTCACGTACACCACGGAGGCGCCGCCCGGCATCCGGAGCCGGTAGCCCAGCGTCACCGCCGGGTGGCGGACCCGCAGCGACGTGATCGTGCAGCCTTCGGTGACGATCGGCTCCGCGTTCACGTGCTTCACTTCCAGGGTCGCCGCCAGCGCGTCCAGCGGCACCGGGAAGACCACCGGCTGCATCAGCTGCCGCAGGATCGCCTCCATCCCGACTTCGCCCTGCTTCGGGCCCCACACCGTGATCGTGTTGCCCCGCTTGAAGAACGGCGCGAAATAGGGCAGCCCCTGAATGTGGTCCCAGTGCGCGTGCGACAGCACGATGTGGGCGCGGATCCCGTCGGGCGCGTTCTGGGCCGCGAGCCGCTTGCCCAGCCCCCGGATCCCGGTCCCGGCGTCGAGAATGATGAGGTGCCCCTCGCCGTCCCGCACCTCCACGCACGCCGTGTTGCCGCCGTAGCGCGCGGTGTGCGCGCCCGGCGACGGGATCGTCCCCCGCGTGCCCCAGAACGTCACGGTCGTGCTCATCGCCACGGCGCCACGCGGCCCGCACTGAACACTACCCGCCGCCGGGGCGGGCTCACAAGGAATGGGGTCACCCGCGCGATGTGACCGCCCTCACGTCCGGGACCCGGCCAGCGAGGCCAGGCCGTCGCGGTTCTTGATGGAGATCTCCCGGCGGGTGGTCTCGATGAGCCCCCGCTCCACCAGCTCGCGCATGGCGCGCGAGACGGTCTCCCGGGAAGAGCCGATCATCTGGGCGATGGTGTGGTGCGTCAGGCGGCGCGTGATGCGGGGGCCGCCGCTCTCGTCAGCCAGGTCCAGCAGCAGCCGGGCCACGCGGCCGTTGACGTCGAGCAGCACCAGGCCGCCGATCTTGGCGTCGGCCTGGCGCAGGCGCTGCACCAGCACCTTGAGCAGCTTGAGCGCGATCCGGGGATGCCCCACGACCTGGGCCTGGAAATCGTCGCGACGCAGCACCAGCAGGCGGGAATCCTTCATGGCGATGACGTGGGCGCTGCGGGGCTCGTCGTCAATCAGCGCCATCTCGCCGAAGAAGTCGCCGTCCCCCATCACCGACAGGATGACCTCGCGGCCGTCCTCGCCGATCAGCACGACCTTGACCTGGCCGGCGGACACGATGTACAGCGCGTCGCCGGGGTCGTCCTCGAACAGGATGACGCTGTTCTTGGGGTACTCCCGCTCCCGCAGCACGTCGGCGAAGCCCGCCAGATCGCCGTCGGACAGGTCGCTGAACAGCGGTACCTTCTTGAGCACGTCGGTCGCGGACATGAGTCCCTGATGGAGGGAGGGCTAACTCCACGGGTGCGCCTAGTTTATCGAGGCCGGCGGCGGGTGTCAAATCGGCCGTCGCCGCGGCGCTTGTTGCCAAGTGCTGGTCCCCGTTATATTTGCGGACTTCTCACTCACCCTTAGGCGTGGGGCAGGACCGTGAAGGCTGGCATCCATCCCGACTATCACACGGTGACCGTGGTCTGCGCGTGCGGCAACACGTGGAAGACCCGGTCCACGGCGAAGGCGATCCACCTCGAGATCTGCGCGAAGTGTCATCCCTACTTCACCGGAAAGCAGAAGCTGGTGGACACCGCGGGCCGCGTCGAGCGGTTCCGTGCCAAGTACCGGAACCCGTCCGCAGCCTGACCTCGCGGGCCGGGTCAGGGCGGCGCTGCGGCGCGCGGAGGAGCTGGCCGCCGAGCGCGCCTCGCCCCTCGTAGCCCGGGATCCCGCCAAGCTCAAAGCCCTGGGGAAGGAGCACGCCCGGCTGGCGCCGGTCGTGCGGGCCGGCGGCCGCTATCTCAAGCTGGCCGCCGACCTGGCGGAGGCGCGCGAGCTGGTGTCGGGCGGCGGCGGGGGCGGGGGGGCCGGGGGGGCCGGGGGGGCCGACGCGGAGCTGGCGGCGCTGGCGCGGCAGGAGGTGGCCGCGCTGGAGCCGCAGGTGGCCGCGCTGGAGGCGGAGCTGGCGGACCTGCTGACGCCGCGCGACCCGCTGGACGACCGGGACGCGATCGTCGAGATCCGCGCCGGCACCGGCGGCGACGAGGCGGCCCTGTTCGCCGCGGACCTGCTCCGGATGTACACCCGGTTCGCGGAGTCGCGGGGCTGGCAGGTGGAGCCGATCTCGCTGTCGGCCGGGAACCTCGGCGGGATTCGCGAGGCCATCGTGGCGGTGCGCGGCGACGCCTACGGCGCGCTGCGGAGCGAGTCCGGCGTGCACCGGGTGCAGCGGGTGCCCGTGACCGAGGCCGCGGGCCGCATCCACACCTCCGCGGCGACGGTGGCCGTGCTGCCGGAGGCCGAGGAGATTGACGTCAAGCTCGAGGAGAAGGACCTCAGGATTGACGTGTTCCGCTCGGGCGGCCCCGGCGGGCAGAGCGTGAACACCACCGACAGCGCCGTGCGGGTGACCCACCTGCCCACCGGCATCGAGGTCAAGTGCCAGGACCAGAAGTCGCAGCTCCAGAACAAGATCAAGGCGCTGGAGGTGCTCCGCTCGCGACTGCTCGACCGGATGCTGGCCGAGCAGGAGACGGCGCGGGCGCGGGAGCGGCGCGCCATGGTGGGGACCGGCGACCGGTCGGCCAAGATCCGGACCTACAACTTCCCGCAGAGCCGCGTCACCGACCACCGCATCGGCCTCACGCTGCACAATCTTCCGAAGGTCCTGGACGGCGAGCTCGACGAGATCGTGAGGGCGCTGCGGATGCGCAGGCAGGAAGAGAGGATTGAAAGTGAGGGGTGAGAGGCTCACCCATCCCCCTTACGTCTCGCGGCTTGCGCCTCACCCCGGCACGGTGGGCTCCGCGGTCGAGCGGGCGCGCCGGCTGCTCGAGTCCGCCGGTGTTCCCGACGCGGGCCGCGAGGCCGCGGAGCTGTACGCCGCGCTGGTCGCGGGCGGCGCGGCCCTTGCGTGGCTGGAGCGCGACCGGCCGCTCGCGCCGGGGCTGGGCCGGCGCCTGGACGGGGCGGCGCGGCGCCGCGCGGCGGGATGGCCGCAGGCGTACGCGGCGGGCCGGGCCAACTTCCGGGGCCTGTGGCTGGCGGTGGACGGCCGGGTGCTGATCCCGCGACCCGAGACCGAGGGGCTGGTGGACCTGGCGCTGGACGCGGTGCGCGCCGCGGCCGCGCCGTCGCCGGCGGTGGCCGACGTGGGGACGGGCTCGGGCGCCATCGCGATCGCCCTCGCCGTGGAATCGCCCGGGAGCGCGCTCCTGGCCACGGACCGGGAGGCCGCCGCGCTGGCGGTGGCGCGGGAGAACGTGGCCGCGCATGGCGTGGCGGAACGGGTCCGCGTGTGCCGGGGCGACCTGCTGGAGGCGGTGGGCGGCGAGGTGCTCGACGTGGTGGTGAGCAACCCGCCGTACGTCGCGAGCGGCGAGTGGGCCGGCCTGGAGCCGGCGGTGCGCGACCACGAGCCGCGCGCGGCGCTGGACGGCGGCGCCGACGGGCTCGAGCCCACGCGCCGGCTGCTGGGCGGCGCGGCGCGGGCGCTGCGCCCCGGCGGCGTCGTGGTGGTGGAGGTGGATGAACGCCGCGCCACGGCCACGGCCGCGCTGGCGCGGGCGGCGGGATTCGCGGCGTGCGCCGTGCTCGAAGACCTCAGCGGGCGTCCGCGCTACCTGCGGGCGAGGAGACCGGCCGATGGAAGCGATTGACACGCGGGCGCAGGAGCTGGGCCGTCTGGTCGGCCAGTCGGAGGAGTACCAGGCCTGGCGCCGCGCCGAGGAGTCCCTCACCGCCGACGAGGCGATGCGCACCTCGCTCGACCGGCTGGCGCAGCTCCAGATGGCCGCCGCCGAGAAGGCGGAGCGCGGCGAGTCGCCGACCGCCGAGCAGCAGGCGGAGCTGGACGCGCTGTGGAGCCAGGTGCAGGTCAACGGCCTGTACCAGCGCTACGTGGCCGCCCGCACCAACTTCGACAAGATGATGTACAAGATCAACGAGATGATCCTCGAGGGGATGAAGAAGGGATTGGAGTCCAGGATCATCACCCTCTAGCAGAGGCAGGGTGGGAGAGCGCGGGGTTCGGGGGCGGCGCGCATGAAGGGTCCATTCATCAGCTTCGAGGGCGTCGAGGGCTGCGGCAAGACCACGCAGGTGGGGCGGCTCGCGGAACGCCTCCGGGGCCTGGGGCGCGAAGTGGTGGTGGTCCGGGAGCCGGGGGGCACGCCGCTGGCGGAGGAGGCGCGCCGCCTGGTGCTGGATCCGGCCCTCGAGCCGGATCCGGCCGCGGAGCTGTTCCTGATGCTGGTGGCGCGGGCCGACCTGGTGCGGCGGGTGGTGGGCCCGGCCCTGGCGCGCGGGGCGACGGTGCTGGCCGACCGGTTCGACCTCTCCACCCGGGCCTACCAGATCGCGGGGCGGGGCCTGGCGGAGACGGACGTGCTGGCGGCCAACCGGCTGGCCACGGGCGGCCTCCGGCCGGACCTGGTCGTCGTGCTGGATCTGCCGCCGGCCGTGGGGCGGGAGCGCCAGCGGGCCCAGGGGAAGGTGCGCGACCGGATGGAGCTGGAGGACGAGGCCTTCCACCGCCGGGTGGCGGAGGCCTTTCGCGGGGCGCGGGACGGTACGATTCTTCATCTCGCAGCGGAACAGTCGCCGGAGGAGATCCACCGGCAGTTGTGGACCGTGCTCGCGAGCCGGTTCCCGCGGATCGTCGCGGGAAACGCCGGCTAGCGGCAATCTGTCAGGGGACGTGGGGGAGGCATGACACGCCAGCGCATCGTCGTCACCACCGCCGTCGCGGTCGCCGCCTTCGTCTCGGGCGGCTGGTTCATGTCGCAGGGGAGCCGCGGGCAGGGGGGCGCGACCGTCTATCAGCAGGCCAAGCTGTTCGACGACGTGATGTCGCACATCGCCGACTACTACGTGGACACGCTGAGCGAGGCGCGGCTGTACAACATGGCCATCACCGGCATGGTGAGGCAGCTGCACGACCCGTACTCGGTGTTCCTGACGGGCCGCGACCTGCGGAGCCTGGACGAGACCACGACGGGCAACTACGCGGGGCTCGGGATCCAGATCCAGGTGCGGGACAACGCGGTGGTGATCGTGGCGCCGCTGCCCGACTCGCCGGCGGAGAAGGCCGGCCTGATGACCGGCGACCGGATCGTGGAAGTGAACGGGCAGAGCACCGCGCAGTGGACCTCGGACCAGGCGGTCCGCAACCTGCGCGGGCCGGTGAACTCCCAGGTCACGATCAAGGTCCAGCGGCCCGGGGTGCCCGAGCTGATCACGTTCACGGTGACGCGGGCGCGGATCCACAACCGGTCGGTTCAGGCGGTGCTGATGGCGAGCCCCCACGTGGGCTACGTGGAGCTGAACCCCTTCAGCGAGGAGTCCGCCGACGAGCTGACGGCCGCCATTGACAGCCTCAAGGGCGTGGGGATGCACGCGCTGATCCTGGACCTCCGGGGCAACCCGGGCGGCCTGCTGGACGAGGGCATCGCCGTGGCGGAGCTGTTCCTCCAGCCGGGCCAGGAGGTGGTCGCGACGCGCGGCCGGGCGCCGGGCTCGAGCCACGAGTATTTCGATCATCAGCCGGAGCGCTATCCCGGCCTGCCGCTCGTGGTGCTGGTCAACGACTACACGGCCTCGGCGTCGGAGATCGTCGCCGGCGCGCTGCAGGACCACGACCGCGCGCTGGTGATCGGCCAGCCCACCTTCGGCAAGGGGCTGGTGCAGACGCTGTTCCAGCTGACGCCCGACGCGGCGCTCAAGATCACGACCGCGCGCTGGTACACGCCGAGCGGGCGGAGCATCCAGCGGACGGCGGCGAACGAGGAGGCGCAGATCGCGCAGGCCGACAGCGCGGCCGTGCTGCCGGATACCGGGTCGCCGGCGAAGGGTGAGGTGTACCGCACCGACGACGGGCGGGTGGTGCTGGGCGGCGGCGGCATCACGCCGGACATCGTGGTGCGGCCGGACTCGGCCGACCAGGTGGCGCTGGGGCGGCTCAACGCGGCGCTGGGCAAGAACGTGCCGGTGTTCAACAACGTGCTGGCGGCCTATGCGCTCGACGCGCGGGGGCGGCACCTGGTGAGCACGCCCACCTTCACGGTCACGCCGGCGATGCGGGACGCGTTCCTCGCGATGCTGGCGCGGCGCGGCGTCCGGCTCGATGCGGCCACCGTGGCGGCGACCCGGTCGTTCCTGGACGAGGATATCGGCTACGAGGTGGCGCAGTTCACCTTCGGGCGCGTCGGCAGCGTCCGCCGGCTGTTCCTCCAGGATCCGGTGCTGAAGATCGCCGAGCGGTACGCCGCGGAGGCCAAGACACCGGCGGATCTGTTGACGCTGGCCGATACGGCGGCCAAGGCGCCGGCGCCGCGCCGGTAGTGCCGCGCCGCCGCGCCGCCTCCCGCCGCTCCGGGCGGGGCTCACCGGGCCGGCCCCGTCGAGGGGCCGGCCCGGCCGCTTTCGCGGGGGGCACCGCGCCCGGTGGGGAGGGGGGCGCGACGCCGCCCGTGCCGCCGGTCGGGATCGTCGGGGCCGGGCGCGCGGGGCTCGCGCTCGCGGTCGCCCTCCGGCGTGCGCGGGTGGCGGTGGCCGGCGTGCACGCGCGGCACGCGCGTCCGGCACCCGCCGGCATCCGCCTGTCCGTGGGCGGGCTGCCGCCATGGC
>JAJYLI010000034.1 GCA_021787855.1 bacterium | reverse complement strand
CGGGGGGCGTAACGTAGGAGCATGACCAGTCCCCGTGTTTCCCGCAGCCTGGTGCTCGCGGCGGCGCTCGCCCTCGGCGCGCCGCCCCGGGCGCGCGCGCAACAGCCCGCCGCCCCCGCCGCCCCCTCCCCCGCCCCCCCCGCCGCTCCGGAGAGCGCGGCGGCGGCGCTGCCGTTCCGCGACCCGCGGCTCCCGCTGGCGGAGCGCGCCGCGGACCTGGTGGGGCGCCTGACGCTGGAGGAGAAGGTCGCGCAGCTCATGCACGCCGCGCCGGCCATTCCGCGGCTGGGCATTCCGGCCTACGACTGGTGGAGCGAGGCGCTGCACGGCGTGGCCCGCGCCGGGATCGCGACCGTGTTCCCGCAGTCCATCGGGCTGGGCGCGACATGGGACAGCGCGCTGGTGCACCGGGTCGCCGCCGTGATCAGCACGGAGGCCCGCGCCAAGTACGCCCAGGCGCAGGGCGAGGGGCGGCGCGGCACGTACGAGGGGCTCACCTTCTGGTCGCCCAACATCAACATCTTCCGCGACCCGCGCTGGGGCCGCGGCATGGAGACCTACGGCGAGGACCCGTTCCTCACCGGGGAGCTGGCGGTGGCGTTCGTGCGCGGGATGCAGGGCGACGACCCGCGCTACCTCAAGGTGGTGGCCACGCCCAAGCACTTCGCGGTGCACAGCGGGCCGGAGCCGCTGCGGCACGGCTTCGACGCCGTGGTGGACCGCCGCGACCTGCTGGAGACCTACCTGCCGGCCTTCGAGGCGGCGGTGCGGCCGGGCGGGGGGGGGGCGTGGTCGGTCATGTGCGCCTACAACGCCGTCAACGGCCCGCCGGCGTGCGCGGATACGCTGCTGCTGGAGCACTACCTGCGCCGGGAATGGGGCTTCCGCGGCTATGTGGTGTCCGATTGCGACGCCGTGGACGACATCCGCTCCGGGCACCACGCGGCCCCGGACGAGGCCACCGCCGCGGCCATGGCGCTCGCGGCCGGCACCGACCTCGACTGCGGTGACGCGTACCGCAGCCTGGTGGACGCGGTCCACCGCGGCCTGGTGAGCGAGGCGGCCGTGGACACGGCGCTGACGCGCCTGGTCCTCGCCCGGTTGCGGCTGGGGATGTTCGATCCGCCGGCGCTGGTGCCGTACGCGTCCATCCCGGCCGACGACAACGACACGCCCGCGCACCGGGCGCTGGCGCTCGAGGCGACGCGCGAGTCCGTCGTGCTCCTCAAGAACGCGGGCGGGATCCTGCCGCTCCGCCCCGGCCTCCGGCGCGTGGCGGTGATCGGCCCCGACGCCGCCGACGTTGCGGTGCTGCTCGGCAACTACCACGGCACCCCCGCGGCGCCCGTCACCCCCCTGGCGGGCCTCCGGGCCCGGCTGCCCGGGGCGACGATCGTGTACGCGCGCGGCAGCGTCTGGGCCGAGGGCCAGCCCGGCTCCGACAGCGCCACGGCCGCGGCGCTGCGGGATTCCGCGGTGGCGGTGGCGCGCGGCGCCGACGTGGCCGTGCTGTTCCTGGGTCTCTCTCCGAAGCTGGAAGGCGAGGAGATGGACGTCCACCTCCCCGGCTTCGACGGCGGGGACCGCACCAGCCTGGCGCTCCCGGCGCCCCAGGAGGCGCTGCTCCAGGCGGTGGTGGCGACCGGCACGCCGGTGGTGCTGGTGCTCCTGAACGGCGGCGCGCTCGCGGTGGACTGGGCGGCGGCGCACGTGCCCGCGATCGTGGAGGCGTGGTATCCGGGCCAGGCCGCCGGCACGGCCATCGCGGACGTGCTGTTCGGCGACTACGACCCCGCGGGGCGGCTGCCGGTCACCTTCTACCGGTCCGTGAGCCAGCTGCCGCCGTTCACCGACTACGCGATGGCGGGCCGGACCTACCGCTACTTCCGGGGCGACGTGCTGTACCCGTTCGGCTACGGCCTGAGCTACGCGCGGTTCCGCTACCGCGACCTCAGGGTGCCGCGGTCGGTGCGCGCGGGCGCCCCGGTCCCGGTCTCGGTGGCCGTCGAGAACGCCGGATCGCGCGCGGGCGACGAGGTCGTGGAGCTGTACGTCACGATCCCCGGCGCGCGGGTGCCGGTGCCGATCCGCTCGCTCGAAGGCTTCACGCGCGTGAGCCTCAAGCCCGGCGAGCGGCGCCGCGTGCGCTTCACGCTCCAGCCGCGGCAGCTCTCGGTGATTGATGCCGCGATGCGGCGGGTCGAGGAGCCGGGCACGATCGAGATCAGCGTGGGCGGGGAGCAGCCGGACCAGCGCGTGCGGGCCCCGACGACGGAAGTGCTCAGAGCGCGATTCGTGGTGACGGGCGAACCCGTGCCGCTCCCCGACTGACCGTCGGTCGGAGCTTGGGGTCGCGAACCGCGGTCTCCCAACCACTCGCCACTCGGCGTCCCGCGACCGTCCCGCGCTCCGCGGCCGGCGCGCTCACTTCTTGCGAAGGCGGAGGAGCGCCCCCACCGAGACGGGCCCGTCGCCGAGCAGCGCCAACGCGAGCGCGCCCGCCAGCAGCAGTCCCTCCAGCTCGGGCGCGTGATGGCTGGGCAGGACCGCCAGCGAGATGGCCACGATCATGTCCACGGCGAGGCACGCGGCCCAGAACCGCGTGAACAGCCCCAGCACGACGCACGCGGCGCCGATCGTCTCGACGCCGATCAGGAGCACGGCCCAGACGGCCGGGACCGGGAAGCCGAGGTGGCCCAGGAAGCCCGCGACGCCCCCGACGCCCATGTGCAGCTTCATGCTCCCGTGCCGCAGGAACACCCAGCCCACAGCGATCCGGAGCGGCAGCGAGGCGTACGGCGCGAGCCGGGCGCCCCAGCGCCCGCCGGGCGACGCGCCGCTCATCGGTCGAGCACCCGCGCGATCGCGGTCCTGACCAGGACGCGGGTTTCCCGGCCGTAGCGCGCCAGCAGCAGCGCGCGCGCCTCCGCGCCGCCGTAGCGCGCCAGCACGCCCACCGCCCTGGAGGCGTAGAGCGGGTCGGGATCGTCCAGGGCGGCGGTGGCGGCGGCCACCACCCGGGCCGTGTCTCCCTGCTGCCCCAGGAGGGCGAGGCCCGCGGTGCGCAGCTCCCGGTCCTCGTCGGGCGCCGTGAGCGCCTGGAGCGCCGCCACCGCCTCCGGCGTGCGGAACCGCGCCAGGTCAACGGCCGCGGCGAACCGCAGGCCCAGCGGGTGGCCGTCCCGCACCGCGGCCAGGTTGAGCGGGAGCGCGTCGGCGCCGCCCAGGCGCGTGAGCACCCGCAGCGCCGTGGCGCGCACCGTGGTGTTGGGGTCGGTGGTGACCATCGTGTCGGCGCGGGCGCGCGCCGCCGCGGCGTCGAGCCCCGCCAGCGTCTGCAGCGCCTGCGCGCGGACGTCGGGGTCGGGATCGCGCAGCGCCGAGGCGACGACCGCGACGCCGGCGGCCGCGCTGTCGCCCGCCATCTGCTCCAGGGCCATGCGGCGCAGCGCCGCGTCGTGCTCGTTCAGGGCGATCAGCCGCCGCGCGTGAACGGCCGCCGGGTCCGCGGACCCCGCGAGCTGCTCCAGCGCCCAGTAGCGGGCCGTGAAGTCCAGGTCGTGCTCCGCCATGGCCGCCAGCTCGGCCGGCGTCTGGTCGCTGGTGACCTTGCCCAGCAGCCATCCGCCCTCGTCGAACCGCACCGACAGCGGCGCGCCCGGCAGCGGGATCGGGAACGTCTCGTGACGCTTCGAGATCATGATCTGCCGGCGCACCACCGAGTCGCGCGTGATCACGCGCACCGTCACCGGGAAGCGGAACAGCGGATGCGTCGAGTCCACCGGCTGGGTCTGATCCACCGTGAGCATCAGCGTGTTCAGGGCGGGCGACCACTGGCGCGACCAGTGCACGACGGGGTACCCGATGCCGTAGGCCCACTGGTCGAAGAACCAGCCCAGATCGCAGTGGCAGGTCTCCTCGAACGCGTCGGCGAACTGCGCCGTGGTCGCCGGCTTGTGCGCGTTGTCCGTGAGGTAGCGCCGCAGCCCGGCCCAGAACAGCGAGTCGCCCAGCAGCCGGCGCAGCTGGTGCGCGAGCTGCGCCCCCTTGGGGTAGATGTGGCCGGTGAAGAACAGCGCGATGGGGTCCGTGCCCTGGTACTTGCCCCACACCAGCGGCCGCGCCTGCCTGAGGTCGGCGGCCTCCGCCTGCTGCTGCTGCTCGATCCACTCCAGCTCGGCCGCGTCGCGGCCGCGGGTCTTCTCCGCCTCCACGGATTCCATGTAGGTGGCCATGCCCTCGTTGAGCCACGCGTCGGCCCAGTCGGCCGTGGTCACCAGGTCGCCGAACCACTGGTGCGCCAGCTCGTGCGCCACCAGCCCGCGGCCGTTCTGCTCCGGCTCCTCGCCCGCGCCGTGCAGCGCGAGGTCGGTCTGGGTCGTGGCGGAAACGTTCTCCATCCCGCCGTAGGTGAAGTCCGGGATGGCGGCCTGGTCGTACTTCGGCCACGGGTAGGGGATCAGCAGCTCGGAGTACAGCTCGATCATCTCGGGCGTCTCGCCGAAGGTGCGCCAGCCGGCCTGCGTGGTGTCGGGATAGACCCAGTAGTCCACCGGGATGCCGCGCCACCGGTCACGGAGCACCGTGAACGGCCCCTCGACCACCGAGATCAGGTAGGTCGAGGCCGGCTGGTCCTGGACCCAGTCCCACACCTCCGCGCCGCCCGCGGCGCGGGTGGTGTCCCGCAGCGTCCCGTTGGACAGCACCTTCATCCCCGCGTCGGCCGTGACCAGGACCTCCCAGGTCTCCTTGTCGTCCGGGAAGTCGTAGGTGGGCACCCACGCGGGGTTCTCCGTCGCCTCGCCCTGGGTCCAGATGACGTTCCGCCGCGGGATGAAGTACAGCCCGCGCTCGGGGGTCCCGTGGTAGCGCAGCGTGAACGCCACCGTGTCGCCGACGGCGGCGCGCCGGGGCAGGCGCACCGTCACGTGGTCGGTGTCGGCGGTGAACCTGAGCCGGCGCCCGCCCGCCCCCTCCGTCGCCTCGTCAATCGTGAGGTTCTCGGCCGCCAGCCGGATGGTGTCCGTGGCCTGGCCGGTGATGGCCACGCGGGTCGTCACCTCGCCGGCCACCGAGCGGTGCGCCATGTCGAAGCGGACCTGGATCCGCTGGTGCAGCAGGTCGAAGCCGTGCGGCGGATTGGGCCAGGTCCGGGGCGGCACGTAGTGGCCGATGGTGCTGGCCGGCCGTTGCGCGAGCGCCGCGGGGGGGGAGGCGGCGACGAGCAGCGGGGCCGCCACGGCGGCGGCGAACGAAGCGGCAATGACGGCGCGGAGCTGGCGCATGACTCCCTCTGCAGGCGGCACGGTGCGTGTGGAAAGGACCCGGAATGCTACCCCGGGGGGTGCGTCCGCGGCAACGGTGTGGACGAGGGACCGTGGCGGCGCGCCCGCGGTTGCGCCGGAGGCGGGTCCTGTCCAGCTTGCACCCCTCCCGCTGGTCGGTCGCCTTGCCCGGAGGACACATGCGCCTCGTGATCCGCCGTCCGCTGCTGGCTGCCCTGATCCTCGCCGCCGCCGCCATGCCGGGGTGCGCCCAGCAGCGCGGCGGCCCGGTGTTCGACCGCCGCGAGGTCATGATCCCGATGCGCGACGGCGTGAAGCTGTTCGCCGTCATCATGACGCCGCGCGGCGCCACGGGCCCCCTGCCGATCCTGCTCACCCGCACGCCGTACGGCGCGCGGGGCTGGCCGGCCGGCGAGGCGGCGCCGCCCCAGGACGCCGCGCTCGCCGCCGACGGCTACATCTTCGTCCAGGAGGACATCCGCGGGCGCTACCGCTCCCAGGGCACCTTCGTCATGAACCGCCCCAACCGGGCGCCGGGCGACACGGCGGGCGTGGACGAGAGCACCGACACGTACGACACCGTGGACTGGCTGGTGAAGCACGTCCCCGGCAACAACGGGCGCGTGGGGCTGTACGGCATCTCCTACCCGGGCTGGCTCACCGAGGAGGCGCTGATCGACCCGCATCCCGCGGTGAAGGCCATCTCTCCGCAGGCGCCGATGACCGACACGTGGATGGGCGACGACTTCTTCCACCAGGGCGCGTTCCGCCAGTCGTACGGCTTCGAGTACTCCTGGCTGATGGAGGCGGGCGAGGTGGGGCTGGGCGCGATGCCCATCACCGGGCACGACACCTACACCTGGTACCTCTCCTTCCCCAGCCTCGCGGCGCTCGGCGACTCGACCGGCGCGCTGCGGCTGCCGACCTGGCGGCGGTTCGTGCGGAACCCGGCCTACGACAGCGTGTGGCGGCGCCGCGCCTTCGAGCGGGTGGTGAAGGGACTCTCGATCCCCACGCTCACCGTCGGCGGCTTCTGGGACCAGGAGGACCTGTACGGGCCGCAGGCGACGTTCGAGGCGCTGGAGAAGTTCGACACCGCGGGGATGAACCACCTGGTGATCGGGCCCTGGTACCACGGCGAGTGGGGATTCCCGGGCGGCGAGCGGCTCGGCAACATGGACTGGGGCAGCGCGACGTCGGACACGTTCCTGGTGAAGATCCAGGCGCCGTGGTTCGCCTACTGGCTCAAGGGCGAGGGCGACGGCCGCTTCCCCGAGGTGCGGATGTTCAACGGCGGCACCGACCGCTGGGGCAGCTTCGAGCACTGGCCGCCGCGCGAGGCGCGGCCGCGGGAGCTGTACCTGAGGAGCGGCGGCGGGCTGTCGTTCGAGCCGCCGCGCGCCCGCAGCGGCTTCGACAGCTACGTCTCGGACCCGGCCAACCCGGTGCCGTACCGGCCGCGGCCGGTGGAGATCACCTACAGCCCCGGGTCACGGTGGCGCCGCTGGATGACGGAGGACCAGCGGTTCGTGGACGGGCGGCCGGATGTGCGCACCTGGCGCACGGCGCCCCTGACCGCGGACGTCACCATCGCCGGCGACGTGGTGGCGAAGCTGTTCGCGGCCACCACCGGCTCCGACGCCGACTGGGTCGTGAAGCTCATTGACCAGTATCCCGACAGCGGCGCGGACGACCCCGAGGTGCGGGCGCACCCGGAGATGGCGGGCTACGAGCTGATGGTGGCGGGCGACATCATGCGCGGCCGCTACCGCGAGAGCTGGGAGCGGGCCGAGCCGATCCCGCCGGGCCGGGTGGAGGCGTACACGGTGGCGCTGCACGACCAGTACTACACGTTCCGCCGCGGCCACCGGATCATGGTGCAGGTGCAGAGCACCTGGTTCCCGCTGTACGACCGGAACCCGCAGACCTTCGTGCCCAACATCTTCCTGGCGCCGCCCGGCGCCTACCGGAAGGCCACGGAATCCATCTACCGCAGCGCGGCCCGGCCCTCGCATCTCGAGCTGATGGTGCTGCCCGGGCCCTAGGAAGTCTCGAGCTTGAAGCGGTTCTTGCCGGCGCGCTTGACCGCGTAGAGCACCTCGTCGGCGCGCCGCAGCAGCGCGTCCACCGTCGGCGGCGGGCTGGCGAACGCCACCGCGCCCATGCTCACGGTGACCGCGCGGTCGCCGGCGCGCAGCGCGGCCAGCACCTGCTCGCGGAGCTGCCCCAGCACCATGTCGGCCGCGGCGGCCGCGGTCTCCGGCAGGCAGATGGCGAACTCGTCGCCGCCCATCCGGCCGATCACGTCGCTGATCCGCAGCCGCGCCTGCAGGGTGCGCGCCGCCGCCAGGAGCACCGCGTCGCCGGCGTCGTGGCCCAGCCGGTCGTTGACCTGCTTGAAGTCGTCCAGGTCCATGTAGGCGACCGTGAGCGGGCGGCCGTGGCGCCGCGCCCGGCTCAGCTCCGCCGCGACCGCCTCCACGAAGTGCCGGCGGTTGGCCACCCCGGTCAGCGGATCCACCCGGGCCAGCTCCCGCTCCCGCTCCAGCGAGCGCCGCAGCTCGCTCAGCATCAGCACGAACCCGAGAAACACCCCCCACCACAGCAGCAGCATCGTCCAGGGGATGAGCCAGGTGCTGTAGGGGGCGCCGGCCGCGAGGTCGGCGGCGGTGCCCAGCACCGGGCTCGCGACGGCCAGGACGATGCCGGCGGTGCGCCCCACGCTCCAGGTCGCCAGGAGGACCGGGACCAGGTACAGCGCGATGAGGTTGAACTGCCGGCCCGCGAGGTAGTCCAGCGCGGTGAGCGCCACCAGCAGGGCCACGCTGCCCAGCAGCGCGCCCAGCCGGGATTGCTCGGGGGGGGCGGCGGACTCGAGGAGTGCCTGTCCTGCACGCGTCAGGCGTACGGGCATCGGGGGGTGGACCCGGTTGGGGGCGTGCCAATTGTAGCCGGAAAAGAGGGTGGAGGGTATGGGGTGTGGGGTGTACGGGGGCGCGGGGAGGGGGCTCCTGCCCGCCCCGCCGCCCCTTAGAAGTCGGACAGCTCCCCCCCCGGCCACGCCGCCCGGAGCGCGTTCAGCACCACCACCAGGTCAATGATCTCCTGGGTGATCGCGCCGGCCACGGGCACCAGGTGCCCGGTCGCCGCGACGCCCATGCCCACCAGGCTCGCGGCCATGCCGCCGACGGCGCTCTGGAGCGCGATCCGCCGCATCCGCCGGCTGACGTGGAAGAACTCGTCCACCTTGAGGAGCGAGGTGTCCATGATGACGGCGCCGGCCGCTTCGGCCGTGATGTCGCTGTGCTGCCCGAAGGCGAGGCCCACGGTCGCCGCCATCAGGGCGGGCGCGTCGTTGATCCCGTCCCCGACGAAGATGGTCTTGGCGCGGGCCGTCTCCTTCCGCACGAGGGCCACCTTGTCCTCGGGGCTCGCGCCGGCGACGAGCTCGGTGATGCCGACCTCCTCGGCGAGGTAGCGCACCTCCGACTCCCGGTCGCCCGAGAGCAGCAGGGCGCGCCGCAGGAGGTGCTTCGGCGCCAGGTGCCCGATGAACGACGGGCTTTCGGCGCGCGGCGCGTCGCGGAAGCGGTAGGTCGCGGCGTAGGCGTTCCCCACCAGCACCACGCACTCCAGGCCGCCGGCCACCGGCGGCAGGTTCGCCGCGGCCGCCGGGCACGCCCCGGCCAGGTACTTGCGGTTGGTGATCCGGACTCCGACGCCACCCACCGTGCCGGCCAGGCCCTCGAACGGTCGCTCGGCGATCGCCTCCGCGTCGGCCAGCTCGAGGCCCTCCCGCCGCGCCGCTTCGAGGATCGCGCCCGCCAGCGGGTGCTTCGAGTAGCGCTCCAGGCTCGCGGCCAGCCGCAGCGTCGCCGCGGCGTCCACGCCGGGCGCCGCGAGCTGCTCGGTGAGCGCCGGCCGGCCGTAGGTGAGCGTCCCCGTCTTGTCGAAGATGATGGTGCGGCAGGCCTCGATCTGCTCCAGCACCGCCGGGTCCTTGACGATGATCCCGCGCTTGGCCGCGAGCGAGATGGACCCGATCACCGCGACCGGGATGGCGATCAGCAGGGGGCAGGGCGTCGCGATCACCAGCACGGCGAGGAACCGCACCGCCTCCCCGCTCTCCACCCACGCCGCCACGGCCACCGCGATGGCCACCGGGGTGTAGATGGCGCCCAGCCGGTCGCCCAGGCGCCGGAGCCGCGGGCGGCGCTGCTCGCTGGCGCGCATCACCTGCATGATCGTGGCGTAGCGCGAATCCACCGCCAGCCTGGTCGCCCGGATGGTGAGCGCGCTCTCGCCGTTGACCGCGCCGGAAAGCACCTGGGAGCCCGGCGTCTTGGCCATCACGAACGGCTCGCCGGTCAGATACGACTCGTCCATGGCGCCGTGGCCGCTCACCACCACGCCGTCCACCGGGCAGATCTCGTGCGGGTGGACCTCGACCAGGTCGCCGACGGCGATGGCGTCGAGCCCGACGTCCGCCACCGTCGCGCCCCGCCTGAGGTGCGCCACCGACGGCATGCGCCGGGCGAGCGCCTCCAGCACCGACGCGGCGCTCCGGACCGCGTAGTGCTCGAGCGCCGTGCCGCCCGAGAGCATCAGCACCACCAGCGTGCCCGCGAGGTACTGGCCCAGCAGCACCGCCGTCACGATCGAGATGCCGGCCAGAAGGTCCGCGCCGAACTCGCGCCGCGCGGCCTTCGCCACGAGGCGCAGCACCAGCGGCACGCCGCCCAGCGCGAGCGCCGCGAACAGCGGCAGGTGCGTCACGTGCGGCGACGCGCCCACCGCGAAGCGCAGCACCACGTGGACCACGATGGCCGCCGCGGCGAGCACCGCGATCGCCGCGTCGGTGAACCGGCCCCGCGCGCTCACGCGGGCTTTCGCGGGCATGACGCAAAGCTCGCACTTCGCGCGCGCGGCGCAATGATGACGGCGCGCCGGGGATATGGAATGGCTTTCAATCTCCGGGACGAGCGCTGGAATGGGAGTTGCGCCGCCAGAAGGCAATGGACCAGGAGGTCTATCGCTTCCCGCGCTCGCGGCTCGGCGCCCTGATCGAGCGGCTCGCGCGCGACTACCGGGTGGTGGGCCCGGTGCGCCGCGGCGCGGAGCACGCGTGGGCCGACGTCGGCCCCGGCGCCGAGCTCGCGCTCGACTACCCGACCACCATGCTGCCGCCGCGCCAGTTCTTCGCCCCGCCCCGCGAGCTGTTGTTCCGGTTCCGCCGCGGCGCCGACGGGCGCTACACGTGCCACGAGCCGGAGGCCGAGCGGCCCGTGGCGCTGCTGGGCGTGCACGGGTGCGACCTCACGGGGCTGCGGGTGCTGCGCAGCTTCCACGAGTCGAGCTGCCGCGATCGCGTGGTGACCGGCCGGCTGGACCGCGCCTTCATCCTCGGGCTGGCGTGTTGGGCGCCGTGCACGGCGGAGGCGTTCTGCCGCGACATGGCCAGCCTGGAGAGCGAGGCGCCGGCGGCCCTCTACGCCTGGGACCTGGGGGACGTGCTGCTCGTGAAGGTGCTCACCGCGCGGGGACGCGAGGTGCTGCAGGACGTCACGGCGCTCGAGGCCGCGACCAGCGACGAGCAGGTGGCCCTGCGGCACCGGCTCCGCGTGCGGCACGAAGCGTTCCCGTCCCACCTGCGCTTCCCGCCCGACCGGCTGGCCGTGGCGCTGGAGGCGGCCGCCGACGATCTGCTGTGGGAGGCGACCGCCGACCGCTGCCTCTCCTGCGGCCGCTGCAACCTGGTCTGCCCCACCTGCACCTGCTTCGACGTGGGCGACGAGGGCACGCTCGACGGCGCCGCCGCCGTCCGGTTCCGCCGCTGGACGGGGTGCCAGGTCCCGGGGTTCTCGAAGGTCGCGGGCGGGCGCGACTTCCGGCCGACCCGCGCGCAGCAGCTCCGCTACCGCGTGGTCCGCAAGGGGAAGTACATGCCCGAGCGCTACGGGATGGTCGGCTGCACCGGCTGCGGCCGCTGCATCGCGCACTGCCCGACGCACATCTCGATCCGCGAGATCTTCCGCCAGGTGGGCGGGGGCGGCGGGGCAGGGGCGGCGGCCTGATGCCGCAGGTCTCGATGATCCCCGCGCCCTGCCGCGTGCTCGAGGCCCTGCCGCAGAACGCGCACGACGTCCGCTTCGTGGTCGAGGCGCCCCCCCTCCCGGCCGCGGCGTTCGCGCCGGAGCCCGGGCAGTTCGTGATGGCCTCGCTGCCCGGGATCGGCGAGGCGCCGTTCTGCGTCTCCGCCCTGCCGGGCGAGGGGACGGCGCCGGGGACCTTCGAGCTGCTGATCCGGCGTACCGGCCGCCTCACCAACCTGCTGACGCGCCTCAGGCCCGGGGAGACGATGTACGTACGGGGACCGTACGGGCGCCGGGTGGACTGGGAGCGGTTCGAGGGCGCCAGCCTGATCGTGATGGCGGGCGGGCTGGGGCTCGCCCCGCTCCGGGCCTTCGTGCGGCGCGCGCTGCTTCGGCGTGACGCCTTCCGCCGCATTGACGTCATGGTGGGCGCCCGCAGCCCCGACGAGCTGCTGTTCAAGGACGAGCTGGCGGCCTGGAAGGCCCGGCGCGACGACGTCCACGTACGCCTGATCGTGGACGCGGCGCGGGAGGGGTGGGGCGGCCGCATCGGCGTCATCACCACCCTGCTGGACAACTTCGAGGGCGAGGTGGACGGCTCCCACGCGTTCCTGTGCGGCCCGCCCGTGATGTACCGGCACTGCCTCAAGCGCCTGCTGGCGCTGGGCCTGTACGAGGGCCACCTGTGGCTCACGCTGGAGCGGCGGATGCGCTGCGGCATCGGCCTGTGCGGCAACTGCCAGGTGAGCGGCCACTACCTCTGCCAGGAGGGGCCGCTGTTCAGCTACCGCGAATTGCGGCAGCTCCGGGAGGCCGTGTGACGCGGCCCAAGGTGGCGTTCTTCTCCTTCGGCTCCTGCGAGGGCTGCCAGCTCCAGGTACTCTCGGCCGAGGACGCGCTGCCGGACCTGCTCCGCGCGGTCGAGATCGTGAACTTCCGCGAGGCGGTGGACGAGCGGCGGGACGACTACGAGGTGGCGTTCGTCGAGGGCTCGCTGGTCCGGCCCGCGGACGTCGAACAGGTCCAGGGCATCCGCAAGCGCGCCCGCATCCTGGTCGCCCTCGGGGCCTGCGCGTGCCTGGGTGGCGTGAACGCCATCCGGAACCGGCGCTCCGTCGCCGAGCTGGCGCGGGAAGTCTATGGCGGCCGGCGGGACGGCGTCTTCACGACCCTGCCCGACGCCAGCCCGCTCTCCAGCGCGGTCCTGGTGGACTACGAGCTTCGCGGCTGCCCGATAGACCGGGACGAGTTCCTGGAGGCGGTCCGCTCGCTGGCGGCCGGCACGGTGCCGGTGACGCCGGCGTACGCCGTGTGCGTCGAGTGCACCCTGCGCGGCACGGCCTGCCTGCTGGAGCGCGGCGTCCCCTGCCTCGGGGGCGTGGCCCGCGCCGGCTGCGGCGCCGTGTGCCCGGCCTACGGCGCGCCCTGCGAGGCGTGCCGCGGCTGCCACGACGTGCCCAACTTCGAGGCCCTGGGGGAGGCGTTCGCGCGGCACGGGATGGCGCGCGCCGTGGCGGCCGAGAAGCTCCAGCTGTTCAACAACTACCGGGAGGTCCGGGAGACATGGGAGCGCGCGCTTCCGTCACCGTCCGGCACCTGACGCGCATCGAGGGCCACGGCAACCTCGTGGTCGAGATCGAGGATGGCGCGGTGCGGCGCTGCGACCTCGAGGTGGTCGAGTCGCCCCGGTTCTTCGAGGTGCTGCTGAAGGACCGCCCGTGGGACGAGGCCCCGCGGATCGCGTGCCGCATCTGCGGCATCTGCTCGGTGGCCCACGCCACCGCCTCCGTGCAGGCGGTGGAAGCCGCCCTGGGCGTCGTGCCCGGCCCCCGGCTCCGGGCGCTCAGGCGGCTCAACCTGGCGGGGGAGTGGCTGCAATCGCACGTGCTGCACCTCGGCTTCCTCATGGCGCCCGACGCCTTCGGCGCCCCGTCCATCGTGCCGCTGGCCGGAAGCCACCCGGACCTGGTGAAGCGGGTCCTGCGCCTCAAGCGGCTGGCCAACGAGATCTGCCGGACGGTGAGTGGCCGCCACGTCATGCCCGTCTCCTACCACGCGGGCTGGTCGGGGTACTGGCCGCAGGTCGCGGAGCTGGAGGCGCTCCAGGCCGGGCTGGCCGCGGCGCGCGCCGACGTGGCGGCCTTCGTCGCGGCCTTCGGCGCGCTCGCCTGGCCGGCCGTCGAGCGCGCCACCGAGCAGGTCGCGGCCGTCGAGGACGACGGCGCCTACCCGATGATGGGTGGCCCGCTCCGCACCACCGCGGGCCGCGCGGCCGCGCCGAGCGCGTACCGGGAGCTGCTCGAGGAGTACCTGGTCGAGCACTCGGCGTCGAAGCACGTGCGCCCGGCCGGGGAGCGCGGGGGCGGGGGCGCCACGATCCGGGTGGGGGCGCTGGCGCGGTACGCCCTGGCCCACGACCGGCTGCATCCGGACGCGGCCGCGGCGGCGCGGCGGCTGGGGCTCGACCCCGCCACCACCAACCCGTTCGACGCGGTGCCGGCCCAGGTGGTGGAGCTGGTGCACGCCCACGCCGAGGCGGAGCGCCTGGTGACGGCCCTGCTGGCCGACCCGGCGCCCGAGGCGCCGGTCCCGCCCCGCCGCCCTCAGGGGGGCGAGGGCGTGGGGATCGTCGAGGCCCCGCGCGGGACGCTGATCCACGACTACCGGATCGGGCCCGACGGCCGCGTGGCGCGGGCCAACTGCGTCATCCCGACCAGCCAGAACCTCGCGTCGCTGGAGGCGGACCTGCGGGTGTTCGCCCCGACGCTGCTGGACCGGCCGGCGGCGGAGATCACCCACGCGCTCGAGATGCTGGTGCGGGCGTACGACCCCTGCATCTCCTGCGCCGTGCATTGAGGGAGGCGAGCGATGATCGAGGACCTGAAGCGATCGGACTTCTTCGCCGGATTCGACGAGCGGGCGCTGGCGGACATCGCGGCCTTCGCCCGCCGGGTGACCTACGAGGCCGGCGCGGTCGTGTTCGACCGGGACGAGGAGGCGCGTACCACCTGGATCCTCCTCAGCGGCCGCCTTCGCCAGGGCTTCGAGGTCGCACCGGGCGCGGAGGTCTGGTTCCAGAGCGCCGAGCCGTGCGACCTGGTGGGGTTCGACGCGCTGATCGCGCCGCGGGTGCGCACCATGCGCGCCAAGACCTCCGAGCGCACCGAGCTGGTGGAGCTGGACGCCGACGCCCTGCTGGAATACCTCGAGGCGCACCCCGCCTTCGGCTTCGTGTTCATGGAGCGCCTGGCCCAGGTGGTGCAGCAGCGACTCAACAACACCCGGCTGCAGGTGATCCACCTGATGCCCGACCTGGAGGCGCCCGGGCCCGTCCTGGAACGGTAGGGAAACGGCCGGAGGTCGGATGGCGGAACTCCGGCGTCTCCCGACTCCGACCCGGCGGCTTGCGGGATTCAGTCGGCGGGCACCGCCGCCGGCGCCGCCTGGGCGCCCACGAACCGTCCGAGCACCCGCCTGAGCCACGCCTGGAAGCCGTCCATGTACGTGTACACCACCGGCGTCACGAACAGCGTGAGGCCCTGGGAGAAGGCCAGCCCGCCCACCACCGCCAGGCCCAGCGGCCGCCGCGACTCCGCCCCCGCCCCGAGCCCCAGCGCGATGGGGAGCGTGGCCATCAGCGCCGCCATGGTGGTCATCATGATGGGCCGGAACCGGATCAGGCACGCCTCGACGATGGCCTCCGCCGGCGGCTTGCCCTCGTTCCGCTCCGCGTCCAGCGCGAAGTCAATCATCATGATCGCGTTCTTCTTGACCAGCCCCACCAGCATGATGATGCCCACGAACGCGTACACCGACAGGTCCACGTGGAAGACGAGCAGCGTCACCAGCGCGCCGAACCCGGCGAAGGGCAGCCCCGACAGGATCGTCAGCGGGTGCACGAAGCTCTCGTACAGCACGCCCAGCACCAGGTAGATCACCAGCACCGCCAGAACCAGCAGGAAGACCAGGCCCGCCTGGCTGGACTGGAAGGCCTGCGCCGTGCCGCCGAACTGGGTGGTGATCGTCGAGGGCAGCGTCTGGTTCGCCTCCCGCTGCACCGCGGCCACGGCCTGGCTCAGCGACACCCCGGGCCGGGTATCGAACGAGATGGTGACCGACGGCACCTGCCCGGAGTGGTTGACCGACAGCGGGCCCATGGTCCGGGTGAGCGTGGCCACCGAGCCCAGGGGCACCAGCGCGCCCTGGTCGCTGCGGATGTACAGCATGTTCAGCGCGGTCATGTCGCGCTGGTACTGGGGCATCAGCTCCATGATCACCCAGTACTGGTTGTTCGGCGTCAGGATGGTCGAGACCTGCCCCTGGCCGTAGGCGTCCGCCAGCGCGCCCTCGATCTGCGCCGCGCTGACCCCCAGCGCCGAGGCGCGGTCGCGATTGATGTTGACCTGCACCTGCGGGTTCTTGATCTGCAGGTCGCTGGTGACGTTCGCCAGCAGCGGCGACTTCGCCAGGTCGGCCCGGAGGATCCCGGCGTAGCGGTACAGCGACGCGATGTCGCTGCTCTGCAGCGTGAACTGGTACATCGCCTTGGAGATCCGGCCGCCGACGTTGATCGGCGGCGGGTTCTGGAGGAACACCCGGATCCCGGGGATCTGCGCCAGCTTGGGCTGCAGCTCCTGGATGACCTGGTCGGCGCTGAGCTTCCGCCGGTTCCGCGGCTTGAGGTGGATGAACACCCGGCCGGTGTTGTCCCCGCCCACGAACGACATGAAGTCCTGGACGTTGGGATCCCGCTGGAGCACCGCCATGACTTCCTTCTGGTGCCGGACCATCTCCGGATACCCGATGCCCTGCACCGCCTCGGTGGTGCCCGAGATCTGCCCGGTGTCCTCGCTGGGGATGAAGCCCTTGGGGATCTCGACGAACAGCACCACCGTGGCCGCCAGGACGGCGGCCGAGAACAGCATGGTCTGGCGGCGCCGCGCCATCACCCACATCAGGCTCCGGTGGTACGCGTCGAGCGTGCGGTCCCACACCCGCTCGGACCACGCGTACACCTTCCCGTGGTGCGCCTCCTTCGACGGCCGCAGGAACCGGCTGCACATCATCGGGGTCAGGGTGAGCGAGACGAAGCCCGAGACCAGGATCGCCACGCCGATCGTCACCGCGAACTCGTGGAACAGCCGGCCGATGATCCCGCCCATGAAGAGCACCGGGATGAACACCGCCACCAGCGAGATGGTCATCGAGAGGATGGTGAACCCGATCTCGGCCGAGCCGTCGAACGCGGCCCGGAGCACGGGTTTCCCCATCTCCAGGTGGCGCACGATGTTCTCCAGCATCACGATGGCGTCGTCCACCACGAAGCCCACCGACAAGGTGAGCGCCATCAGCGACAGGTTGTCGAGGCTGTAGCCCAGCAGGTACATCACCGCGAAGGTGCCGACGATGGACATCGGCAGCGCGAGGCTGGGGATGACGGTGGCCGAGAGGTTCCGGAGGAACAGGAAGATCACCATCACCACGAGGCACAGCGTCACCAGCAGCGTCGTCTTGACGTCGTTGACCGAGTCGTGGATCGAGACCGAGCGGTCGAACAGCGTGTGCACCTGCACCGACGGCGGCAACTGCGTCTCCAGGCGCGCCAGCAGCGCCTTGACCGCGCCGGCGACCTCCACGGTGTTGGTGCCGGGCTGCCGCTGCACCGCCAGCACGATGCCCCGGACCCCGTCGTACCAGTTGGCGGACTTGGGGTTCTGCACGCTGTCCACGACCTGCGCGATGTCCTCCAGCCGGACCGGCGAGCCGTTCCGGTAGGCCACGATCAGCGGCCGGAACTCCCTGGCGTCCTCGAGCTGCCCGTTCGCCTGGACCGTCGCGGTCTGGTGCACGCCCCACAGGTTGCCCGTGGGCAGGTTCACGTTGGCGCTCGCGATGGCCTTGGCCACCTCGTCAATCCCGATGCCCCGCGAGGCCATGGCGCGCGGGTCGAGCCGCACCCGCACCGCGTACTTCATCGAGCCGAACACCATCACCTGCGCCACGCCCGGCACCGTGGAGATGCGCTGCGACAGGTAGGTTTCGGCGTACTCGTCCAGGGTGGTGAGGGGCAGCTGGGTGGTGGTGAGCGACAGGAACAGGATCGGGGCCGCCGCCGGGTTCACCTTCTGGTAGGTGGGCGGCAGGATCCCCAGGGGGAGCTGGCGCAGCGTCTTGGCGATGGCCGCCTGCACGTCCTGCGCGGCGGCGTCGATGTTGCGGCTCAGGTCGAACTGCAGCGTGATGCTGGTGTTGCCCTGGGTGCTGCTCGAGGTCATCTGGTTCACGCCCGCGATGGTCGAGAACTGCTTCTCCAGCGGGGTCGCGACCGCCGCGGCCATGGTCTCCGGGCTGCCGCCCGGCAGCCCCGCGCTCACCTGGATGGTGGGGAAGTCCACGTTCGGCAGGTCGCTCACCGGCAGCAGGCGGTACGCCATGATGCCGAACAGCAGGATGCCCGACATGACCAGCGTCGTCATGACCGGGCGCTTGATGAACAGCCCGGAGATGGTCATGGCGCCACGCCCCCCGCGGAGCCCGCCGCCGCGCCGGCGCCCTGGCCCTTGATCTCCACCCGGGCGCCGGGCACCAGCCGGAGCTGCCCGTCGGTCACCACCTGCTGGCCCTCGGCCACGCCCCCGCCGATCACCAGGTAGTCACCCGATTGCCGGCCCAGGCTGACGTCCACGGCGCGGACCGTGCGGTCCGGATTCACGACGTAGACGTAGCTGCCCGCCTGGCCCGTCATCACGGCCTGCGAGGGCACCGTCAGCACGTCGCGCTCCACGTTCAGCACCAACCGCACGGCCACGAATTCCCCCGGCCACAGCGCGCGCGCGGTGTTGGCGAAGGTCGCCTTGAGCTCGATGGTCCCCGTGGTCGTGTCCACCTGGTTGTTGATGAAGCTCAGCCGGCCGGTCAGGGCGGCCGCGCTGTCGTCCGACGGCCGGATCTCCACCGCCAGCGGGCTCCGCGCGCTGTACGCGCGGATCCGGTCCAGGTACTGCTGCGGCACCGAGAAGCTCACCGCGATGGGCCGGATCTGGTTGATGATCACCAGCGGCGTCGCGCCGTTGACCGGCACGAGGTTGCCCTCACGGATCAGCAGGCTCCCGGTGCGGCCCGCGATGGGCGAGCGGATCGTGCAATACTCCAGATTGAGCCGCGCGGTCTCCATCGCGGCCGAGTCGGCGCCCGCCGCGGCCTGGGCGCTCTGGAGGTTCGCCTCGAGCTGGTCGAACTGCTCCTGGGTCGCCAGATCGTTCTGCACCAGCACCCGGTAGCGGTCCACCTGCTGCTGCGCGTTGACCACCTGCGCGCGGTCCTTCGCCAGGTTGGCCCGCGCCTGGTCCAGCGCCGCCTGGTAGGGCCGGGCGTCGAGCTGGAAGAGCAGTTGCCCCGCCTGCACCTCGTCCCCCTCCTGGAAGGCCACCCGGGTCAGGGTGCCGCTCACCTGCGAGCGGACGGATACCGTCTGGATGGGCGTCACGGTGCCGATCGCGCTGATCTCGTCGGGGATGGAGCGGCGCTCGACCGTCGCCACGTCAACCGGCACGACCGGTTGCGGCCGGGGGGCGTCCTTGTGGCAGGCGGCGAGCGCGAGCGGGAAGGCGAGTGAAGCCAGCAGCGCGGGATGGCGCACGGTGAAGACCTTGGTCGAGAGCCCGTAACTATGAGACATCCAGGGGGTTACGCACGGCCGGCCGGGCGTGTTGGCCAGCGGTTGCGCGAACCCCGTCACCGGGGGGAATTTACTGCACTCCCAGACAAGGACACGTCACCATGTCGTACCCGTATAGTCTCCCGGCGTTGCCGTACGCCTTCGACGCCCTGGAGCCCCACATTGACGCCCAGACCATGCAGATCCACCACGACAAGCACCATGGCGGGTACGTCAACAACCTCAACGCCGCGCTGGAGAAGGCCCCGCAGTTCCAGAAGATGGGCCTGACCGAGCTGCTGGCCTCCCTGGACAAGGTGCCGGAGGCGGTGCGCACGGCCGTCCGCAACAACGGCGGCGGGCACTGGAACCACTCCGCCTTCTGGACGCTCATGAAGAAGGGCGCCGGCGGGCCGCCCCGGGGCGAGGTCGCCGACCTGATCACCAAGAGCTTCGGCGGCTTCGACAAGTTCAAGGAGCAGTTCGCCGCCGCCGCCATGGGCCGGTTCGGCTCCGGGTGGGCCTGGCTGCTGTTCGACCACGGCAAGCTCACCATCACCAGCACGCCCAACCAGGACGGCCCCGCGATGGAGAAGCGGAGCGCGATCCTGGGCCTCGACGTGTGGGAGCACGCCTACTACCTCAAGTACCAGAACCGGCGGGCGGACTACATCGGCGCGTGGTGGAACGTGGTTGACTGGGAGCAGGTCAACGCCAACCTCAAAGAGGTCCGGTAGGAGAGGGCGGACCGCGGCGTAGTTGCCGGACGGCGAGGCGGCAGGGGTCACCGGATTGCGGACTTCGGAGGGCGGGCCGACCCGGGGCCCGCCCCCCGAACTACCGCCGCCGGCGCCCTCTCTCCTCCGTTCCCTTCAGGGAGGCCAGCGGCTGCAGCTCGTACTCGACGGTCGCGAGCCCCGCCGCGACGACGCAGTCCACCACCTCGCGCGCGGGCTTGTAGGCCGGCCCCGCCT
>JAJYLI010000033.1 GCA_021787855.1 bacterium | reverse complement strand
GGAGACCGTGCTGGTCGTCGAGGACGACCCGGCCCTGCGCTCCGTGCTGGGGGCCTTCCTGCGGCACCTGGGCCACCGGGTGGAGGAGGCCGGGGAGGGCCGGGAGGCGCTGGCGAAGCTCGCCGACCATCGCGTCGCGGCGATGCTGTCCGACATCCGGATGACCGGGATGTCGGGGCTCGAGCTGCTGCCCAAGGCCCTCGCGGCGGTGCCCGATCTCGCCGTCATCATGCTGACCGGGGTGGACGAGCCGCGGGCCGCCATCACCTGCCTGACGCAGGGCGCCGCGGACTACCTCCTCAAGCCGGTGGACCTCCAGGAGCTGCAGCACGCGCTGCAATCCGCGCTCCGCAAGCGCGAGCTGGAGATCGAGCGCCGGCAGATGGAGCAGTGGCTGGCCCGCGAGGTGGCGGTGCGGACCCGCGAGCTGGAGCAGCAGTCACGGCAGCTCGAGGAGCTGTCGGTCAACGTGCTGGCGGCCCTGGTGGACACGCTCGAGTCCAAGGACCCGCACCTCCGGGGCCACTCGCAGCGTGTGGCGGACCTGTGCGCCCGGGTCGCCGGGCGGCTGGGGCTGGCCGGCGACGAGGTGGAGCGGGTCCGCACGGCCGGCCGGCTGCACGACATCGGCAAGCTGGCCCTGCGGGAGCCCGGGCTCGACCTCGGCCCGGCCGCGGGGGGCGGGGGTGGGCCGGGCGCCGAGATCGCCACGCTCCAGGACGATCCCGACCTCGCCTTCCGGCTCCTGGAGCCGCTGGCGCACCTGCCGGGCGTGGCCGTGATGGTCCGGTTCCAGCACGAGCGCTACGACGGCAAGGGCGTCCCGGAAGGGCGCCGGGGCGAGGCGATTCCGCTCGGCTCGCGCATCATCGCCGCCGCGAGCCTGTACGACGAGCTGGCCGTCGCCAGCGCCGACGACACGACCCTGGCGCCGGCGCAGGCCATCGCGAACCTGCGCGCGCTGGTGGGGCTCCTGCTGGACCCCGGCGTGTTCGCCGCGCTCGAGCGGGAGGTCGGCGCGGCCGCCGCCGGCTAGGCCGGCGGCGGCGCCACCCGCGGCGGGAGGTTGGCCGGCTCCGGCATCCCGCGCTTGGCGCGGCACGCCTTGCACACGGTGATGCCGCGGAAGCCGCAGATCATGCAGATGAAGGTCCCGCAGTCGTCGCAGGGCGCGCCCTCGGACGCGCGCTCGGGATTCCCGCACGACCGGCACACCATCATGTCGACTTCGGGCATGGCCCCTCCCTCCGGAGCGTCCTACACGTCCAGCGCGTAGGTCCTGATCTTGTTGATCAACGTCGCTCGCGAGATCCCCAGCTCCACGGCCGCGCGCGTCCGGTTGCCGCCGTGGCGGCGCAGCGTGCGCTCGATATGGTGGCGCTCCATCTCGGCCAGCGAGGCGCCGGCCTGGACCGGCGGCGGGGCGGCGCGGGCCGACAGCTCGGGCGGCAGGTGCTCGGGGCCGATCCGCTCCACGCCGCGGCTCACGATCAGCGCGCGCTCCAGCACGTTGCGCATCTCGCGGATGTTGCCCGGCCACGCGTAGCTCAGCAGCCGCTCCAGCGCCTCGGAGGTGAACTCCGAGGGGCCCTGGGGCAGCTCCGCCTTGAGCTCCACCAGCAGCTTGCGCAGCAGGGCCAGGCGGTCCTCGCGCGCCCGCTCGCGCAGGGGCGGCAGGTGCAGCGGCACGACGTTGAGCCGGTAGTAGAGGTCGTCGCGGAACCGGCCCTGGCGCACGGCCTCCCCGACGTCGCGGTTGGTCGCGGCGATCAGGCGCACGTCCACCCGGATCTCCCGGGTGCCGCCCAGCCGCCGGAAGCTCTTTTCCTCGATGGCCTTGAGGACCTTGGGCTGCAGCTCCGGGGCCAGCTCGGCGATCTCGTCGAGCAGGAGTGAGCCCTGGTGCGCCACTTCGAACAGGCCCTGCTTCAGTTCGCGGGCGTCGGTGAAGGCGCCCTTCTCGTGCCCGAACAGCTCGGAGTCGAGGAAGGTGGCCGAGAGGCCGGCGCAGTTCACGTCCACGAACGGGGCGTCGCGCCGCTTCGAGAGGCGGTGGATCAGGCGGGCCACCCAGCCCTTGCCGGTGCCCGACTCCCCGGTCAGCAGCACCGTGCTGCGCTCCGAGTTCGCCAGCATCGTGAGCTGCCGCGCGAGGTCGCGCATGGGCCGGGACACGCCCAGCACGTCCTCCGCCGCGGGCGGCGTGAGCTGGGAGACCAGCAGGGCGTTATGGCGCCGGAGATGCACCTTCTCGAGCGCCCGGGCCACGGCCGCGGCCAGCAGCGGCATGTCCACCGGCTTGGTGAGGAAGTTCTCGGCGCCGAGCTGCATGGCCCGCACGGCGGTGGCGATGTCGCCGTGGGCCGTGAGCAGCAGCACGGCCAGGTCGTGGCGCCGCAGCACCTCGAGCACCTGGAGGCCGTCCATACCCGGCAGGCGGAGATCCAGGAGCACGGCGTCGGGCCGCTGGCTGCTGCAGGCGGCCACGGCCGCCTCGCCGCTGGTTTCGCGGAACACGTCGTAGCCGAGCCGCTCGAAGTAGTCGCCGATGGCCTGCAGCACGTCGGGATCGTCGTCCACGATCAGGAGGGCGTCGGCCATGGCGCGCTCAGCTCAACAGGGCGGGCGAGCGCCGCAGCACGTCCAGGGCCGCGTCGGTTTCGGCGGCGCCGAACTGGGTGTCGCGGCCGGCCCGCAGCTCGTCGAGGACGGCCGCCGGCTCGAAGCGGGCGCGGTACGGCCGCGAGCCGCACATCGCGGCGATCGCGGCGGCGGTGCCGAGGGCGCGCGCCAGGGGCGGGGTGTCCGCGCCCCGGAGCCCGCCCGGGTAGCCGTTGCCGTCCACCCGCTCGTGATGCGCGGCGACGGCGGCGACGATCGCCCGGTCCGCGCCGAGCCGCTCGACCCAGCGCGCACCCAGCGTCGGATGGACGCGGATGAGGTGCTGCGCCGGGCGGGCCATGCCCTGCCCGGTGTGCAGCTCGGTGGGAGGCACCGCGAGCATCCCGACGTCGTGCACGCGCGCGGCCAGCACCAGCCGCTCGCCGTCGAGCCCCAGCGCCTGGCCCAGCGCGCCCGCCAGCCGCGCGGTCCGCAGGGAGAAGCCCGCGCGGAACGGGTCGGCGCGCTCGAACGCGTTGACCACCTCGCCGAGGACGGTGAGCACGGGGCCGGCGGCCAGCGTGGCGCCGGCCCGGGCCGCGCGCCGCAGGGTGCGCAGCTCCGCGGCCACGGCGACCTCGTGCGCGAGCTGGGCGGGCTCGAACGGCTTGACCAGGTAGCCGTCGGCGCCCCGCCCCAGCGCGTCCGCGACCAGGGCTCCCTCCCCGCCTCCGCCACCACCCCGGCCGGCGGGCACCATGAGGATCACGGCCGGCGGCTCGGGCTGCGCCAGCGCCGCAGCCAGCAACTCCAGCCCGGACCGGCCCGGCATCTCGACGTCGGTGAGCACCAGATCGAAGGCGTCGGCGGCGAGGCGCTCCATGCCCTCGGTGCCGCTGTACGCCGCCACGCAGATGGCCCCGTCCTGCTCCAGGCAGCGCACCACCGTCGCCGCGACGGCGCGCTCGTCGTCCACGACCAGCACGCGCTGGCCGGCGGCGCGCAACGGAGCCGCCGCGGCGTCAGCGACCACGGGTCTCGCCGCTCTCCCCGCCCCCGGGCGGCCGCGCCGGGACCAGGACCCGCAGCGCGCCGGGGACGAGATCAACCGTCATCGGTGTCATGCCCACCGGCTCCCCGTCCGCTTCCACCAGCAGCGGCGGGTCGCAGCTCACCCGCACCCGCCGGCCGCGATGCGTCACGATGCCCTCGTCCACGTCGGGACGCCGCTGCAGCAGCCGCCACACCACCCGCAGCGCGGCGACGTAGGAGGCGGCGTACAGCACCGCCACGTCCAGCACGCCGTCGTCGGGCGCGACCTCGCGCGCCAGCGGCAGCACGCCCGGGACGATGTGCCGGCAGTTGGCCACCAGCACCGTGGTGGCGCGCCCCTCGAACACCCGGCCGTCCACCTCCACCCGGCACGACGCGCGAACCAGCCGCCCGGCGGCCGCCATCAGCGCCGCGCGCACCACGTACGCCGCCACGCCGAACCGGCGCTTGTGGTGGGGCGCGGTCTCCGCCATCAGTTCCGCCGCGAACCCCGCCCCGCAGTTGACCGCGAAGTACCGCGACCCCGCGACGGTGGTGACCTGCCCCAGATCAATGGTCCGCGTCGCGCCCTTGAGGAGCACCTCCACCGCGGCGCCCGCGCGCCCGATCCCCAGGTTGCCCGCCAGCACGTTGCCGGTCCCCGCGGGCAGCAGCCCCAGCGTCCGGCCCGTGCCCACCAGCCCGGCCGCCACATCCATCATCGTCCCGTCGCCGCCGTGCGCGACCACGATGTCCGCGCCGTCCGCCACCGCCGCGCGCGCCAGCCGCTCCCCGTCGCCGCTCGCCCGGCTGGTCTCCACGCGCACGCGCCAGCCTCCCGCCTCCAGCCGGCGCCGCGCGGCGGCCAGCGGGCCGGCCCCGGCCCGCCCGGCCGAGGGATTGGTGACGATCACCGCGTCGGTCAGAGTCCCCCCCCCCCTCCGCCCCACCGCCAGAACACGTCGAAGCCGATCTGATACGGCGCCGGCGGCCGGATCTGGAAGCCGGCCGGCCGGCACTCCTGCAGCGTAGGCTCGACGCTGGCCTCGAGTGACCAGCCGCCGCTCAACCGGTGCTCCAGGCTCGCCCCCAGCGCCTGCGACGAGAGCCCGCGCGTCACCTGGCAGAGCCCGGCGTTCACCGACAGGAAGGTCCGCTCGCCCAGTTGCGTCCCCGCCTCCACCCGCGCGCTGGTGAACATGTCCCCCACCGATCCGGCGCCCGGGCGAATCGCGATGTAGTCCACCGGGAGGCCGAAGCTGGTGACCAGCGTCTGCTCCAGCTCCCCCGACACCATGCCCGCCAGCCCCGCCATGGCTCCCTGCAACACGGCCTGCTCGCTGGTGCTCATCGCCGTGCTCCCGCCACCCGACGCCAAGTCGAAGGAGGGCCGCCCGAACAACAGATAGGACACGATCTCCGACTCCGACAGGGGGGGGCGCTGGTCGCTCTCCAGCGTGAGCTTGGGCACCAGCAGCGTGCCCCCGATCACCGCCTGGATCACCACGTCGCTGCCGCTGACCGCGCGCACGGTGTGCTCGGCCGCGATGTCCAGCGCGGGGTCGAAGTCGGGGGTCCCGTAGAACCGCACCGTCCCCCGGGTGACGCGGAAGTCCTTCGCCGTCGGCCCCACGACCAGCCGGTAGGTGCCGCGCGGCGCCTGCAGCGTCCCGTCGAGCCGGTAGCGGCTGGCGCCGGCCTCCACCGTCTTGGCGACCGTGAAGCTGCCGGCGAGCTGAATGTTGGCCTCGTCCGAGCGCAGCCACACGTCCGGGCCCATCGTGACCTTGAGATCCCGGATGCGCAGGCTGTCCAGGAAGACGTTCGGCGCACTCGGTCCCAGGTCGGCGGCCTGCGCGAGGTTCGAGTCCACCACCGCCTGGAACTCCGGATCGTCCAGGTTGACGATCCGCTTCTCGACCAGGTCGGCGAACCGCAGGTAGCCCGCATCCACCACGCATTGCCCCGACAGCGTCGCGCCCAGGAGCGGCCCGGCGAGCGTCAACCCGCCGCTCGCCGTGAGGCCGGCGAAGTCGCGCTCATTGAAGGCGGCGAAGCTCCGCGCGCGCAGCGTGAGATCCAGCACCGGGCGCGTGAGCGACCGGAAATGTACCGCGCCGCCGATCTCCAGGGTTCCCGATTGGCCGCGCACCACCGCCTGCTCGACGCGCAGCGAGTCGGCGGCGAGCGCCAGGCGCGCTTCGATGCCGTGGTAGCTGGCGCCCAGCGCCGGCACGGTGGCCGCGCCGTCGAGCACCCGGATGCTGCCGCCCAGCGCCGGGCGCTCCCACGTGCCGCCAACGGTGACGTCCGCCGTCAGCCGTCCCCCGGCGTCCCGCACCAGCGCGGTCCAGGCGTCCACGATGGAGAGATCCATCGAGTCGGCGCGCGCCCGGATCTCCAGCGGGCCGGGGAGCTGCCGCTGCGCCACCGCGCCCAGGGCGAGGTCGAGCGGAAGCGAGCCGGACGCGGTCACCGCCGGCGCCCCGGGCTCGCCCAGCCGGGCGTCGAAGTGCAGCCGCCGCTCCGCGTAATCAGCCGTCGCCTCGACCAGGGAGGTCCGGAAGTCGCCGTACCGCAAGCCCGCCACCGCCGCGTGGGCGGAGATCGCGGGCCGCGCGGCCGTGCCCTCGACGCGCACCGTCGCGCTCAGCAGGCCGCCGAGCCCGGCGGTATCCCGCTGGATGAGCGCGGCGAGATCGGGCAGCGGCACGCTGTCCAGGGCGAGGAGGACATCGCCCGCCGCCGCGCCCGGCACCTGCCCGGCCAGGCGGATGCGGCCACCACCCTCGGCGCGCAGCTCCAGCGTATCGAACGCCACGGCGCCCGCCCCGCTGCCCGGGGGCCCCGCCCCGGCCGCGGCGGACCGGATCCGGGGATGCCCGGCCACCACCCACGGCCGGCCCCGCAGCACCACCACCCCGTCCCGCAGCCGCGCGGCCCACCCCGACGTGTCGGCCTTGAACCCGACGTCCACCGCCACCGAAGAGTGCAGGCGGAACCGCGCGCCGAGGTGCACCAGGGTCGAATCGCCCAGGCCCGTGACCCGGGCCTCGACCGCCGCGTACCGCATCCCCGCGGCCGTCACGGAATCCGCGGTCGCCTGCGCGTCAATGCGGTAGCCGCGGGCCGTGCGGGCCACGGAGCCGCGGCCCTCCAGCCCCACCGCGGCGACCGGGCCCGCGGCCACGCTGTCCACCGCCAGGTCGGCGGTCACCTGCCAGATGGCGAGCGTGCCGTCCACGCGCCCGGTGAGCCGCCCCGCGCCCCGCAGATCCAGCCGCGGCGCCGCGCTGTCACCACCGGCGCGCCGCGCCCACGCCAGCAGCGGCGCCAGGTTCGCGAGCGTGTCGGCGGTGACGGCGAAGCGCAGCTCGCCGCCCGCCCGGCCGGGCCGCCCGAGCGTCCCCGACAGGCCGAGGCGCAACCCCGGCTGCTCGCTGAACACCGTATCCACGTCGAGCCGGTCAGCGGTGAGGCGCAGCTTCGCCACCGCCTGCCGCAGCGGGAGGTGCGCCACCTGGCCGGCCGCCAGGGTCAGCGCCAGGGAGCCGGTGGCCGGTGGCGCCGTGTCGGCCGCAGGGAGCGTCACGTCCGCGCTCCACCGGCCGGTGAGCCGGGTCGGGGGCGCGCCGGGCACGAGGCCGGCCACGTCGAGGCTGTCGAGAGAGCCGGAGCCGGCCAGGCGCACGCCGGCATCCCGCACGGCGATCTCGCCGCGAATGGTCACGCCGCCCGCGCCCCCCCCCTCGCCGTTCGGCACGGAGAGCGCCGCGTCCACCGTGAGCGCGCGCAGCGGGCCGGCCAGCCGCAGCCGCCCGGTCACCGTGCCGGCGAGCGGCAGGGCGGGATAGGACTTCCGGAGATCATCCAGCGACAGCGAGTCGGCGACTACGTCGGCGTCCACCGCCACGGTGTCCTTGAGGCTCAGGCGCACCGTGCCGCGCAGGGTCGAGGCCGGGCCATCCCCGTCGCGGTGCACCAGCGCGCCGCGGAATGCGGCGTCCGCCCACGGGCCATCCAGCTCGCCGGCCGCCTCCAGGCGGCCGTGCAGGCTCACGGCGGGGGCCAGTCGCGAGAGCGTGGCCAGGGCGACATTCGAGCCGGTCAGCGCGAAGTGGTGGAACGCGAAGCCGGATGGGCCACCGAGCGCGACGACGCCGGAGCCGGCGACCCGGCTGGTGGGGTTCCCCGCGACCGCCGCGTCGGTGAACGCCAGGTTCGCACGGACCCGGAGGGCGGCGAGCGGGCCCGACGCCTGGAGGTGGCCGGCGACGGCGCCCGCCAGCGGCAGCGGCGCTCCGGCGAAGGGCGCCAGGGCCGCGAGCCGCAACGGCGCCAGCTCCACGTCGAGGGTATCGAGACGCACCGCCCCGCCGCCCGGTCCCACGCTGAGCGACGCCGCGCCCCGCACCCGGCTGCCGTCCGCGGCGATGTCCGCCCCGCGGAAGGCCCACTGGGAGGCGCCGTCGGGCCACCGCCGGCCGCGCACCACGATCCGCCCCGCGCCCGCCGGCAGGCCGCGCACCGCCCAGCGGAAGTCGGCCGGATCCACGCGGGTCAGGCTCGCCGCGAGATCCAGCGTGGGGCGGCCGCCGTTCCGGGTGGCCACGCCCCAGCGCACGGTGCCGCGTGCGGCGCCGGCGCTGCCCGGCAGCGCGACGCGGGTGAGATCGAAGCTGACGGAGTCGCCCGCGATCAGCACGCGGCCCGCCGCGTCCGTCAGCCGCACCGCCGGGTCCGAGACCCGCACGGCCAAATGCCGGACGACCGCCAGCACGCCGTCCGCGCCGGGATCCGACACGCGCAACCGGTCCAGCCGCAGGTCCAGGTCGTCGAACCGCCGCTCCTGCGTCGCGGCGCCGCGCCCTCCCGCCCCCCCACCCGCCTTCCCGCCCCCGGCCGGCAGCCGCAGGATCACCGTGCCGTCGGTCACCCGGACGTTCGTGAGCTCGATCACGGGCCGCGGGCCCGGCGCCGCCGCGGCGGTGTCGCCCAGGTGGAACAGCCGCGCCAGCGTCAGGCGGCCGTCCGCCCCTTCCTCCAGCAGCACGACCGGGCGCACCAGCGTCACCCCGGAGAGGCGCACGCGCCCGCGCAGCAGCGTGGCGGGATCGTAGTGCAGCGACAGGCGCGCGACCCGGAGCACGGGGCGCCCGCCGGGGGTGTCGAGCTCCACGTCCGTGAGATCGGCGCCGCGCCACAGCGGGCCGCCGACCGCGCCCACGTGCACCCGCCCGTCCACCGCGCGCTCCAGGGCGCCGACCAGCAGGCGCCGCGCCACCAGGTGGCCGGGGCGCGAGGCGAGGATGGCGGCGAGCGCGGCCACCACCAGCAGCGCGAGCCCACCCACCAGGCCGGCCGTCACCAGGGCCGCGCGGCGCAGCACTAGAACGCCTCGCCGACGGAGAACTGCAGCTGCAGCCGCTGGAAGAACGAGGAGCCGCGCGCCGGACCGGCGTAGCGGTCGTCCACCAGCCGGAGGCCGTTCGGCACGCCCTCCGCCGTCCGCTGGATCTCGTACAGCGGGCCCCGCTGGCTGGGGTAGCCGTTGTAGGCCACGTCGAGCCGCACCGGCCCCAGCGGCGTGCCCACCCGGAGTCCGACGCCCGGCGTCACCTTCAGGCCGGAGGGAATGAGCCCGCCCGTGGTCTGGTCCCACAGCTCGCCCGCGTCCACGAAGAACGCCAGGCGCAGCCGGCTGCCCCACACCGGCGCGGGCACCCGGAGCTCGAGGTTGGACAGCGTGATGGCGTAGCTGCCCACCGGCGAGACCCGCAGGTTGACCGGCGTGAAGGCGCCGGTCGCCGAGTCCACCACGACCGTGTCCGCCAGATAGACCAGCGGCCCCATCTCGTTGCGACCGAACCCGCGGACCGACGCCGGCCCGCCGGCGTAGAAGCGCTCCTCCGGCGGCACGTAGCGGATGCCGCTGTCGGCCACGAAGGCGATGCCCGGGCGGATGACGCCGCCGCGCAGGCGAAAGGCGAGCACCCAGTTGCGGCGCACCGTGGCGTACCACGTGCCGTCCGCGACCAGCTTGTTGTACGAGATCAGGCGCTCGGATCCGACCGCCGGCGAGGCGTTGGACAGCTCCACCGAGAGGATCGAGCCGCGGGTGGGCTCCAAGGGTGAATCCGCGGTGTTGCGCACGACCGCCAGCGAGAGCGCGGCCTGGCGATGCGCCTGCTTCAGCACCTCGATCGCCTGCGGCGTGCAGCGGTCGAAGTACACGCAGTACACCGCGGTGTCGGCGGTGGTGCTGCCGTAGGTGAGCCGGTACGACAGGGTCATCACCGACGCCCCGCCCACGTCCACGGACATCGCCAGCGAGCTGCCGATCCCGTCCCGCTCGAACGCCTTGAACTCGGAGCGGCGCTCGGCGAACGCCGTCAGGCTCAGCGTGCCGCGCCGCCCCAGCGCCCCCGGCTGCGTGAAGGTGGCCGAGGTCAGGTAGTTGATGCGCGCCGAGAAGGGATCGCCCGACAGGGCCGAGCATATGGAGTTGCTCAGCCCCCAGTCGGTCGGCGCGCCCACGCCGAGCTTCGAAACCTTGCCGGCCAGGTCCAGGCGCCGGGCGCCGCCCAGGAAGTCGCCCAGGGAGACGGTGGCCTGGGAGCGGAAGCAATCAATCGTCCCGTAGCCGGCGCCGACCCGCACCCGGGCGGGCGGCGCCTCGCTCACCTGCACCAGCACGCCGACCAGCGTGTCGGCGCCCGCGACCCCCGAATCCGGCGCCAGCCCTACGCGCACGTACCGGAACAGGCCGGTCTCGTACAGGCTCCGCTGCGAGTCGTACAGGGCGCTGCGGCTGAACCAGTCACCGGGACGCATGGCCAGGAACCGCTCGACGGTCCCGGCGCTCACCGCCTCGTTGCCGGTGATGGTGACCGCGCCGATGCGCGCGCGCGGTCCCGGCGCGACGTCGTATTCCACCGACGCCGTACGCGCCGTCCGGTCCACGCTGTAGTTCCGGTACACCGCGACGAACGGATAGCCGCGGTCCTGGACCGCCAGCGCGATGCTGTCCGCCGCCGCCTCGAACTGGATCCGGTCGAACGGGGCGCCGGCCACCAGCGGAAGCGCGGCGGTCAGCCGGCCCGGGTCGAGAATCCCCCTGAGACCGCGCACCACCACGGAGTCCACCACCACCGGCGGCCCCTCGTGGATGTCGAACACCACGGCCACCGTCGTCGGCGTGCGCGTCACCACCGTGTCCACCCGGGCGTCGAAATAGCCGTGCTGGCGGTACAGCAGGCCGAGCCGCAGCACGTCGCGGCGGAACTCGAGCTCGTCGAACCGGCGCCGCTGCCCCAGCCCCAGCGCCTTCAGCAGCGGCACGCGGTAGGTCCAGCTCGAGGCGCTGGTGGCGATCGCCGACGCCAGCGTGAGATCGTCGAGCGCGTGGTTGCCCCGGAACGTGACCGACGTGACCGTGCGCTCCGGCCCGGGGCCGGTCTGGGCTGCGACGTTCGGGGGGATGAGCAGCGCCACGGCGAGGAGCAGCCCGGGCTTCACCGGCCGCGGTCTAGCGACGCGCAACAAAGCGAGGTCATCGCGTGCGGCCGGCCCATGAGCGAGGGTGAAGACCCTGAACGGGAGTCCTTGAGCCCGCGCGCACAGCCGCCCGGGTCAACTGTCGTATTTTCATACACTCGCGACATGCTGTCAACCGCTTGCACGGGAATCACTTGTCTCGCCGCCGCCCGGAGGGCAGGCTGGCGAGGGGTGAGCGCGCGCCGTAGCTTGCGCCCCGTGAAGATCTACACCAAAACGGGCGACGCGGGCGAAACCTCGCTGGCGGGCGGCACCCGGGTGGCCAAAGACGACGTGCGCGTGGCCGCCTACGGCGACGTGGACGAGGCGAATGCGGCCATCGGCGCGGCCCTCGCGACGGTGCCCGCCGACCTGGCGGCCGCGCTGCTCACCGGGATCCAGCGCGACCTGTTCGCGATCGGTGGTGCGCTGGCGGCACCCGAGCCCGCCGCGCTGCGCGCCGCGCAGCGCGACAAGCTCGCCGTGGGCGCCGACCGCATCGCCGCGCTGGAGCGGGCGATAGACGAGGCCGAGACCGCGCTGGCGCCGCTCAAGCGGTTCGTGCTGCCGGGCGGGACGCCCAAGGCGGCGGCACTGCACCTGGCCCGCACCGCGTGCCGCCGCGCCGAACGCTCGGCCGTGCGGCTGGCGCGCCAGCAGCCGGTGGCGCCGGAGATCCTGGCCTACCTGAACCGGCTCTCGGACCTGTTGTTCGTGCTCGCCCGCCAGGCGAACGCCCGGGCCGGCGCGGCCGACCTCACCTGGTGAGCGTCATCCCCGTCCATCTCGGCGCCGCGCGGGACGCCAGCCACGACGTCGTGCTGGGCCGCGGCGTGCTCGCGGAGCTGCCGCGCCTGCTGCGGGAGCGCTGTCCCGCGCACCGCTACGCGGTCGTCACCGACAGCCGCGTCGCCACGCTGTACGGCGACCGGGTGCTGGGCCTGCTGCGCGAGGCGGGCCTGGCGGCCGACGTGTTCACCTTTCCCGCCGGCGAATGGAACAAGGTGCGCGAGACCTGGGGCGCCGTGTGCGACCAGCTGGTGGACGCGGGCATCGGACGCGACGGCGCGATCGTGGCCCTGGGCGGCGGCGTGGCCGGCGACCTCGCCGGGTTCGCGGCGGCCACGCTCCACCGCGGCATCCCCTACGTCCAGGTGCCGACGACCGTGCTGGCGATGGTGGACGCGGCCGTCGGCGGCAAGGTCGGGCTCGACCTGCCCGCCGGCAAGAACCTGGTCGGCGCCTTCCACCCGCCGCGGCTGGTCCTGGCCGACATCGAGACGCTGACCACGCTGCCCAGGAACCAGATCGCCGCCGGCTGCGCCGAAGCGATCAAGCACGGCGTCGTCGCCGACGCCGAGTACGCGGGCGCCGTGGGGCACGCCGCCGCCGCGTGCCTGGCCCGCTCGCCCGCCGCGCTCGAGCCCCTGGTCGAGCGGAGCATCCGCATCAAGGCCGAGATCGTGGCCGCCGATACCCTGGAGAGCGGCCGCCGCCAGATCCTCAACTTCGGCCACACCGTCGGCCACGCGCTCGAGGCCTGCGGCGGGTTCAGCCTGCTGCACGGGGAGGCCATCGCCATCGGCATGGCCGTCGAGGCCTCCCTCGCCGAGGCCGCCGGCCTGGCGGTCCCGGGCACCCGCGCCCGCCTGCTCGCGCTGCTGCGCCCCTACGATCTCCCGTCCACCGTGCCGCCCGTCTTCGACGCGGACGATCTGCTCAAGGCCATGCGCAACGACAAGAAGGCGCGGGCCGGCGTCGTCCGCTTCGCCCTCCCCCACACCATCGGTACCATGGCGCACAGTGACGACGGTGCCTGGACGGTGGAGGTGGAGTCCGCGCGGATTCGTGAGGCCATCGAGGCGAACCGGTAGCCGCCAGACCTGCCCACCATGGCGACACCATAGCATCATCAATATCGTAATATCGCATCACACGAACGATTTACACGATGCTCGCCGCGTTACATCGGTGTCCAACGATGAACAAGTGTGTATGAGCGCCACAACAGGCGTGCAAGTAACAACTTAGTGATGTGGATAAAAATGTTAGCTTGACACCATTGCTCGCGCACCTATTATGGCCCCGTCGTGCCAGCCGGCGGTTGACGGTGCTTGCCCACCGAACAACTCACCCAGCACACAGGGGCTCAGCATGCTGGAGCGCAGCAGCAAGGCCAAGGCGTTCTTCCGGCAGAGCGCGTCGGGAGCCTTCGACCAGTATCTGCAAGACATCCAGAAGCTGCCGCTGATTGACAACCCGGCGGAGGAGCGGCGGCTGGCGCGGCTGGCGCAGAAGGGCGACGGCGCCGCGGCCGAGCGGCTGGTGACCGCGAACCTGCGGTTCGTCATCTCCTACGTGAAGAAGTACCAGGGCCACGGCCTGGACCTCTCGGAGCTGGTGGCGATCGGGAACGAGGGGCTGCTCAAGGCGGTGCGGAAGTTCGACCCCGAGCAGGGCGTCAAGTTCATCTCCTACGCGGTGTGGTGGGTGCGCCAGGCGGTGCTGAAGGCGCTGGCGGAGCAGACCCGGAGCGTGCGCATCCCGCTCAACCAGAACGCGCAGCTTATCAAGATGTCGCGGACGGAGATGGTGCTGGCGCAGGAGCTGGGCCGGGACCCGACCGACACGGAAATCGCGCGGGCGCTGGGCGACACGGTGGACAACGTGCGCACGGCGCGGCGGATGACGGCGGCGGAGGTGTCGCTCGACGCGCCGGTGGACCGCACGGACCGGGACGCGGCGACGCTGGGGGAGCGGTTCGCCGGCGTCGAGGGCGGAGAGATCGAGGAGACCACCGACTCGAAGCTGATGCGCGGGTTCATTGACCGGGTGTTCACCAAGTACCTGACCCCGCGCGAGCGGAAGATCCTGTATCTGTACTACGGCCTGGAGCAGGGCTCCGAGGCGATGACGCTGGAGAAGATCGGCGCGCTGATGGGGGTGACGCGCGAGCGCATCCGGCAGATCCGCGAACGCGCCTTCGAGAAGCTGCGCGACTGCCCCGACGGCCAGGCGCTGATGCGGTTCTGGCGCGCGGCCTGACCGGAGCCGCTGCCGCGCGGGAGCGCGCAGGCTCGAGGAAGCGGACTGCGGAACAGTTGCCGGACGGCAGGGGGGAAGTGGTTACCAGGCGTCGGTAGTCGGTATGCGGAACAGGCCTCGGGCGGCCATGACCGTCCGGGGCCTGTTCTGTTTTTGCTGGCTGGCGACTCGCGACCACTCGCGCCTTGCCGTCCGGGAACGGCCCTGAAATCCGGCCCTTCTGTGCTTTACCTGCTTTCCACTAGTATTCTCTCATCCGTATGATGCATCTGGATCTCGCGGAGGAGCTGGCCCGGATTGTCGGCGCGCGCTTCGTCCGCACCGCGCCCGCCGAGCTGGGTACGTTCGCGTCGGACGGATTGCCGACCCTGCACCGCACGCCGGCGCTGGTCGTCTTTCCGGGGTCCACGGACGAGGTGAGCCGTGTGCTCGCGCTGCTGGCGGCGCGGGACGTGCCGTTCGTGGCGCGCGGCGCCGGGACGGGCCTGTCGGGCGGCGCGCTGGCCGAGGCGCCGGCGGCGCTGGTGACGCTGACGCGCCTGGCGCGCATCCGGCGCGTGGACGCCGCCAACCGTCGTGCGGTGGTCGAGCCCGGTGTGGTCAACGTGGCGTTGAGCCGAGCGGCCGCGCCGTTCGGGCTGATGTACGCGCCCGATCCGTCGAGCCAGACCGCCTGCACGATCGGCGGCAACGTGGCGGAGAACGCCGGCGGCCCCCACTGCCTGAAGTACGGCGTCACCACCAACCACGTGCTGGCGCTCGAGGTGGTGCTGCCGTCCGGCGCGGTGGTCCGCCTGGGCAGCCCGGGCGGCGAGCCGTGGGGGCCGGACCTGGTGGGCGTGTTCGTGGGCAGCGAGGGGCTGTTCGGGATCGCCACGGAGATCACGGTCCGGCTGGTGCCCGTGCCGCCGCAGGTGCGAACCATGCTGGCCGACTACACCAGCCTGCGGCAGGCGGGTGAGGCGGTGTCCGCGGTGATCGCCGAGGGGATCGTGCCGGCCGCCCTGGAGATGATGGACCGGAGCGCGATCCAGATGGTGGAATCCAGCGTCTATGCGGCCGGCTACCCGGCCGACGCGGCGGCGGTGCTCCTGGTGGAGCTCGACGGGCGCGGCGGGGCCGTGGAGGCCGACGCGCGCCTCGCGCAGGCCATCCTGGTGCGCTCGGGCGCGCGCGCCGTGCGGGTGGCCAGGGACGCCGCGGAGCGCGAGCGGCTGTGGCAGGGGCGCAAGAAGGCGTTCGGCGCGATGGGCCGGGCCGGCGCCGACCTGGTGGTACAGGACACGGTGGTGCCGCGGACCGCACTGCCCGACGTGCTGGAGGAGATCGCGGCCATCGGCGCCCGGTACCGGCTCCGGGTGACCAACGTGTTCCACGCGGGAGACGGCAATCTGCATCCGAACTTGAGCTTCGACGCGTCGGACCCGGATCAGCTCGCGCGGGTCCGGGCGGCCAGCGCGGAGATCATGCGGACCTGCGTCGCGGCCGGTGGCACGATCACCGGGGAGCACGGGGTGGGCCTCGACAAGCTCGCGTACCTGCCGCTGGTGTGTGGCCCGGACGAGCTGGGCCTGATGGCGGCGGTGCGCCGGGTCTTCGATCCCGGCGAGCGCGCCAACCCCGGCAAGGTCCTCCCAACCGGCGCGGCGGCGGCGGGGCTCCGGGAGTGGCGACCGTGGAGCGCGTCGTGAGCGGCCCCATCCCGACGCGGTGGCTGTCGCAGATGCAGGCGCAGCTCGCGGACGCCGAGCGGCGGCTGGCCGCCGCGGCGCAGCACCTGGCCGCGGGCTCCGGCGCGCGCGCGATCGAGGAGGCCTACCCCGGCGTCATGGGCGCCGCGATGGTGCGGGTGTGGCTGCACGACGAGCCGTGGCACCGGCAGCGCTCGCTGCCGGAGCTCGACCGCCTGGTGCGCGCGGAGCTGCCCAGCGGGTTCCTGGCCCTCTACGAGATGAAGGGAGACCGCCGCGGCTTCGCGGGGTGGCGGCCGGAGGACGCGCAGCCCCTGATCGCGGAGGCGCGCGCGCACATTGCCGCCACGCGCGCGGAGGTCGAGGCATGCCAGCGGCCGCCGGCGGCGTAGCGCCGCGGCAGGAGCCGCGACCGACTCCGTCCGGACGCAGCCGCGCGCAACGCGCCCGGAGGTGGGCGCCGTGACCACCGCGCCGCGCGACCTGGCGGAGCTGGCCGAGCTGGTCCGCCGGGCGGCCGCGGCCGGTGAGGCGCTCGCCCCCCGCGGCTCGGGCACCTGGTGGCCCGATGCCGCGCCCGGGGCCCGGCCGGTGTCCCTCGCCGCGCTGGATGTCATTTCGGATTTCAATCCCGCCGATCTCGTCGTCACCGCCGGCGCCGGTGTCCCCCTGGGACGGCTGGCGGCGCGGCTCGCCGAACGCGGCGTGTGGCTGCCGCTGGATCCTCCGGGCTCGCCGGCGCGCACGGTGGGCGGCGCGCTCGCGACCGGGAGCGGCGGCCCCCTGGCCGCGCACTACGGTCCGGCCCGCGACCACGTGCTCGGCCTGGTGGTGGTGGCGGGCGACGGCACGGTGCTGCGGCTCGGCGGCCGGGTGATGAAGAACGTGGCCGGGCTGGACCTCGCCAAGCTGGTGATCGGCGGCTGCGGCGCGTTCGGCGTGATCGCCGAGGCGCACCTGCGCTTGAGGGCCAGGCCCCGCACCGATCGAACCGCGGTCTGGCTGGCAAGCGCCGACCGGGCGGCCCGCGTGGCGGCCGCGGCGCTCGCCGCCGGCGCCGTTCCCGCCGCCCTGGAGGTGATGAGCCCGCCGCTGGCCGCCGCGCTGGGCTGGGGAGGGGGCGGCGAGCGCGAATGGGCCCTCGCCGTGCGGGCCCTGGGGAACGCGGCCGAGGTCGCCGAGGAGCTGGAGATGGTCGCGAGCGCGGCCGGCACGCCGCCCGCGCTCGCCCTCGAAGGCGAGGCGCCCTGGACGGCGTGGCGCGAGACCGTGGGCACCTGGCCGGTGGTGCTGCGCGTCGGCGCCGAGCCCGCCGCCTGGCCCGAGGCGGTGGCGCTGGCCGCGCCCCACCTCGGTGTGACCCGGGGCCCGGCGGCGGCGAGCGTCACGGTGCCGCGGGGCACCGTGCGGCTGGGCGCGGCGCGCTGCGCCCCGGAGGCCGCGCGCGTGCTGCGGGCGGCGGCCGCCGCCCGCGGCTGGCCGGTGACGCTGGAGCGGGCCGACGCCGCGACGCGAGCCGCGGTGGGGATCTGGGGAGCGCTGCCACCCGCGACGGACGCGCTGGCGCACGACCTCGCGGGCCTGTTCGATCCCGCCGGATGTTTGGGGGGGAGGGGGGAGGGCGCCGGGGTGTGACCGCGCGACAGGAGGCCGTCCCGACACCGGCCCGGCCCGGCCCCGCACCCGCGGCCACCGCGCGGGCGTGGGCGGGCCTGGACCCGTGCGTGCATTGCGGCTTCTGCCTGCCGGCCTGCCCCACTTACGAGGCCACGGCGGACGAAGCCGACTCGCCGCGCGGGCGCATCGTCCTGATGCGCGCGCTCGCCCACGCCGGGCTCGCCGCCGCCGACCCGTCGCTGGGCACGCACCTCGACCGTTGTCTCGGATGCCAGGCGTGCGAAACCGCCTGCCCGTCCGGGGTGAGCTTCGGCCCCGCGCTCGAGGAGGCGCGCGCCCGGATCGCCGCGGCCCGCGGGAGCGCCCCCGCGCTGGACACCGCCCTGTGGGTGCTGGCCCGTCCGGAGCGCCAGCGCTTCCTGTGGCTCCTGGGCCGCCTCGCCAGGGCCACCCGGCTACCGGAGGTTCTGGCCCGCGGAGCCGGGCGCCCCGGCGCGAGCGCCGGCCGGCCGGCGCTCGCACTGGCGATGCTCGCGGCCAGCCGGCCCGCCGGCGGCGCGGCGGGCGGCGACGGCGCGGCGCCCGCTCCCACCGGGGAGGTCGCGCTGCTCTGGGGCTGCGTGATGGCCGGCCTGTTCGGCCACGTGCACGCCGCCACCGTGCGGACGCTCGCCGTCAACGCCGTGGCGGTGCGCGCCGTGCCGGGCCAGGTGTGCTGCGGCGCGCTGGCGGCACATGCGGGGCGGGCCCGGCTGGCCCGGCAACTCGCCCGCGCCAACGTCCTGGCCTTCGACGCCGCCGCGCCGGACCTGCCCGTCGTGGTCGACAGCGCCGGGTGCGGCGCGGCCATGCGCGCCTACGGCGAGTGGCTGGCGGACGACCCGCTGGCCGAGCGCGCCGCCGCGCTGGCGAGCCGGGTCCGCGACGTCACCGAGGTCCTGGCCGCGCGCGGCCCCCGCCGGGCGGGCCCGCTGCCGATCCGCGTCGCCTACGACGCGCCCTGCCATCTCCACCACGCGCAGCGCGTCACCACCGCCCCGCTCACCGTGCTCGCGGCCATCCCCGACCTGGAGCTGGTGCCGCTGGAGGGGAGCGACCGCTGCTGCGGAAGCGCCGGCCTCTACGCCCTCTCGCAACCGGAGCTGTCGCTCCAGATCCTGGACGCCAAGCTCGCGGCCATCGCGGCGTGCCACCCGGATGTCGTGGCCACCGGGAATCCCGGCTGCCTGATGCACATCGGCGCCGGCGCGTTGCTGGCGGATCTGCACGTCGCGCTCCGCCACCCGGTGGAGCTGCTCGACCGCGCCTACCGGGGCGGGGGGACGGCAAGGCGGGGAGGGAGCGGCGCCGCCGCATGATCCGTCTCCTGCTGCTGGACTACAACGGCGTCATCGTGGACGACGAGCCGCTGCACTTCGCCGCGCTGCGCGACACGGTGGCCGAATCCGGCATCGGCCTCGACGCGGCCACCTACTATGCGCAGCTCCTGGGCTACGACGACCGCGGCTGCCTCACGGAGGTGTTCCGGCGCGCCGGACGCGCGCTGGAGCCGGCCGCGCTCGACCGGCTGGCGCTTCGGAAGGCCGCGCGGTACGCGGCGCTGACGCGGGACGGGCCGCCGCTGGTGCCGGGCGTGGGGCGGTTCGCGCGGGAGGCGGCCGCCGCGGCGCGGATCGGCGTGGTGAGCGGCGCGCTCCGCCGCGAGGTCGTCGCGGGCCTGGCGCTGGCCGGCCTCGCCGACCTGGTGCAGGTGATCGTCGCCGCCGAGGACGTGCGCGCCACGAAGCCGGATCCCGAGGGGTACCGCCGCGCCGTCGCGGCGCTGACCCGGGCGGAACGGGAGCGCGGGCCCCGCGGGGCGGGCCCGGTGCGCGCGCTGGTCCTGGAGGATTCCCCGCCGGGCCTTCAGGCCGCGCGCGCCCTGGGCGCGGGGTGCGTGTTGCTGGCCACCTCGCACCCGTCCGAGGCGCTGCGACGGTCGGGCGCCGACGGCGTGTGGACCTCGTTCGAGGGCCACACGCCCGACGAGCTGACGCCGCTGTACCGCGAGGTCGCCGCCCGTGAGCACGACTGACGCCGGCCCCTCCGCCCCTCTCCCGCCGCCGCCCCTGCTGCCGCGCGACGCGGTCGCGCCGGCGCTGCGCGAGGCGCTGGCCACCCGCGCCGTGGTCGTCCGGCGCACCGGCCTGGCGCGCTTCCGCCTGACGGGCGGCGGGCGGGTCGAGTGCCTCCAGGGGCTGGTGACCTGCGACGTGCCGAACACGCCGCCCGGCGGCCAGGCCCTCGGCGCGCTGCTCACCGCCAAGGGCATGATCGTCACGACGCTGTGGGTCACCCGGCTGGACGACGCCCTGCTCGTGGAGCTGCCCGTCGCCGCCGCCGCCGCGGTGGAGGCGGTGTTCGCCCGCTCCCTCCCGCCGCGCCTGTGCGGGTTCCGGAACGCGACCGACGACGAGGCGTCGGTGGGGCTGTACGGCCCCGCCGCCGCGGACATGCTTCGCGCCGTGGTGGACGCGGCGCCGCCCGCGGAGGCCGGCCACGGCGCCGCCGCGCGCTGGGGCGACGTCGCGCTGCGGGTCACCCGCGTGGCGGCCCGCGGGCTCGATGGATTCGAGTGCGCGGCGCCGGCGCCGGCGGCCCCGCGGCTCGC
>JAJYLI010000197.1 GCA_021787855.1 bacterium | reverse complement strand
CGCCGGTCGAGCGCCGCGCGGTGCGCGGGCGTGCCGTAGCCCGCGTTCTGCTCCCACCCGAAGTCGGGATAGCGCGCCGCCAGGCGCCGCATCAGCCGGTCGCGCACGGTCTTGGCCACGATGCTGGCGCAGGCCACGGCGTAACACTTGGCGTCGCCGTCCACCAGCGCGTCGTGCTCCGTTCCCAGCTCGGGCACCGGCAGGCCGTCCACCACCACCGCGTCGGCCGCCGCCGGCAGCCGCGCCAGGGCGCGGCGCATCGCCAGCGCGGTGGCGCGGCGGATGTTGAGCCGGTCCACCTCGCGCACGCTGGCCGCGCCCACCGCGTGCACCAGGCCGGAAACGATCGCCGCCGCGAGGTCTTCGCGGCGGCGGCGGGTGAGCTGCTTGGAATCGTTGACGCCCTCGAGCCACGGGGAGTCGGGCGCGACCACGACGGCGGCCGCCACCACGGGGCCCGCCCACGGCCCCCGTCCCACCTCGTCCACGCCGGCCACCGTGCGGCAGCCGCGGGCGAAATACTCGCGCTCGACCGCGAAGTCGAGCACGGTCAGACCTGCGCCGGCTCCTTGCCGCCGCCGGCGGCCCCCGCCGGCCCCGCCTCCTGCACGGCGTCACGCTTCTCGCGGATCCGGCCCGCCTTCCCCGCCAGGCTCCGCAGGTAGTAGAGCTTGGCCCGCCGCACGTTGCCGCGGCGCACCAGCTCCACCGAGGCGATCCCCGGCGAGTGCAGCGGGAAGATGCGCTCCACGCCCACCCCCGCCGACACCTTGCGCACCCGGAAGGTCTCGCTGACGCCGCCGCCGCGCCGGCCGACGCACACGCCCTCGAAGGCCTGGAGGCGCTCCTTGTCGCCCTCGCGCACGCGGACCATCACCTTGATCGTGTCTCCCGCGCGGAAGTCCGGAAGGTCCGTCCGCCGGCCCTCCAGCCGCACCGTCGCCAGCCGCTCCATGGTCATTCTCCCGTCCGTTCGAGCCAGCGCGCCCACAGCTCCGGGCGCCGCTCCCGCGTCAACCGTTCCGCCTCCGCCTGCCGCCACGTCGCGATCCGGCCGTGGTCCCCGGAGAGCAGCACGTCGGGCACGGTGTGCCCGCGGTACGCCGCCGGCCGCGTGTACGACGGCGGCGCCAGCAGCCCGTCGTAGAACGAGTCGCCCGCCGCCGACTCGTGATCCCCCAGAGCCCCGGGCAGCAGGCGCACCACCGCGTCAATCACGCACAGCGCCGCCGCCTCGCCGCCCGACAGCACGAAGTCGCCGACCGACAGCTCCTCCGTGGCCAGGTGGTCGGCCACCCGCTGGTCCACGTCCTTGTAGTGCCCGCACAGCAGGGTGAGCGTGTCACCCACCGCGAACCGCACCGCGTCGGCGTGGGCGAAGGGCCGTCCCCGGGCCGAGAGCAGGACCACCGGTCCTTCGGGCTTCAGCGCGTCCAGCGCCTCGAAGAACGGCTCCGGCCGCAGCACCATGCCCGCCCCGCCGCCGTAGGGCTCGTCGTCGGCGGTCTGGTGGCGGTCGTGGGTGTAGTCCCGCAGCGGGATCACCCGGTACGCCGCCAGCCCCCGCTCGGCCGCCCGCCCCGGGATGCTGACCCCGAGCGGCGCCGTGAAGAACTCGGGAAACAGCGTCACCACGGCCACGCGCAGCATCAGATCTCCAGCAGCCCCGGCGGCGGCTCGATCACCACCAGCCCCGCGCCGCGGTCCACCCGCCGCACCACCGCGCCGGTGAAGGGGATCAGGTGCCGCCGCCCGTTCCCGTCGCCGGCCACCTCCAGCAGCCAGCCCTGCGGCGCCTCGACGACGTCCTCGACCCTGCCCACCGCCGCGCCGGCCGCCGTCGCCACCTTCAGGCCCCGCAGCTCGTGGAGGTAGAACTCGCCGGCCTCCAGCGGCCGGGCCTCGTCCGCCGGCACGGCCAGGTGCCGCTCGCGCACCGCCTCGAGCTGCTCGCGCGCCTCGATCCCCTCGAAGTGGAGCAGCCAGGCGCGGTGGTACGCCCGGCTCCGCGCCACCACCAGCTCGGCCCCGCTGGGCGCGCCCTCGCGGTCCAGCAGCACCAGCCTGCGTCCCGGGGCGAACGCCCACGCCGGCTCGTCCGTCACGGGGAACACCAGGGCGTCGCCCTTCACTCCGTGCGGCTTCTTGAGGAGACCGACCACCAGATGGGTCGGTCCGCTCATCGGCGCTACGCCTGCGAGACCGGGGGCTCGGGCAGTGGCGGCGTGAAGCAGCCCGCCTTCTTCAGGAGCGACGTCACCGTCTCCGACGGCTTCGCGCCCTTGGCGAGCCACGCCAGCGTCTTCTCCCGGTCCACCTCGATCTGCCGCTCCCGGGCGCGCGGGTAGTAGTGCCCCAGCAACTCCACGAACCGGCCGTCGCGCGGCGCTTCCTGGTCCGCCACCACGATCCGGTACGAGGGCTGGTGCTTCCGGCCCGCCCGCCGCAATCGAATTCTCACCGCCATGTCAGTTCGCTCCCCGGCCGAGCTGCGGCAAACCCGCAGCCCCCCCCCGCAGACCCTTCGTCCCCTTCATGAACCTTCCCATCTGCCTGAACTGCTCCAGCAACCGGTTGACTTCCTGCGCGCTGGTGCCCGAGCCTCGCGCGATCCGGGCGCGCCGCGACCCGTTCAACAGCTCCGGGTGCTGCCGCTCCTCGGGCGTCATCGCCAGCACGATGGCCTCCACGTGCTTGAGCCGCTTCGGGTCCGCGGCCTTCACGGCCTGCAGCGCCTTGCGGTTCATCCCCGGGAGCATGGAGACCAGCGACTCCAGGGGGCCCAGCTTCTGCATCTCGCGCAGCGCCTCGAGAAAATCGCCGAGGTCCATGCCCTTCTTCGTCGTGGCCTTGCGCGCGAGCCGCTCGGCCTTGTCCTTGTCGAGCGCGGCCTCCGCCTTCTCCACCAGGGTCAGCACGTCGCCCATCGCCAGCATCCGGCCCGCGATGCGCTCGGGGCGGAACGGCTCGATGGCGTCCAGCCCCTCCCCCGTGCCGATGTACTTGATCGGCGCGCCGCCCCCCGTGGCCGCGTAGATCGAGAGCGCCGCCCCGCCGCGCGCGTCCCCATCCATCTTGGTCAGCACCACGCCGGTGAGGCCCACCGCCTCGTGGAACCCGCGGGCGATCCGCACCGCGTCCTGCCCGGTCATGCCGTCGGCCACGAGCAGCACCTCGTGGGGCGGCACCGCCTCCTTCAGCCGCCGCAGCTCGGCCATCATCTCCTCGTCAATGGCCAGCCGCCCCGCCGTATCCACCAGCACCGTCCGCGCCCGCGCGTGCCGGGCGGCCTCGACGCCGCGCCGCACCAGCGCCACGACGTCGGCGCTCCCCGGCTCCGCGTGCACCCCGACCTTCACGCGGCCGGCCAGCTCCACGAGCTGGTCAATGGCCGCCGGCCGGTACACGTCCGCCGCCACCAGGAACGGCGCCTTCTGCTCCGCCACCAGCCGCCGCGCGAGCTTCGCCGCGGTGGTCGTCTTCCCCGAGCCCTGCAGGCCCACCAGGAACACCACGGTGGGCGGCACGCTCGCGAACCGGATCGCCGCCGCCTGCTCCCCCAGCAGCCGCACCAGCTCGGCGTGCACCATCCTCACGAGCTGCTGGCCCGGCGCGATGCCCTTCAGGGCCGGCAGCCCGACCGCCTGCCCGGCTACGCGCTCGGTGAACTGCTGCGCCGCGTCGAACCCGACGTCGGCCTCGAGCAGGGTGCGGCGGACCGCCTCCAGCCCGTCCCGCACCGCCTCTTCCGTGAGAACGCCGCGCCCGCGCAGTTGGCCGAGCACGGCGGAAAGCTTCTCGCTAAGCTCGTCAAACATTAGCCTTTAAACGTACCCGGCGGGCCTGATGGGGGCAACGGGGCGCTACCGCCGGCGGGGGGTGGACCCGACGCCCGGTCGTGCCATCCTCCGGAGCGTGAGGGCCGGTGGGCCCGGCGCGCGCCATCCCGGCCACGCGGCCGGCGCGTCCACCAGGTACACCACGTCCTCGCCCCGCACCCGCAGCCGCGCCGCGCGCCAGCGGCGCGCCCCCGGGCCGAGCCCGGTGCCGGCGCGGCCGGCGTAGTCGGCGCCGCTGGCGCGGGGCCG
>JAJYLI010000196.1 GCA_021787855.1 bacterium | reverse complement strand
GTGCGCTGGCTGAACACGGCCCTGGGTCTGAAGCCGGCGCAGCGCCGCTAGGCGGGCGCGGGGGCGCCGAGGGCGGACGCACGGGGCGCATGGGGGCGCGGACGAGCGGGGACACGGAGGCACGGGAGAACGCCGGCGCGGGGCCGGGCGGCACCGAGCCGGTGCGGCTCGACAAGTGGCTGTGGGCGGCGCGGTTCTTCAAGACCCGCGCGCTCGCGGCGGCGGCGATCGGCGGCGGGCGCGTGGAGGTGAACGGCGCGCGGGCGAAGCACGCCCGGGCGGTGCGGCCGGGCGACCTGGTGCGGCTGCGTCTCGGCCCCTTCGAGTATCTCCTCACAGTGCGCCGCTCGACGGCGCACCGCGGCCCGGCGAGCGAGGCGGCCCTCCTCTACGACGAAGATCCCGCGGGACAGGCGCGCCGCGCCCATCTGGCCGAGCAGCACCGGCTGGCGGCCCAGGCGTTCCGCTTCGGCGAGGGCAAGCCCTCGAAGCAGGAGCGTCGCGCGCTGCTGCGCTTGAAGCGGGGCGAGTAGAGGGCGAGGGCCGGTGGTGGAACCCCCGAGAAGTCGCGGGACCGGTTCGCGGACGCCTACCGCCTCGGGGGGACGCTGCCCCTCCCCCACCGGCTAGCCGAAGCGCAGCAGCTGCCGGACGCGCACGCGCACCTTCATCCCGCCGATCCTCCCCGGCTGGAACTGCCACGTGTCCAGCGCCCGGAGTGACGGTGCCTCGAACAACGGGTGAGTGCTCGACAGCACGCGCGCCGACCCGGGCTCGACGCGACCCGCCGTATCAATGATGAACTCCAGCCGCACCTCCCCCGTGATGCCGGCGCTCCGCAACAGCGGCGGGTACTCCGGCGACGCGCCCGACCGGCGCACCGGCAGCTCCTCGACCATCTCGACCGTGTAGACGTCCCGGGACGCCGGCGCGGCGCGCGGCGCGGCCGGGGCGGCCGGGGCGACCGCCGCGAGGCCGACACCGGAGAACGCCGCCGGATCGAACGGCGCCTGCGACGGCGGCGGGATCTCCGTCAGGACCGTAGTGGGGATCTCGAGCGTGCGGAACCCCGTGGGCGGGCGGCCAAGGTCCCGCAGCCCGGAGGGCGGCGGCGGTGCCTGCTCCGTCACGGGCAGGGCGACGTCCACCACCAGATGGCGCTCGACCACCGCCCGGGTGGTCGCCATCGTGCCGTACACGGCCGCGGCGATGAGCGCGGCGTGGGCGGCGAACGAGAGGGCTCCCCCGCCGACGGCGCCGCGCGCCGCCGCCGGCCGCCGCGATTCGAGGAGCGTCGGAACGTAGAGAATCATGGCCGCCTCCCCGCTGGCGTCCATCCGTCACTACGAGGCCGGGAACGGAATGGTGCCAGGAAGAGGGAGGCCGGGACCGCCGGGGCGCGGGGCGGGGGGCAAGGACGCCGCCGGGCCGCTTGCCCCCCGCGGCCGCCGGACCGACCTTACGCGCCCGGATGACGAGCCCTTCCCGCCCCTCCGTCGCGCTGGTGACTTGCGCGGAGTACCCCGCCCTGCCGCCGGACGACCTGCTGCTGGTGGCGGCGCTCGAGCGCCGCGGGCTCCGGCCGCTGGCGGCGCGCTGGGACGACCCCGCCGTGCGCTGGGACCGGTATGCGGCCGTGGTGCTGCGCGCGACCTGGGACTACCACCACCGCGCGACCGAGTTCGAGGGCTGGCTGGAGCGGCTGCAGCGCTCGGGCGCGCGCGTGTTCAACCCGCTGCCGACCGTGCGCTGGAACCTGCGCAAGACCTACCTGCGCGACCTGGAGGCCGCGGGGCTCGATGTCGCCGGCACGGTCTGGGCGGCGGCGGGCTCGTCCACCACTCTGCGCCGCATCGCCGCGGAGAGCGGCTGGGCCACGATGGTCGTGAAGCCGACGATCTCCTCGACCGGCTGGGAGACGTGGCTGGTCGAGCGCGCCGGCGTGCCCGCCGACGAGGAGCGGTTCGCGCGCCTCCTGGCCGTGCGCGACCTGATGATCCAGCCGTTCCTGCGGGGCATCCTCACGGAGGGTGAGACGTCCCTGATCTTCCTGGACGGCCGGTACTCGCACGCCGTCCGGAAGCGCGCGCGGCCGGGAGAGTTCCGGGTCCAGGAGGAGCACGGGGGCACCGTGGAGAGCGAGACACCGGCGGCGGCGCTGGTGCGCGACGGCGCGCGCGCGCTCGCCGCGATTCCCGCCCCCGCCTCGCCCGGCGGGCCTCCGCTCTATGCCCGCGTGGACGGGGTGCAGGAGGGGGGCCGGCTGGTGATCACGGAGCTGGAGTTGATCGAGCCGGCGCTCTACTTCACCCAGCATCCGCCGGCGGCCGACCGGATGGCCGGCGCGCTGGCGGAGCGGGTGAGCGAGGGGGTGTAGGGGGCGTTCAGGATTCCCGGGGCCGGCTCAGCGCCCCAGCATGAAGTTCAGGCCGATCACGGACATCACGCGGTAGCCCGGGTCCAGCAGGACGATGTTCCCGCCCAGCACCGCGTACCTGTAGCGCGGCGGCGGGGGGCCGAAGCGCGCGACCAGCGCCGCCGGCACCGGGTACAGCCGCGGGCGCCACGCCGGCTCGATCACGTAGCCGGGCGCCAGACGCCGCTCGAACGCCGGCGGCAGGCGGTCGCGGTCCCTGAGGCCCGGCGGCAGCTCGTCCCGGTTGTGGAAGTACCAGTTGCGCGCCAGCATGCGGTCGTCGTCGTTGAAATCGCGCCGCTCCGGGCGGCCTTCGCTGCCGTCGCGCCGCTCCTGGCGGGCTTCGCTGGCGCCGCGCCGCTCCGGGCGGGCCTCGCCGGCGCCCCGCCCTTCCTGGCGCTGCTCCTTCTTCACTTGACCGGGAGCCGACTCGCGCCCGCGTCCATGCCCACGGCCCTGCGCCAGCGCCGGCGCGCTCGCCAGCGCCAGCAGCGCCGTGGCCCACATCACCTGCCGGTAGATCGCCATGACTGCCCCCCGTGTATGGGTTGGGGATGGACACTACTACCCCGGCGCGCCGGGGGCGAGCCCGGCCCCGGGAGCGCCGCTTGCCGCCTCCCGCCCCGCGGCCCATCTTGGAGTCACCACCGTCCGGCAGGCCGTGCCGTGCTCGAGAGCGGTCGGGTCTGTCCCACGTGCCACACCTCCATCCCCGCCGAGGCGCGTACCTGCCCCTCGTGCGGCGCGATTTCGTTGCCGGGGGTGACCGGTGCGCCGGGCGACGTGCTCACCGCCCGGCTGCGGACCGCGCTCGGCCAGCGCTACCGGATCGAGCGCGAGCTGGGTGAGGGCGGCATGGCGCTCGTGTTCCTCGCGCGCGACCTCCGCCACGACCGGCCGGTGGCGCTGAAGGTGCTGCGCCCCGAGCTGGCGGTCGCCGTCGGGGAAGAGCGCTTCCTGCGCGAGATCCACATCGCCGCGCAGCTCAACCATCCCCACATCCTGCCGCTGCACGACTCGGGCGAAGCCGACGGGCTGCTGTTCTACGTCATGCCCTACGAGGAGGGCGAGTCCCTGCGGCAGCGCCTGGCGCGGGGGGGACCGCTGGCCGTCGGCGAGGCGGTGCGCTACGCCCGCGAAATCGCGGACGCGCTCGCGGAGGCGCACGGGCGCGGCGTCATCCACCGGGACATCAAACCCGGGAACATCCTGCTCGCGCGCGGGCACGCGGTGGTCGCCGACTTCGGCATCGCGCGGGCCGTGGCGGACGCGAGCTCGACGCTGACCGGCGTCGGCGCGGCGCTGGGCACCCCCGGCTACATGAGCCCGGAGCAGGCGGCGGGCGACCCGAACCTCGACCACCGCACCGATCTCTACGCGCTGGGGTGCGTGCTGTTCGAGATGCTCACGGGCCACCCGCCCTACCCCGGCCCGACGCCGCAGGCGCTCCTGGCGCAGCACGCGACGGCCGCGGTGCCGTCACCCCGTCACGCGCGCACGGAGGTCCCGCCGGCGCTCGACGCGCTGGTCCGGCGGGCGATGGCGAAGAACCTGGACACGCGCTTCCAGAGCGCGCAGGAGCTCGGCGCCGCGCTCGGCGAGCTGGCCGCGGAGCACGCGCCGGCGCGGCGCCCCGCGCCCGTCCGGCTCCGCCGCCTCGCCCTCGGCGCAGCCGGGGCCG
>JAJYLI010000195.1 GCA_021787855.1 bacterium | reverse complement strand
TTGTGCTGTAACGCCCGGAGAGGTGGCCGAGAGGCTGAAGGCGGCGGTTTGCTAAACCGTTTAACGGGCGAAAACCTGTTACGAGGGTTCGAATCCCTCCCTCTCCGCTTGTGGTTCGCTTTCGCTGCGCTCCATCCCCGACCGGCACCCTGAAGGCCGGAGGGGCCCCGAGGAAGACCAATGCCTGACGCCGCGCCCCCGGCCAAGCCGGGCACCGACTTCATCCGCGACCTCATCAGGGCCGACCGCGCGTCCGGCAAGCACGGGGGCCGGGTGCACACCCGCTTCCCGCCGGAACCCAACGGCTACCTGCACATCGGCCACGCCAAGAGCATCCACCTCAACTTCGGCCTGGCCCGCGAGTTCGACGGCCTGTGCAACCTGCGGTTCGACGACACCAACCCCGCCGCCGAGGACGTCGAGTACGTGGACGCCATCCAGGCGGACGTCCGCTGGCTGGGGTTCGACTGGCAGGACCGCTGCTACTACGCGTCCGACTACTTCGAGCGGCTGTACGGGTACGCCGAGCACCTGATCGAGCACGGCCACGCCTACGTGGACGACCTGACCACGGAGGAGATCGGCAAGTACCGCGGCACCCTGACCGAGCCGGGGCGCCCCAGCCCGCACCGGGACCGCACGCCGGCGCAGAGCCTGGAGCTGTTCCGCGCGATGCGCGCGGGCAAGTTCCCCGACGGCGCGTGCGTGCTGCGGGCGAAGATTGACATGGCGTCGCCCAACATGAACCTGCGCGACCCGGTCCTCTACCGGATCAAGCGCGCGTCGCATCACCGCACCGGCGACGCGTGGTGCATCTACCCGATGTACGACTACGCCCACCCGGTCTCCGACGCCATCGAGGGCATCACGCACTCCATCTGCACCCTGGAGTTCGAGGACCACCGCCCGTTCTACGACTGGGTGCTGGACCACCTGCCGGACCTGCCGCATCCGCAGCAGATCGAGTTCGCCCGCTTGAACCTGTCCCACACGCTGATGAGCAAGCGCAAGCTGCTCGAGCTGGTGGAGCAGAAGATCGTCTCGGGCTGGGACGACCCGCGGCTGCCGACCATCGCCGGGCTCCGGCGCCGCGGCTACACCCCCGAGGCCATCCGCGCCTTCGCGGAGACCATCGGCGTCGCCAAGCGCGACAGCACCATCTCCTCCGCGCTGCTCGAGTACTGCCTGCGCGAGGACCTCAACCGCCGGGCGCGGCGGGTGATGGCGGTGCTGCGGCCCTTGAAGGTGGTGATCGAGAACTACCCCGAGGGGCGGGTGGAGTGGTTCGACGCGGAGAACAACCCGGAGGACCCGGCGGCCGGCACGCGCAAGCTGCCGTTCTCGCGCGAGCTGTGGATCGAGCGCGACGACTTCCGCGAGGACCCGCCGAAGAAGTACTTCCGCCTCTCGCCGGGCCGGGAGATCCGGCTCAAGTTCGCCTACTACATCACCTGCACCGGGGTGATCAAGGACCCGAAGAGCGGCGAGGTGACCGAGGTGCGCTGCACGTACGACCCCGCCTCGCGCGGCGGGACCACCACCGACGGCCGCAAGGTGCTCGGCACCTCGCACTGGGTGTCGGCGGCCCACAGCCTGGACGCGGAGGTGCGGCTCTACGACCGGCTGTTCCTGGACGAGGACCCGGCGGCACGGCTCGAGTCCGGGACCTACGCCGAGGTGGTCAACCCCGCCTCGCTCGAAGCGCTTACCGGCTGCAAGGTGGAGCCGGCCCTGGCGGAGGCGACGCCCGAGGAGCCGCTGCAGTTCCTCCGGCAGGGCTACTTCTGCCGCGACCGGGTGCACGGCACGGGTGACCGGCTGGTCTTCAACCGCGCCGTCACGCTGCGCGACACCTGGGCGAAGATCGAGAAGTCGGGGGGGGGCGCGCCGGGGGGAGGCACGCCCCGGCCGTGATCCGCGTCCGCTTCGCGCCCTCCCCCACCGGCAGCCTGCACGTCGGGGGCGCGCGCACCGCCCTGTTCAACTGGCTGTTCGTCCAGCACGCCCGCGCGGCCGGCGAGGCCGCGGCGTTCATCCTGCGGATCGAGGACACCGACCGCGAGCGGTCCACCGACGCGTTCACGAAGGTGATCCTCGACGGGATGACGTGGCTGGGCCTGACCTGGGACGAGGGGCCGCTGTTCCAGGGCGCCAACGGCGACCGCCACCGCGCCGACGCCCGGCGGCTGCTGGACGCGGGCAAGGCGTACGAGGACGGCGGCGCGATCCGCTTCCGCGTGCCGGCGGAGGAGGTGGCCTGGGACGACGCGGTCCACGGGCCGATCAGCTTCCACGGGAAGGACGTCGAGGACTTCGTCATCCTGCGCGCCGACGGCACGCCGGTGTACAACTTCGCGGTGGTCTCGGACGACATCGCCATGCGGATCACGCACGTCTTCCGCGGCGACGACCACATCTCCAACACGCCGAAGCAGATCCTGCTGTACCGCGCCTTCGGCGCGCCGGTGCCCGTCTTCGGCCACGTGCCGATGATTCTGGGCGCCGACGGGAAGAAGCTCTCCAAGCGGCACGGCGCCACCGCGGTGGCGGACTACCAGCACGAGGGGATCCTGCCGCAGGCGATGGCGAACTTCCTGGCGCTGCTCGGCTGGAACCCCGGCGGCGACCGCGAGCTGTTCTTCGACGTGCGCGACATGATCGCGGCGTTCACGTTCGAGGGCGTCCTGAAGAAGGCCTCGGTCTTCGATCCGAAGAAGCTGGAGTGGATGAACGCCGAGCACCTGCGGTCGCTCGGCGCGGAGCGGGTCGCGGGCCTCATCGGCGACGCGCTGGCGGGCGTCGAGCCGGCGCGGGCGGTCGAGCTGGTGGCGGCGGTGCTGCCGCGCGCCCGGACCACGCTGGACGTGGCGCACCGGACCCGGCTGCGCGCGGGGCTCGATCCCGTGGTGCTCGAGGAGAAGGCCGCGGCGTTCATCGCCGCGGACCCGGCCGGCTACCGCGCGGCGCTGAGGGACGTGGTCGAGCTGCTCGCCGGCGCGCCCGACTGGACGCCGGCCCCGCTCGAGGCGGCGCTGCGCGCGCTCGCCGAACGCCGGGGCGTGAAGGTCGGCGCGGTCATGCAGCCGGTGCGCGTGGCGCTGATCGGCGCCCTGGTCTCGGAGCCCGTCAACGAGCTGCTGGCGGTGGTGGGGCGGGAGCTCGCCCTGGAGCGCCTCCGGGCCGCCGCGGAGGGTTGACCGGGGCGGGTCAGCTCCGGGGGTGCGGTGGATCGGCGGCGACGGTGCCAGGGGCGGCCCCGCTCCGCCAGGCCTGCCGCAGGAAGTCCTCGCAGAAGCCTTCCTCCACGAAGGCGCGCACCGCCTCGGCCGTCGCCACGCGGTCCATGCCCCACAGGCTGGCGCGCTTCTCCTCGCCATCCCACCGGCCCTGGATGAACACGCGCTCGTCGCGCTTGACCAGGGTCGGGAGACTGCCCGCCAGCGCGCCCGCCAGGGCGTTCACCCCGGGGCCGCCGATCGCGACCGCCGCGCACAGGTGGAAGATGCGGTTCTGCGCGAACCAGGCGTCGGAGACCACCACGGCGCCGCGGAACGGCTTGCCCCCGCCCCGGCGGTCAATCTCGTCCTTGAGCCGGTAGGCCAGCGGCCGGTCGTTCATCTCGGCCGGCACCTCGATGCCGGTCACGACCAGGACGGTCTCGTCCGTGTCAATCAGCTTCACGGCTGCGCCGGCCGGGGATTGCCCTGCTGGGGCTGCTCCTGCTTCTGCTGCTGCTCGTGCTGCTTCTCCATCCGCTGGCGGATCTCCTTGACCGCGTCGCGGAAGTCCGACTCCGTCTGGGCCCGGGCGGCCGCCCGCAGCATGTCGGCCCGCATCGCCATCAACGCCTGGTTGGCCCGGGCCTCGTTGATGTTCCCCTCCGGCATGGACAGGAACGCCAGCACCGCCGTGGGGATGGTGAAGCTGCCGAGATGCAGGCCCTTGGAGTCAATGCCGTAGAGCTTGCCACCGACCCGGAAGGTCCACGGCTTGGAGACGTAGGGGTTGGCGTTGGGGTCGGCGAGCGGGTGCGCTTCGATGGAGTCGGCGAGGGCGCGCATCCGCGCCGCGACCGCCGCCGGGAGGTCAATGGCGTGCGGGGGCTCGGCCTCGCCGGTCAGGGGATCCACCCACACCTTGCCGTCGCCGAAGACCGGCTTGTACGCCAGCACGCCGAGCGCGCCCGCCCCTTCCCCCGCCCCCGCCCCGGCCCCCGCGCGGCCCTCGCGCGCCGGCCCGGTGCCGCGCGCGGCG
>JAJYLI010000032.1 GCA_021787855.1 bacterium | reverse complement strand
CGGCCGGCGCGCCGGCGCCCGCGGCGGCGGCCACGCCCGCGGCGCCCGCTCCGACCGCCCCGCCGGCCGCGTCCACGGCCGTCCCGGAGCGGAAGCCGATCGCGCCGCCCCTCACGGCCTACATGCTGGGCCTGATGCCGCTCCAGAGCGCCGGCGTGCCGGAGTGGCTCGCCGCGCATCCCGCCGACGACGGGCGGGGCGTGCTGATCGGCATCCTGGACAGCGGCGTGGACCCGAGCGTCCCCGGGCTCCAGACCACCACGACCGGCGCGCCGAAGATCCTGGACATGCGGAACTTCTCGAGCGAGGGCGTCATCCCGCTCGAGCGGGTGCGGCCCGACGCGCGGGGCCGCATCGCCCTCCCCGGCGGCCTGGTCGTGACGGGCGCGAACGCCGTGCGCGCCGTGGCGGCGAACGACGACTGGTATGGCGGCGTCGTCAGCGAGCTGGCGTTCGGCGACGCGCCCGCCGCCGACTTCAACGGCAACGGCTCCAACCGCGACCGCTACGGCGTGGTGGTGGTCCGCGGCCGCTCGGGATGGGTGGCGTTCATTGACACCAACGGCGACGGCTCCCTCGCCGACGAGCACCCGATCGCCGATTTCCTCGTGGACCGGCAGACCTTCAGTTTCGCGCAGGCCGGCGCGCCCGGCGTTGCGGGCCCGATCACCGGGGCGGTCAACCTCAGCCAGGACGCCGAGGGACGGCCACACCTCTCGCTGGTGCTCGACACCGCGGGCCATGGGACCCACGTCGCCGGCATCGCCGCGGGCCACGACATCGGTGGCGTGAACGGCTTCGACGGCGTGGCGCCGGGAGCGCAGATCCTCGCCTTGAAGATCGCGGACAACGCCCGCGGCGGGATCTCGACCACCGGCTCGATGGTCCGGGCCATGGACTACGCGGCAAGCTTTGCGGCGGCCCGGCACCTGCCGCTGGTGCTGAACATGTCGTTCGGCATCGGCAACATGGAGCCCGGCGCGGCGGTGATGGATTCCATCGTGGACGCTTTCCTCACCGCGCACCCCGACGTCGTGTTCTGCATCAGCGCGGGGAACGACGGGCCGGGGACCGAGACCATGGGCCTGCCGGCCTCCGCCTCGCTGGCCGTGGCCGTAGGCGCCGCCTATCCCGGCTCGTTCGCGCCGGTGCAGTTCCTGGCGCAGAGCCCCGACGTGCTCGGGTGGTGGAGCTCCCGGGGCGGCGAGCTGGACAAGCCCGACCTGGTGACGCCCGGCATGGCGTACTCCACCGTGCCCCGGTGGAACACCGGCGGGGAGATCAAGGCCGGCACCTCCATGGCCGCGCCCTACGCCACCGGCCTGGTGGCGCTGCTGAGGTCGGCGCTCCTGGCCGATCACCGCGCGGCGACGGCCGCCGGCCTGGTCGGGGCGCTCGAGGCCACCGCCAGACCGTTCGCCGGCCAGACCGTCCTGGACGACGGCGCCGGCATGCCACGGCTCGAGCAGGCGTACCGCTGGCTCCAGGCCCGGCACGCGGTGGCGCGGTACCTGGTGCGCGCCGTCGCGCCGGCGGCCGGGCCCGCGACCTCCGGCGCGCGGCCCAGCGCCGCCTACCGCCGCGACGGGCTCGGCTCGCCGGGCGACACGATCCAGGACTTCGTCGTGACCCGTGTCGCCGATCCCGGCGCCGCCGCCGCCCCGGCGGTCTTCCGCCTCGTCGCGGACGCCGACTGGCTGCGGCCGGCCCAGCCCACCGTGACCCTCGGCGCCGACGGCACGGCCAGGATCGAGGTCCACTACGATGCCGCCGCGCTCCGGAGCCCCGGGCGCCACGTGGGAACGGTCCTGGCCGTGGCGGCGAGCGACAGCGCCGCCGGCCCGGCGTTCCGCCTGGTGAACACGGTCGTCGTGCCCGACCGCGCGGCATGGGGCACGGTCACCGGCAGCCTGCTCACGCTCCCCGCGGCTCAGGCCTGGCGGTACTACATCGCCGTGCCGCCGGGGGCCGCGGACCTGACCGTGCGGCTGGAGGCGCCCGACACCACGGCCCGCGCCGCACTGTCACTGTTCGAACCCGATGGCCGGCCGTCGCGGGACGGCGAGGAGGCGGACATCGGTGGGGCCGACGGCGACACGGCGAGCCTGGCGGTGAGCGCGAACGACCTCAGGCCCGGTGTGTGGGAGGCGGTGGTGCAGGCCCTGCCCGCGCAGCCGCTCAAGTTCACCTTCGGCGCGAGCGTGCCCGCGATCTCGATCGCGCGGGTGGATTCGAGCCTGCCGGGAGCGGGCCTGACCCTGCGCTCGCTGGCCTCGCGCGACACGACCCTGTTCAGCAGCGCGGACCAGGTCGGCATTGACACCGCCTGGACCGCGACCGTCACCAACGGCGGCCCCTACACGCGCACCTTCCGCGCGCCCGCCTGGGCGACGCAGGCCGTGCTGGAGGTCCAGCTCACCCCCGCCTTCTGGAACGAGGTGACGGACTTCGGCCTCACGTTCTACGATCCCCACGGTGCCCAGCTCGGCAACAGCCCGGCGAACTACGACTTCAACCGGCTGACGGTGGGTCTGCCCGACAAACGCGATTCGAGCTATGCCGTCACCGCCGAGCTGTTCCCGGCCTTCGCGCTGCCTCAGCCGCCGGCCGCCTTCACCGCGCGGGTGCGCGTGGAGTTCCTGGGAGCCGCCAGACCCCTGACGCCGCTTCCCGAGCCGGTCACCATTCCGGGGCAGGGCGCCGCGCGCGTGACGATCCCCGCGTTCACGAGCCTGGCGCCCTCGGCCGGGTGGCGGGACCTGATCCGGCTGCGGGTGCAGGGGAGGGACGGGGACTGGGTCACCATCACGCGGCTGATTCCCGTGCGCGCTGGACAATGATCCCGTGATGGCAGTCGGTCTGCGGACAACCGTCTTCCCGGTCGCGATCGCATGACGGTGAGGATCGCGTCGGGTCAGGGCTTCTGGGGCGACTGGCTGGAGGCCCCCGTCCGCCAGATCGAGGGCGGGCCGGTGGACTATCTGATGATGGACTTCCTGGCCGAAGTGACCATGTCCATCCTCCAGAAGCAGCGCTCCCGCGACCCGGCCCTGGGCTACGCCCGCGACGTGGTGCCGCTCCTCGCGCGCATCCTGCCGGCCGTGGTGGAGCGGGGCATCCGGGTGACCACCAACGCCGGCGGCGTGAACCCCGACGCGTGCGCGGCGGCCGTGGCGGAGACCGCGCGCGACCTCGGGCTCCGTGGCAGGCTCAAGATCGGCGTGGTCACGGGCGACGACATCCTGGCCCGGCTGGACGACCTGCTGGCGCGCGGCGTGACCCTGGCGGACATGGACACCGGGCGGCCGCTGAGCGACATCCGCGACCGGGTGCTCTCCGCGAACGCCTACCTGGGCTCGGCGCCCGTGGTCCAGGCCCTGGCCGAGGGCGCGCAGGTCGTGATCACCGGCCGGGTGACGGACACCGGCCTGACGCTGGCGCCGCTGGTGCACGCCTTCGGCTGGTCCCCCGAGGCGTGGGACCTCATGGCGGCGGGGACGATCGCCGGCCACATCATCGAGTGCGGGGCGCAGGCCTCGGGCGGGAACTATCTCGCGGGCTGGCCGACGGTCCCGTCGCTGGAGGACGTGGGCTATCCTCTCGTGGAGGCGGAGCCGGACGGGAGCTTCGTCGTCACCAAGCACCCGGGGACGGGGGGGGCGGTGACGGTCGCCAGCGTGACGGAGCAGCTCGTGTACGAGATGGGCGACCCGCGCCAGTACATCACGCCCGACGGCGTGGCCGACTTCACCACGGTGCGCCTCGCGCAGGACGGCCGGGACCGGGTGCGGGTGAGCGGCATCCGCGGCCGGCCCGCCACGCCCTACCTCAAGGTCTCCATCGCGTACGCGGCGGGCTGGAAGGCCGTCGGGACGCTGGTGTACGCCTGGCCCGACGCCTACGCCAAGGCCCGGGAGGCCGATCGCGTGCTGCGCGCGCGGCTGGAGCGCCTGGGCCTCAAGTTCGACGAGGTGCTCACCGAGTTCGTGGGCGTGAACGCCACCCACGGGCCCCTGGCGGGCGAGCCTTCCCCCGACCTGCCCGAGGTGCAGCTCCGCGTGGGCGTGCGGGCCGGGGACCGGGACGGCGTGGAGCGGTTCACCCGGGAGCTGGCGCCGCTGATCCTGAACGGGCCGCCGAGCGTCACGGGGTTCGCGGGCGGCCGTCCCAAGGTGGAGCAGGTGGTGGCGTACTGGCCCGCCCTGGTGCCCAAGGCCGAGATCCGGCCCGCCGTGAGGATCGTGGCCGCGTGAGCCCGTTCAGCATCATCCCGACCCTGCGGAGCGGGGCGCCCACGCCCCAGCTTCCGCACCCGCCCACGCTGGAGGAGCAGTGGCTCCTGGTCGCGCGGGCGCGGCGCCTGGCGCGGCAGTGGTTGCTCCGCTCCGTGCTGCTGCTGGTGATCGGGGCCACGGCGGTGCGCTGGGGCTGGCTGTTCTTCGGGCTGGCCCTGTTCGCGCTGGCCCTGCTGGGCCTCCAGCTCTCCCGCTCCACCGGCCGGCGGGCCGCCGAGCTGGAGGCCATGCTGCCTCCGCGCGAGCCCGAGCGGTGAAGGCCCGGCTGCTGGACCTCGCCCACGCCCGGAGCGGCGACAAGGGGGACACCGCCAACGTCGGCGTCATCGCCCGCCGGCCCGAGTGGTATCCGCTGCTGGCGAGGGAGTTGACGGCGACGCGCGTGGCGGCCCACTTCACCGGCATGATCACGGGCCCGGTCGAGCGGTTCGAGCTCCCCAACCTGCACGCGCTGAACTTCCTCCTGCACGGCGCGCTGGGCGGCGGCGGGACGGTTTCGCTCAAGACCGACGCCCAGGGCAAGACCTTCAGCACCGCGCTCCTGAGGATGGAAATCGAGGTGCCCGATGGCACGCTCTAGGCCCGCCGGCGCGAGCGCTCCCCCCGGCGCGTCCCCGGTGCTGGTCGCTCGGGCGGGGGGCGTGGCGACGCTGACCGTGAACCGCCCCGAGAAGCGGAACGCGCTGGACCGGCGGACGATCGCCGAGCTCGAGCACGCCATCACCGCGTGCGATCTCGCCGCCGACGTCCGGGTCGTCGTGCTGCGCGGGGCGGGGAAGGACTTCTGCGCCGGCCTCGACCTGGAGGAGCTGCTCGCTTCGGCCGAGCTGGAGCCGGAAGAGAACGAGCGACGGGCCATGGAGCTTGGCGAGGTGTTCCTCGCCCTGCGGCGGCTCCCCAAGGTGACGGTCGCGGCGGTGCACGGCCGCGCGCTCGCCGGCGGCTGCGGCCTGGCCACGGCCTGCGACCTCGTGGTGGCGCACGCGGGCGCCCAGTTCGGCTACCCGGAGATCCATCGCGGCTTCGTGCCGGCGATGGTGATGACCATGCTGCGCCGGGCGGCGGGCGAGAAGGTCGCCTTCGATCTCGCGGCGACCGGGCGGCTGCTGCCCGCCGAGGAGGCCCAGCGGCTCGGCCTGGTCTCGCGGGTGCTCGCGGCCGACCGGTTCGAGGAGGACCTGGCGACTTTGCTGGCTCAGCTCGCCGCCTTCTCCCCCTCCGCCCTCGCCCTGATCAAGCACCAGCTCTACGAGCTGGACGACCTGGGCTTCGAAGCCGGAATCCGCCTGGGTGCCAGGGTCAATGCGGTGGCCCGCAACACGCCCGATTTCAGGAAGGCCATCGAAGCTTTCCTGGGGAAGTGATGCGAACGATCACCTCGTCACCTCATCACTTCATCGCCTTCCCGTAACGTGTCCGGTTGGGTTCTCGCCAAGTACGCGCTCGCCTTGTCGGGCGTGGTGATCGTCCTCCTGGCCGACCGCATCCACCGTCACTGGGTGGGCTACGTCGGCCTGGGTCTCATCCTGGCCGCCTTCCTCCTGCGTTTCGTGCAGCGCTCGAAGGATCCGTCCCGCGAGGATTCGACCCCCGAGAGCTGACGGAGAAGCCTAGCTTGCCGCGGCGTGACGCCGCTGGCGCAGCAGGTGGACCGGGCCCGGGACGTTCTCCGGGCCCGCTTCGGTTTCGACGACTTCCGTCCCGGCCAGCTCCGGGCCGTACGCGCGGCCCTGGCCGGCCGCAGCGCCCTGGTGGTCCTGCCCACCGGGGCGGGGAAGTCCCTCTGCTACCAGGTCCCGGCGCTGGTGCTGGGCGGCCTCACGGTCGTGGTCTCGCCGCTGATCGCGCTGATGCAGGACCAGGTGGGCATCGCCCGCGCGCGGGGGATATGGGCCGCCGCCCTGACCAGCGCCTCGCCGGCCTCGGAGCGGGCCGCCATTCTGCGCGACGCGCGGCGCGGCGGCCTGCAGCTCCTCTACCTCGCGCCGGAGCGGCTCGTCACGGGCGAGATCATCTCCGCCCTGCGGGCCATCGGGCCGCGCCTGCTGGCGGTGGACGAGGCGCACTGCATCTCGGAGTGGGGACACGAGTTCCGGCCGGCCTACCGCCGCGTGGGGCTCGCGCGGCTCGCCCTGGGGCGGCCGCCCACCCTCGCGCTCACGGCCACCGCGACCCGCAGCGTCCGCGACGACATCGTCGCTTCGCTGCGGCTCGGCCTGGTGGAGCGCGTCGTGGGTAGCTTCGACCGCCCGAACCTGCACTTCTCCGTGCGGCGGGTGCGCGATGACGAGGAGCGGCGGGATGCGCTGCTCGATCAGCTGCGGCCCTACCGCGGGCCCTCGATCGTCTATGTGCCCACCCGGCGCCTCGCCGAGCGGTGGACGCGGAGCCTGCTCGTGGCCGGCGTCGCGGCCATGCCCTATCACGCGGGCCTGGAGCCGGCGGTGCGCCGCGGCGTGCAGAGCCAGTTCCTGAGCGACCGCGTGGAGTGCGTGGTGGCGACCACCGCCTTCGGGCTCGGCATAGACAAGCCGGACGTGCGCCGGGTCGTGCACCTCGGCCTCGCGACCAGCCTCGAGGCGTTCTACCAGGAGGCCGGCCGCGCGGGCCGCGACGGCAAGCCCGCCAGGAGCGTGGTGCTGTGGACCGCCGGCGACCTCAAGCTCCAGCGGCTGATCGTGAAGGACGACCACCGGCTCGATCCGCTGCTCAGGTATCTCGATGCCTTCGGGTGCCGCCGCGCGATCCTCCTGGCGCACTTCGGCGAGCGGCTGGAGCATTGCGGAGGCTGCGATCGGTGCGAGAAGTGGGCACGGTGGCTCGGAACGAAGAAGACCGATGTAGCGCGCAGGGTCGGGGTGTGAGGCCAAACGGTTTGGGCTCCTCGACGCGTCAGCAATGCCTCAAGAACGCTCCCGATTCGCGGCCCGAGTCGTTTGCGCTGAAGGGCGATGACGCCGCACCTTGGCGGGTCAGCTTCCGGGAGCCCGGTTGCGTCGCACGCTCGCAGTCCTCGTCCTCGTTTCGGTCTTCGTGGTGATGCCGGCGCGCGTCCTGGTCGCCCAGGCGACACGGGCCGATTCCGCCGCCGTGCTGCTGGACGCGGCCAAGCGTCTCCAGCTCGAGGGCAACGCGAACGCGGCGGCCGCCGTCGCCGACGAGATCCTGCGCCGGTTCGCGGACACGCCCGCGGCGCTCGAGGTGCGGGCGTGGCGACGCTCCTCCGGCGTCACCGGGGAGAGCAGCGGCCGGCTCGAGCTGGTGGCCTGGGGCACCATCTACGGGGCGTGGCTCGGCATCGCCGTTCCGCTGGCGGCGGGGGCGGAGGGCAGCGGGGCCTACGGCATCGGGCTCATCGTCGGCGCGCCCGCCGGCTACATCGCCACCAGGGCGTACGCCGACGCCAACCGCCCGACCCTGGGTCAGGCCCGCGCCATGACGCTCGGCTTCCGGTGGGGGGCCTGGCAGGTGGCCGGCTGGTACGGGGCGCTCGACCCCAACGCTTCCGGCCGTAGCATCGTCACGGCGACGATCGTGGGGGGATTCGCGGGCATGACCGCCGCCGCGCTCTACGGCCGCCACCGGACCATGCCCGTCGGGGTCGTGGCCGCGGCGGCGCAGGGCAGTTACTGGGGGATGTGGTTCGGGTTGATGGGCAGCGGGCTGTTCGACGTCGGCGGCGACGCGATCTTCAAGGTCGTGCTGGCAGCCGGCGACCTGGGACTCGTGGGCGAGGCGCTCCTGGTGCCGCGCGACATCAGCCAGGGCAGGGTGTGGATGATCACGGCCGCGGGTTGGGGCGGCGCGGCCATCGGCGGAGGGCTGGACCTGCTGCTCCAGCCCGAGGGGAAGACGGCCCTGCTCATCCCCACCGTGACCAGCGCCGCGGGCCTGGCGCTCGGCCTCACGCAGGCCGCCCGGGCGGACGAGCGGCAGGCGCTGGGGCCGGATCGGCCGGCGCACGAGGCGACCGCGCTGGTTCAGGTGGACGAGGCCGGACGCCGCCTGGGACTGCCGCTGCCGACGCCCACCCTGGCCCTGGTGGGGGAGCACCTGCGCCGGCGCGTGTATCGGCCGGCCATGGCGCTCTCGCTGTTCAGGGCGGAGTTCTAACCCGGCGCCTCGGGGCTGGCCGGCGAGCCCTAACCCCTCATCGCAGTGCCGAAGATTCCCATCGCCTTCCCGAGCGACGGCCGGGCCTCGAAGGCGGCCAGTTTGGGCCCCAGCCTGGCTCCCATCCGGTTGCTGACGAACCACGGCGGCAGGGGCCACACGCGGAATGGGGCCCGCACGACCGATTTCTCCGCCCGGGAGAACATCAGGGTGTTGTGCACCACGCCCGTGCCCGACTGGATGTCGGTCGCCGGATGCCCCGGGAAGGCACCCCAGGTCGTCACGCCCAGCGCGTAGGCGATCGCCCCCCAGTGATTCACACTGATCGCGCCATAACGGAGGTCCGCGATGGCGCGCTCGACCGCCACCCGGACGGCCGGATCGGCCATGGAGCGCGGGTGCACGAGGATGGTCGCGTTGAGGCTGCCCCACAGGGTCTCGTTGCAGAACCGCACCGCCCGCTCGAGGTACGCCGGCACATCGGGCGCGGCGATGGGCGTCTCCGCCCACAGCCCGCAGAACGCCTCCGTGCCGAAGCAGACGTCCTCGCGACGCTGCGGATCCAGCCCGGGAATCAGCGTCCAGGGGAGCTGGCCCTCGCCCGCGGGGCCGAACCGCTCGGCCTCGGGATGGGCGGCGCGGAAGGCGGCATCGCGCGAGGCGGCGCCGGGATACCAGGCCCGCCGCGGCGGCACGCCCGCCAGGACCGCGCGTACGGCGTCCAGCAGCCGCGGCCGCAGTGTCCAGCCGGCATGCTGGACGATCACGCGGCTCGCGTTGCAGTTGAATCCGGCGTTGTTGACCAGCGAGGAGACGAGGTTCACGGCCTGGTAGCGGATGTCGCGCTCGCTCCACGGCCCCGGCACGACGATCACGGGGCTGACGTTGCCAAGCTCCGCGGTGACGCGCTTGGCCAGTGCCGGCGTTCCCGCGGCCTTGCGCCGCTCGCCGTCGGGGCCGGCGCCGAACACGATCGCGTCGTAGGTCTTGTCGGAGCCGGTGATGTGGATCTCGTCCACGGCGTCGTGGGCGCAGAGATACGTGCCGGTCTCGGCGCCGCCGTACACGACCTTCAGCGCGCCCCGCTCGATCACGGCGGCGAACGCTCGCTCCATCAGCGGGCCCAGGTAGGCGTTGACCGGGTGGGCCTTGTAGAGCACCACCCGGTTCTCGACGAACAGCTTGTACAGGGTGTCCATCGGCCCGATGGACGACACGTTGCCCGCGCCCAGGACCAGGCACACGGCGCCTGAACCGCCGGCATCGGTTCGCCGGCCGGCCGGGGAAGGAGACCCGGGGCCTTCCGCCGCGATTGCTCCGGCGCGATACGCCAGGGCCTGCGTCCCGGACACGCCCGCCATGCCCACGCCCGGTTGCATCCAGATGTCGGCCGTCACGCCAGCGTAGAACGCCCGGTCCCAGATCGTGGCCGGGAACACCCGCGCCGCGACCTGGCCATCGGGCAGGGGCCTGACCGGTCCGGGGACGCGGGGCGTGCGGTCCGCGGCGAGCTCGGCCAGCGACTCCCGCAGCAGGCGCATGTTGCGGAGCACCGAGAACGGGCCGGCGAGCCACTCGTCGGCCTCTCCCGGCGTGCCCGCCGCGACGTCCTTGGCTTCGAGCGACGCCATGACCCAGAGACCGGACACGGCGAGGAAGTCCTCGATCAGCCGGTCCAGAATCGCCACGCGCTCGCGCGGCGGCACGGCGGCCCAGGTGTCCCTCGTCCCGGCGAGCGCCCGGGCCGCGGCGTCGAGCTCTTCGCGCGAAGTCGCCGGAACGAGGCCTTGCGCCTCCGAGTGCCTCGGAATCCCATGTGCGACAACGGTCACATGCCCTCCCTCTCACCCCTCACCGGAACCCGCGCCCCTTACCCAAACCCCTCGCCTCTCACTTTACCCTCTCACGCCTTACTTCTCACCTCTCACTCTCACCAGGCACACTTCTCGCAGCTACATTTTCCCCATGGACGACTCTTTGTTCTTCACCGACCAACACCTGCAGGTGCGCGAGATGGTCCGGGACTTCGCCCGGACCGAGATCGCGCCGATCGCCCGCCAGCACGACGCCGAGGCGCGGTTCCCCTGGACCACCGTCAAGCGCATGGCCGACCTCGGCATGCTCGGCGTGCCCTGGCCCGAAGAGCTGGGCGGGGCGGGCATGGACTACCTCTCCTACATCCTCACGGTCCACGAGCTGGCCCGCGTGGACGCGTCCCATAGCATCACCTGCTCGGCCCACACCACCCTCGGCACCTCGCCCATCATGGACTTCGGTACCGAGGAGCAGAAGCGGCGCTTCGTGCCGTACCTGGCCGCCGGGAAGGTGCTGGGCGGCTTCGGCCTCACCGAGCCGGGCGCGGGCTCCGACGCCGGCGGCACGGCCACGATGGCCGTGGACAAGGGCGACCACTACGTCCTCAACGGCTCCAAGATCTTCATCACCCACGCCGGCGTGGGGGAGATCTTCATCGTCACCGCGCGGACCACGCCGGGGCACGGCAACAAGGGCATCACCGCCTTCATCGTCTGCAAGCCGACCGTGGACGCCGAGGCGGCCGCCGCCGTGGGCACAGGCCACGCGCCCGACCTGCCGTGGACCAGAGGAGTGAGCGCGGGGAAGAAGGAGGACAAGATGGGCTGGCGGGCCTCCGACACCCGCGAGCTGCACTTCGAGGACGCGGTCGTGCCCAGGGAGCAGGTGCTGGGCGAGGTGGGGAAGGGCTTCGTCCAGTTCCTGAAGACCCTGGACTCGGGCCGGATCGGCGTCGCCGCCCTGTGCCTGGGCCTGGCCGAGGGGGCGTACGACGAGGCGCGGAAGTATGCCAGCCAGCGCAAGCAGTTCGGCCGCTACATCGCGGGCTTCCAGGGCGTGAGCTTCGCCCTGGCCGACATGGCCACGGAGATCGAGGCCGGGCGGCTGCTCACCTACCACGCCGCCTGGCTCAAGCAGCACGGCAAGCCCCACAAGCTCGAGGCCGCGCAGGCCAAGCTGTACTGCTCGGAGCTGGCGATGCGCACCACCATCAAGGCCGTCCAGGTCCACGGGGGCTACGGCTACACCACCGACTACCCCGTCGAACGGATGATGCGGGACGCCAAGGTCGGGGAGATCGGCGAGGGCACCAGCGAGATCCAGCGGCTGGTCATCGCCCGCGAGATACTCGGGGATGTTGTGGAGGGTTGACTAAGTCCAAGAGTGGCAGTACCTTAACATAGATGGGTTCAGGAATCGCGTCAGCCTTGGGCTCCGAGTTGGAGCGCCAGGTCCTGCCGTTGGTCTCCAAGCCAGATCGGTACGTCGGTCACGAAGTGGGGGCGGCCCGGAAGCCCTGGGAGGTGGGGGGAGGGGACGCCGCGCAGGTGCGGATGCTGTTGTGTTTCCCCGACGCGTACGAAGTCGGGATGAGCCACCCGGGCACCCAGATCCTCTACCACATCGTGAACCGCGAGCCGGCCTGGCTGATGGAGCGTGCCTACGCGCCATGGCCGGACATGGAGCGGGAGCTGCGCGCGCGCGGCCTGCCGCTGTTTTCGCTCGAGAGCCGGCATCCCGCGGCGGCGTTCGACGTGATCGGGTTCACTCTCCAGTCGGAACTGACCTACACCAACATCCTGACCATGCTGGACCTGGCGGGCATCCCGCTCAGGCAGGCGGACCGCCGGCCCGAGGACCCGCTGGTGCTGGGCGGCGGCCCGTGCGCCTCCAACCCGGAGCCGCTGGCGGCGTTCTTCGACGCGTTTCTGCTGGGCGACGCGGAGGATGCGCTGCCGGAGATCCTGCGGGTTGTCGCCGAGGCCAAGGCGGCGGGGACGGGTCGCGCGACGCTCCTCTCGCGACTCGCGACCGGCGTGGCGGGTGTGTACGTGCCCAGCCTCTACCGCGTCCCCGCGGGCGGCGGCACGGCCCTGCCGGCGGACCCGCGGTTGCCCTATCCGGTACGCTCGCGCGTCGTGCCGGCGCTGCGGGCGGAGGACCATCCCCGGCGGATGATCGTTCCGCTCGCCGAAGTGGCGCACGAGCGCGTGGCGGTGGAGGTGCAGCGCGGCTGTGTGCGGGGGTGCCGGTTCTGCCAGGCGGGCTATCTCTACCGGCCGGTGCGCGAGCGCTCCGTCGAGGACTGCGTGGCGATCGCGGCGGAAGGCCTGGAGCACGGCGGCAACGAGGAAGTCTCGCTGCTCTCGCTCTCGACGGCCGACCACTCCCGCGTCGAGCCGCTGGTGGGACAGGTCAGCCGCGTGGCGGCCGCGCGGGGCTCCGCGGTGGCGCTGCCGAGCCTGAGGGCGGACGCGTTCTCGGTGGCGCTGGCCGACGGCGCCTCGACCGTGCGCCGCACCGGGATCACGTTCGCCCCGGAGGCCGGCTCCGAGCGGCTGCGGCGCGTGATCAACAAGGGGCTGAGCGAGGCCGAGATCCTCGAAGCGGTGGAGCGGGCGCTGGCGGCGGGTTGGCCGGGCGTGAAGCTGTACTTCATGGTCGGCCACCCGACCGAGGGCCAGGCCGACCTCGAAGAGCTGGCGGCGCTGGTGGGCCGGATCCGGAGCCTGGTGCGGCGCTACGGCGCGCGCGGGGTCTCGGTGAGCGTCTCGCCGTTCGTCCCCAAGCCACACACGCCCTTCCAGTTCGAGCGGCAGGACACGCTGGCCGTGACGCGGGAGAAGGTGCGCTGGCTCAAGAAGCACGTCTCGGGCGGCGGCGTGGAGTTCAAGTACCACGACCTCAACGCGACGGCCATCGAGGGCCTGATCTCCCGCGGCGGGCGGGAGACGGCGGACCTGATCGAAGGCGCGTGGCGCCGCGGCGCGCGGTTCGACGGCTGGACGGAGCAGCTCCGCTTCGACGCCTGGAGCGCGTCGCTGGCGGCGATGGGCGAAACGCTCGAGCACCGCTTCCGGGAGCGGGCGGAGGACGAAGCGCTGCCCTGGGACGTGGTCTCCTACGGGGTTCCCCGCAAGTACTGGCTGCGCGAGCGCCGCAAGGCCTACGCGGGCCTGACCACCGACGAGTGCCGCCACGGCCGCTGCTCGGCGTGCGGGGTGTGTGACTTCGAGGCGATCCAGAACCGCCTCGCCCCCGAGCCGGCGATCGCGGCTCGGGATCCGAAGGCGAGCACGGCGTCGCGCGCCGGCGGGGTCGGGGCCGCGAGTCCCCGGCCGCCGGCCGCCGGCGGGTCGAGGACCATCCGGCTGCGCTACGCCAAGCGCGACCCGCTCCGTTTTCTCTCCCACCTCGACGTGGTCCGCGAGATCACCCGGACCTTCCGTCGGGCGGGTGCTCCGCTGGTGCTCTCGACCGGCTTCGCGCCGCGGCCCCGGGTGAGCCCCGGGCCGGCGCTGGCGACGGGCTGGACGTCCGGGGCCGAGTGGCTCGACGTCGTCCTGGCCGGGGCGTGGGATGAACCGCGGCTCGAGGCGCTGCTCCTGGATCTCAACGCCCGGGCGGCGGAGGGCCTCGAGTTTCTCGCGGCGGGCGTGCTGCCGGAGCGCGCCGCGGCCCTGAACGTGGCGTTGGAACGTGCCGTCTATGTCGCTACCTTCCCTCAGCCGCCGTTCGAGCCGGCTTTCGCGGCGCTGGACGCGAGCTGCCGGGAGTTCCTGGCGCGGGACGAGGTGCCCGGAACGCGGCAGCGGCGCGACAGGGAATACGCGATCAATCTCCGTCCGTTCGTCCTCGACCTGGCGGCCCTGGATGGGGCCACCGTCCTCGTGGACCTGCGGACGGCTAACGACGGGTCGGCCAAGCCGACCGAAATACTGGAGGTGGCGTGCGGGGTGCCGAGGCACCTGCTGCCGCTCATCAACATTCACAGGACGGACACCCGGCTCGCGGGCGGCGCATCGCCGCTCGCGGCGTGCGAGGTGTCCGTCGGAGAACCGAGCTTTGAAAAGGGAAATTCTGATCAATGGGACCCCGCGGGAGACCCGCGTGGCTATCCTCGAGGACGGGGCGCTCGTTGAGCTGCTGGTGGAGCGTCCCGACGTTCGCCGCACGGTCGGCGACATTCACCTGGGCAGGGTCGAAGCGGTCCTGCCCGGCATCCAGGCCGCCTTCGTTGACATAGGGGCCGAGAAGAGCGCCTTCCTCCACGCGTCCGACCTGGTCGAACCCGAGGAAGAGGAGCTGGAGGAGGAGAACGGCAACGGCGCGGCCGACCGACCCTCGGAGGAGGAGGTCGGCGAGTTGCACGCCGAAGCGGCCTCCGGGTCCGGCGGCGCCGAAGGCGGCCGCGGCGGCAACGGCGGGGGCGGGAAGGGGAATGGCGAGGGAGCCGGCGGTGGTGGAGGTCGTCGCGGCGGCAAGCTCCCGGCCATCCAGGACATCGTCAAGCGGGGCCAGACGCTGCTGGTGCAGGTGAGCAAGGAGCCCATCGGCACCAAGGGGCCGCGGGTCACGGCGCAGGTCTCCATCCCCGGCCGCTTCCTGGTGTACATGCCCTCCGCGAGCCGCGTGGGCGTGAGCCGGAAGATCGAGTCGCGCGAGGAGCGGGCGCGGCTCAGGGAGATGGTCTCGCGCATCCTGCCGAAGGACAGCGGCGGGGTCATCGTCCGCACCGTGGGCGAGGAGCTGACCGAGGACCACTTCAAGCGCGAGCTGGACGCGCTCCTCAAGCTGTGGAAGAAGATCACGAAGAAGGCCACCTTCGTGCGGGCGCCGGCGCTGGTGCAGCGCGAGACCAGCCTGACGCGCGGGATCATCCGCGACCTGTTCAGCGCCAAGGTGGACCGCCTGACGGTGGACTCGAAGGACCTGCACAAGGAGATCCTGGCCTACCTGGACCAGGTGGGGCCGGACCTCAAGGAGCGGGTCGAGCTGTACAGCGGCGACTCGCCGCTGTTCGACAAGGCCGAGATCGAGCCCGAGATCCGGGGCCTGTTCAACCGGCGCGTGGACCTGCCGACCGGCGGCTACGTGGTGATCGAACACACCGAGGCGCTGGTCTCGATTGACGTCAACACCGGGCGCTACACCGGCAAGAAGGATCCCGAGAAGACCATCCTCCGGACCAACCTGGAGGCGGCGCGGGAGATCGCGCGCCAGCTCCGGCTGCGGGACGTCGGCGGGATCATCGTCTGCGACTTCATTGACATGGAGACGAAGGCGAACCGCGACAAGGTGCTCCAGGAGCTGCGGCAGCACCTGGCCCGGGACCGGGCGCGGACCCGGGCGTTCGCGGTGAGCGACCTGGGGTTGATCGAGATGACGCGCCAGCGGGTGCGGCCGTCGCTGATCCAGTCCCAGACCGAGCCGTGCCCCACCTGCAGCGGCACGGGCCGGGTGTTCCTGCCGGAGACCGTGGTGGGGCGGCTGGAGCGTTCCCTGAGGCGCGCGGCCGTCGAGAACAAGGATCCGCGGATGACCGTGCGCCTGCATCCCGAGGTGGCGCTCTACCTGATGGAGCAGGAGCCCCACTTCCTCAAGAACCTCGAGAAAGAGACCGGGATAGACCTCGAGGTCCGCGACGACCCGATGATGAGGCTGGACGAGTTCAAGCTCATGAGCCAGCCGGCGGGCCGGGACGTGACGGAGAGCTATCTGGTGGCGTGATACCAGTTGACCCAACTCCGTATCCTGATTAAACTTCCCGGCTCGCATTCAACGGGACGCGACGAGCACCTACATGTACGCCATCTTTCGCACCGCGGGCAAGCAATTTCGCGCCGAGCCGGGCCGCAAGATTCAGATCCCGACGCTCGATGCCGAGCCTGGGGCCAAGATCACCTTCGACCAGGTGTTGCTGGGCTCCGACGGCAAGAGTGTGAAGGCGGGGACGCCGACCTTGCCGGGCGCCGTGGTGACGGCCGAGGTGGTGCGGCACGGGCGGGACAAGAAGATCATCGTCTTCAAGTACAAGCGGCGGAAGAATTACGCGCGCAAGCAGGGGCACCGGCAGGGGTTCACGGAGGTCAGGATTGACTCCGTGGATCTGGGGTGAGGGGATAGCGCATGGCTCACAAGAAGGGTGTCGGCAGCAGCCGCAACGGGCGTGACTCGGGCCCCAAGTATCTGGGCGTGAAGCGTTACGGCGCCGAGCGCGTGGTGGCGGGCAACATCATCGTCCGGCAGCGCGGGACGAGGATCCATCCGGGCCGGAACGTCGGCACCGGGCGGGATCACACCCTGTTCGCGCTGGTGGACGGGGTGGTGCAGTTCGAGTGGGCGGGGAAGGGGCGCCGCGCGGTCAGCGTCGTTCCGGCATAGCGGAGCATAGCCGGCCAGCCGCCAGAGGATCGGCGGCGAGGCCCGGCAGGACATAGCGGGCCCGGTGTCAGGGCAGCGGCACCGAGGCTCCGCAGAAGGTGACAAGCGACGGCCCCCGAGCGATCGGGGGCCGTTCGGCGTCCGGGATCTGCAGCGCAAGAGCCGAGGGACCTGGCCCCTCGGCTCTTCCCTTCGGTCAAGTGGGAGCACCGTTGCGGCGGGTGCCGGCGGCGCGGGTTGAGCCCGGAGGGGCTAGAAGCTCTCGATCTGGGCAACCCCTTCAGGGCGTTGCGGCCATCGTTACGCGCATGGTGCGCCGCGTTGAGGGCGCGCCGGGGGCCGCGGTTGCCCGTTTCCGGGCTCGGCGTATCTTGATTGTGGGCCAACCAAGTACACCTTCCCCGCGAACCCCCGGGCTTTTCGTGCATGGGCGCCGGTAGGAGCCGATCGCTCCTCACCGACACCACAAGAAATGCACCGAACCCGTCTCCGGGGCGTCGCGTGAGACCAACGGGAACCCACGCAACTCGCTGCCACGCCGGCGGTTGACCGCCGCATGGCGAAGTACCTCCTCACCACGTTGGCTCCCGACCCGCGACTGGTGCGCGCGGCCGACGGCGCCGAGTGCCTCCGCTTCTCGAAGCAATTGGGAGTGCTCATCTCCCTGGCCCTGCGCCCCGAGGCCAGAGCCACCCGCGACGAGTTGGTCGGCCTCCTGTGGACCGGCACCTCGCAGCAGGACGGCCGCCGCGGACTGCGCCAAGCCGTCTATCAGATCCGCCACGCCACCGACCACGACTTCATCCGCGGGGACGAGATGCTCTCGCTCCGCCGGGAAGACCTCGAAGTGGACGTGGACAGCTTCCGGCACAAACTCGCCGCCCAGGAACTCGACGGCGCCCTCGCTGTTTACCAGGCCGACTTCCTCTCCGGCGTGGACCTGGCCGGCGCCCGGGAGTTCGAGCAGTGGGCCGACGGCATCCGCACGGTCCTGGCCGCGGAGTACCGCCAGCTCCTGCGGTCGCTCGTGGCGCGCGAGGCCGATACCGGCAAGTGGAGCGAAGCAGCCGGCTACGCCGAGCGGCTGATCGCCGCGGATCCCGCGTCACAGGAGACCCGGATTCGCGTGGTCGAGCTGTACGCTCTCTCCGGCGACGCGGTCCGCGCGCGAATGGCCGCCTACGAGGCGCGCGCCTTCGCCGACGAGACGTTCGGCAGGCGCGGCTCGCGGGAGTTCGACGAGGCCATCAACCGCGCCCTCGCGGCCACCACGGCGCCCGAGCGACGGCGCACCAACGGCTTCCCGCGCAATCCCGAGATGGTGGGCCGCGCGACCCAGTTCCATCTCGTGGTCGAGCGCTGGAAGGCGGCCCGGGAAGGGAAGGGGGGCGGAGTTCTCGTCACCGGCGACGCCGGCATCGGGAAGACGCGCCTCGTCCGCGAGGTGATGCGACGGTTCGGGCAGGACCGCGCCCTGGTGCTGGGCACCGCCTGCTACGCCATTGAACAGTCGGATCCGCTGGGACCGTTTCTCGAGTTGCTGCGCGCCGCGCACAGCGCGCCGGGGCTCTCGGGCGCCACGCCCACCAGCCTGGAGATCCTGGGAGCCCTCATCCCCGAAGTCGCGGAGCGGTTCAAGCCCGCCGTCCGGCCTCGCACGCCGCCGGTGCCGTCCCAGGCCGTGGCGGCCGCGCTGCTCGAAGGGTTCGGGGCCATCGCGGACGAGATTCCCTTGGCCCTCGTGGTGGACGACCTGCACTGGGCCTCTCCCGCCACGCTCGAGTTCGCCCACCGGCTGGCGAGGCACGCCCGCGCGCACCCCCTCCTCCTGCTGATGTCCGCGCGAGACTACAGCCCCTCGCCGGAGATGACCCGCGCCCTGCGCGACCTCGCGACGTCGGGAGACGCCGTTCTGGAGGTGGCGCTGAGCCCGCTGGACGAGGTCGAGGTCACCAACCTCGTGAGCAGCATCGCCGAGCTGACACCGGAGGTCGCCGGCTGCTGCCTGGCCGAGCAGCTCGTCGAGCGTACCGACGGAATCCCGCTGTACGTGCTCGAGGCGCTGAAGGAGCTTTACGACACCGGCTACCTGGTGGTTCGCAAGGGCCAGTGGGTGCTGAACACGGCCGTGGCGGGCGGCCGCGCAAACCTGCCGCTGCCGGATTCGGCCGCGGAGGTCCTCAAGAGGCGGCTGGAGAAGGTCGGGGGCACGCTGCTGGACGTGCTGGTCGCCCTGGCCGTCTGGGGCAGGGAAGCGCCGGCCGCGACACTGGCGCGGATCGCGGGCTGCACATCGCAGCAGGCGGATGAGGCGCTGGCCGCCCTGGAGCGCCGGCGGATGGTGGGCCGGCGGAGCGACTCGCCGGTGATCGAGCACGATGAGATCGCGAGGCGCGTGCTCGAGATCGCGCCCGCCGACCTGGTCATCCGCGCTCACCTCAACGCGGCCGCTGCCGCGGCCGACCTGGCGGCCGAAGGCAAGGCTTCCGAATGGATCGTGGCGGCGGCCCACGCCGCCTCCGCGGGTCACGGGGACGCCGCCATCGAGCTGGCCGCTCACGCCGCTCAGGACGCCGAGCGGACGTCGGGCGAGGAGGCGGGCCGGGACACCATTCGCCGCGTCGCCGCCGCGGCGCCCGACGCGGAGCGCCGCCAGATCGAGCGGTCCTTCCAGCGCGTGCTGGCCGCCAGATGGACCGTGCGGCGCTGGGTCGAGGAGCGCGACGGCACGGCGTCCCGCCGCCGCCTCCGGATCGGGGCGCTGGCGGCGGTGGCGGTGATCCTCGCTGCCGCGGGCATCACGACCATCGCCCGCGGCCGGCCCACCCCGCCCCCGTTGGGCGGAGGCTACATCGTGGTGACCACGGGCGAACCGACGACGGGGCGCGGGGTGGCCCTGGCGCTGCGTGTGGACTCGCAGTTCGCAGCCGAAAGCCTCTCACGGCGGCTGCTCCCGCCCGGCATCCGGGACGGATATCCCTCCGGCGCGGTCCAGCCGGGCGGCCGGCTCGCGCTGACAACCTGCTCCCTGCCTAATGTGGATCCGACGGCCATCTGCGAGGTGAACCTTCGCACCGGAGCGCGCCGCCCGTTCTTCCGCTACGAGGGCGACGCGGATCCGTACGCCTGGCTCCCCGACGGCGCCGACCTGCTGGTGATCGGCGGCTACCGGTCGCGAACCAGCGGCTACTCGTACGCCGTGCTCCTGGTGGATTCTTCGGGCCGCCTGGTGCGCACCATCGCGCGGGACCATTACAGCTACCACATCCTCGCCGTCTCGCCGGCCGGCGACCGCTTCGTGGCGGATCGCCAGCTGGGCGAGCACCACAACCTCGTTCTGATGAACCTCGAGGGCACGGTGCTTGGACCGCTCGGATGGTGCGACCCGGCGACGGTCATTGCCTGGTCGCCGGACGGCACCATGCTGGCCTGCGCCAGCGCGCGGAATCAGTCGCTCGCGGTGGGCCCGGCGGCGGCCGGGAACGAGCACGCCACGATCCGGCTCGGGTTTAGTCCCCGAAGCGGGCCCGCCTGGTCACCAGACGGGCGGTACGTCGCCGTCGCGCTGGGAGACCCCACACCCGGGATCTACGTGCTCGACGTCATGGGAGCGCGCGAGCCTCGGCGCGTGTCTGCCTTCGGCGGGGCCGTGGTGAACCTGGCGTGGGTGCGCGCGACGCCGCAGCCGGCGATCACCCGCGTCCGAGTGGTGCCGGGCTCGCTGACCGTGACCGCGGGGTACCGGTTCCGATTCGACGCGATCGCGTTGGACGCGGCAGGGCAGCCCGTCCGAGGCATCAACGGAATCCGCTGGGCCAGCCTCGATCCAGAGATCGTCCGGCTGATCGGGGCCGGTCGTGGCGTCGCCGACCGGCCTGGCACCGCGCGGCTGGTCGCCTCCCTGGGACTCACGGAAGCCGACACCGCGATCGTGACCGTGCCCGCAACGCCGCACCACATCCTGTTCCACGAGACCTTCAACGAGGGCCTCGACACCGCGGTGTGGCAGCCGTTCGGCTATCCCGCTCCGCGGGTGCTGCGCGCGCAGGGGCGCAACGGCTCGCCGGGCTTCAACAACAACGGCGACTACTCGCACACCAGCGGCATCGCGCTCAAGCAGCCGCTGAGGGTGACGGGAGGGCTGACGGTCCAGTACTGGGCGCGCGTGCCCATCCGATACCACCTGTGGGAGGACGTCAGCGTCGGCCTGACCGGGTTGCCCGCCGACTCGTTCTTCCTGCGGCGCGGGGACCCGTGGGACGGCGTAAGGCGCGACCTGGTGAGCGCCGCGGCACCGAACCAGGAGAACCCCCTGATACCGATGGAGGCCGACCTCCACGGCGATGTCGAGGCTTCCCGGGCCGAATTGCCGCCGGCCCTGCGCGACGGCGCCTGGCACCGCTACCGCCTGGTGATCTATCCCTCGGGGGAGGTCCGCTGGTTCGCCGACGGCATCGAGATCACGCGGCCGGCGCAGGCGAACATCAACGCGCACCCGACCTGGACCCTCGTCGTCGAAGGCCAGTCCTACCGCACCCTCGCCATGGTGGACGACATCACCGTCTGGCGGGGCGTCGTGCTCGACCCGCCCCA
>JAJYLI010000194.1 GCA_021787855.1 bacterium | reverse complement strand
CGAGGTCGGCGTCGCCCACCGCGCGCGCCACGTCGCCCAGCACCTTGCGCACGTCGGCCCGCGCCGGGGCGCGGGCCTCCGCGCGGCGCAGCACGTCCAGCGCGCCGGCCGGATCGCCGGTGCGGCTGCGGGCCTCCGCCGCCAGCAGCGCGGCGTCCACGTCGTCGGGCGCGCCGGCCAGCAGGGCCGCGGCCAGCGGCGCGGCCTCGCCCGCCCGGCCCAGGCTGAGCAGGCAGCGCACCTCGCCGCGGCGCGCCTCGGCGAGGCCGGGCTCGAGCCGGATCGCCGTCCGGTAGCGCTCCAGCGCCTCGCCGAACAGCCGCCGGCGCTCGAACACCTCGCCCTCCAGCGCCGACCCCCGGGCCGGCGCGCCCCCGCGCTCGACCGCGCGGGCGATCTCCGCCGCGGCGTGCTCGAACAGCCCCTTGGAGACGTAGTCCCGCGCCAGCGCGAACGGATCCCCCGCCGGCGCCGCCGCCGCTTCAGCCCTTCCCCCCCCGTCCGCCCGGGCGGCGGCCGCGGGGGCGGGGGCGCCGGCCGCCTTCAGCTCGGCGAACAGCGTGTCGAGCAGCCGCTGGTCGAAGACGAACGGCTGCGCCCCGCCCCCCTCCAGCGGCGCCGCGGCGGGCTCCGGCACCAGCGCCGCCGCCGCGGCCTCCGGCAGTTCCATCGCCAGCTGGAAGCGCGGCGCGACGTAGTAGGGATCCAGCTCGAGGGCGCGCTTCACCTCGCGCAGCGCGGCGTCGAACTCGCCCAGGCGCGACAGCGCGAAACTCAGGTGGTAGTGCCCCGCCGCGTCCCCGGGCTCCACCTCCACCGCCCGCGCGAAGGCGTTGCGCGCGTCGGCGTGCCGCTGCAGCTCGCCCAGCACCAGGCCCACCCCGTTCCACGCGGCCGCCGAGCCGGGGGCGAGGGCCAGGGCCTGGCGGTACGCCTCCAGCGCGAGCTGGTGCCGGCCGAGCCGCGTGAGCAGCAGCCCCAGGTTGAGGCGCGGCGCCAGCCGCTGCGCCCCGCCGCGCAACGCCTCCCGGAACGACTCCAGCGCCGCCTCCGCCTGCCCGGCGGCCGCCAGCGCCACGCCGAGATTGTTCGCGGCGGGCGCGTAACCGGCCTCGGCCTCGAGGGCGCGGCGGTACGAGGCCACGGCGTCCTCGCGGCGGCCGCAGTAGTGCAGCGCGACGCCGTGCTCGTTCCAGGTCTTGGCCGAGCCGGGGTGCTCGGCCACCAGGGCGTCGTACAGTTCCAGCGCGGCCACCAGGTCGCGCCTCAGCAGCGCGACCTCCGCCATGGCCCGGCGCACCGGTCCCGGGTCCTCGCCGCGCTCCAGCGCCAGGCGGTACTCGCGCTGCGCGTCCAGGTAGTAGCCCTGGTGGCGGAACGCCTGCCCCAGGTGAAAGTGGGCCAGAGCGGGCGCGTCGCCGGCGGCCGGCGGCCGCGCCGCCGCGCTCTCCTCGCGCCGCCGCGCGTCCCGGGCCTCCAGCGACAGGTTGGCCCGCGCGCGGGCCAGGGCGGGGTTCAGGCGCGCGGCGTGCTTGGCGGCCGCCCGCGCGTCGCCGTGGCGCCCCAGGTCGCCCAAAACGAACGCCAGCAGGTGGTGCGCCTCCGCGTTCTCCGGGTTCAGCGCCACCGCGTGCTCCAGCGCCGCCAGCGCGGCGGCGTTGTTGCCGCGGTTGTACAGGACTTCGCCCCGGTGGTACTCGATGACCGACGAGTCCGGGTCCAGCGCCAGCGCCCGCTCGAACCACCCCAGCGCCGCCTCCAGGTTGCCGCGCCGCTGTTCCAGCAGCCCCAGCTGGGTCAGCGCCCCCAGATCCCGCGGGTCCCGGGCCAGCAGCGCCTGGTACTCGCGCACCGCGTCCTCGTGCCGCCCCACCGCCGCGACCGCGCGCGCCAGCTCGCGGTGCGCCTCGCGGTCCTCCGGGTCCAGGTGCAGCCGGTCCCTGAGCTCGGCGACCCGCAGCTCGTAGAACCCGCTCTGCCGGTAGGCCAGCTCGAGATTCCGCTCCGCCACCGCCATCCGGGGATCCAGCTCCACGGCCCGCGCGAAGCTGCCCACCGCCTCGGGGATCAGGCCCTTGCGGTAGTACAGCACGCCCAGGTTGTTGTGGGCGCCCGCGTCCGACGGGTCAATGCGGCCGGCGAACGAGCGCAGCACGATGCGATCGCGGTCCGAGAGCGCCGGGGCGGCCATCCTGGTGCCCGCCGTCAGGTCAGCCGGACGGCCCGCAGGATCGCGCGCAGCGAGGCGACGTCGGGCACCAGCAGGAAGTGGCCGCGCAGCTCCTCGCCCGGACCCCCGAACTGGAACGCGGTCTCCACGCACAGCACGTAGTCCCGCTCGCTCCCGAAGTCGAGGTACGCCGACGTGATCACCGCGGTCGCCAGATCCACCTGCAGCACCGGCACCGACGGCAGCAGCATCATGCCCATGAACGACGACAGCGCCGTCATGTACGCGCCGCACAGGATGTTCCCGGCTTCCTTCAGGCTGGACTGCTCCAGGGGCCCGAACGCCGTGGTGGTGCCGGGCGCGCGCTTGAGGAGCAGGTCGCACAGCCGCCGCGCCGCCGGCTCCGGGAACACCAGCAGCGTGCGCCCGGTCAGGTCGCCCAGCATGTGGAGCAGGATCGCCGCCACCACGGGCGGCGGATCGCCCAGCAGCCCCGCCGCGTCCTCCAGCCGGGTGACGGACACCTGGGGGACCGTGATCATGATGCGGTGGCCGGTCATCTGCGACAGCGCGGTCGCGGCGTGCCCCGCGCCGATGTTCTCCACCTCGCGCAGCGCGTCGAGCTGCAGGGCCTGCAGATCCCGGATGTCGTCCATGGAGCCCCCGCGCTACGCCAGATGGCCGGCGTCCAGAATCAGCGCCGGCGCCCCGTCCCCGAGGACCGTGGCCCCGTTGAAGACCGCCAGGGTGCCCCGCGGGGCCTCGAACGGCTTGACCACGATCTCCTGCTGTCCCAGCACGGCGTCCACCACGACCCCGGCCCGCCGCTCGCCGATCGCGACCACGATCACCGGCGGCCGCGCCGGCGCCGGCGCCGTGGCGGGCGCCCCCAGCCGCTCGCGCAGCCGCACCAGGGGGAGGAGCTGCCCGCGCAGCGCCACGGTCTCCCGGCCCTGCACCCGGCGGATCGCCTCCGGCGGCGGGCCGAAGGTTTCCGCGACGTGGGTCAGGGGCAGCGCGTAGATCTCCTCGCCCACCCGCGCCAGCAGCGCCCGCACGATGGCCAGCGTGGCGGGCAGCCGCAGGGCGAACGTGGTCCCGCGGCCCGCCTCCGTCTGCACCTCGAGCGCGCCGCCCAGCGCCCGCACCGCGGTGGTCACCGCGTCAATGCCGACCCCGCGGCCCGACAGGTCGGTCACCCGCTCCGCCGTGCTGAAGCCCGCCAGGGCGATGAGGTGCGCCACCAGGTCGTCGTCGTCGAGCCGCGTCACGTCGTCGGGCACCAGGCCCAGCTCCTGCGCCCGCCGCAGCACTCTCGCCCGATCAATGCCGCGGCCGTCGTCGCTGACCCGCACGACCACCGAGGCGTGCTCTCGCACCGCGGCCAGCGCCACCTGGCCCACGGCCGGCTTCCCCGCGGCGACCCGCTCCTCGGGCGGCTCGATGCCGTGGTCCACCGCGTTCCGCAGCAGGTGCACCAGCGGGTCGGCGATCTCGTCGAGGATCGCGCGGTCCAGCTCGATCTCCTTGCCTTCGACCCGGAACGCCACCTGCCGGCCGGTCTGGCGGGCCACGTCGCGCACCATGCGCGGGAAGCGGTCGAACACCTGCCACACCGGCACCATGCGCGCCGCGACGATCTCCTGCTGCAGCGCCCCCGCGAGCCGGCCGACGTCCCGCGTGACGTCGCTCAGGTCGGGCTCGGCGAACCGCCGCGCCAGCACGTCGAGGCGGCCGCGCGCGATGACCAGCTCGCCGATCAGGTTCGTCAGCGCGTCCAGCCGGTGCAGGTCCACGCGGACGTGGCGCGCGCGCCCCTCGCCCGCCGCCTCCACGGCCGGCTCCTCGACCCGCACCTGCGCCACGTCGCCGGCGGCCCGCAGCGCGGCCTCGATCTCCTCGGGGGCGGCCGCGGCCTCGAGACGGAAGGCGAAGCTGCCGTCGAACTCCTCCGACTCCAGCACCGCCGGCGGGGGCACCACGGCCCGGACCGCGCCCAGCGCCCGCGCGCGGGCCAGCACCACGGCGGCCCGCGCGCCCTTGAGCGCGGCCTCCGGTCGCAGCGTGACCCGCACCGCGCGGCCCGGCCCCGCCTCGGAGGGGATGGCGGCCAGCGGCTGCGAGGGGCGGGC
>JAJYLI010000031.1 GCA_021787855.1 bacterium | reverse complement strand
GTCCCGTCGCGGTCCATCGAGGTGAGCAGGATCTCCCCGGCGCCCCGCGCCACGCCCGAGCGCGCCCAGGCCACGGCGTCCAGGCCCGCGCTCTCGCGCCCGCCGCGCACGCGGACCTCCCAGGCCGGAGCCTCGGTGGCATCCCCCCGATCCATGCGCCGCGCATCAATCGCCAGCACGACGGCCTGCGAGCCGAACGCTTCGGCGAGCGACGAGATGAGCGCCGGGTCGCGCACCGCGGCGGTGTTCACCGTGACCTTGTCGGCGCCGGCCTCGACCACCGCGCGCGCGTCGTCCAGGCCGCGGATCCCGCCCCCCGCCGTGAGCGGGATCGAGAGCGCCCGCGCGGCGCGCCGGATGGTCTCGACGAACGTCGGCCGGCGGTCCCGCGCCGCCGCGATGTCCAGCACGACCAGCTCGTCCGCCCCCTCCCGGTCGTAGCGTTCGGCCAGGGCCACGGGGTCGCCGGCGTCACGCAGGCCCTCGAACCGCACGCCCTTCACCACCCGCGCGCCGTCGGTGTCGAGGCAGGGGATGATCCGGCGAGCGAGGCTCACGCCGCTCTCCCGGCGGTGGCGGCCGGCGCGCCCGCGGCGGCCAGGAAGTTGGCGAGGATCCGCGCGCCCACGGCGCCCGACTTCTCGGGGTGGAACTGCACGCCGAACAGGTTGCCGCGCTCCACCACCGCGGCGAAGGGCGGGGGCCCGCCGTAGCCGCACACCGCGACCACGCCGTCCCCGGCGGGCGCGGCGTAGGAATGCGCGAAGTACACGTAGGCCTCCGCCGGAACCCCGGCCAGCAGGCGGCACGGCACCGGCGCCACGGGCGTCACGCGGTTCCAGCCCATGTGCGGCAGCTTCACCGTCGCGGGCAGGGCCGTCACGCGGCCCGGAAACAGCCCCAGTCCGCGCTCCGCCGGCGCCTCGTCGCTGCCCTCCCACAGCGCCTGCATCCCGAGGCAAACGCCGAGGAACGGGACGCCGCGGGCCACGGCTTCGAGCAGCGGCCCGCGCAGGCCGCGCGCATCCAGCGAGGCGGCCAGGCGGCCGAAGTGCCCCACGCCGGGGAGCACGACGGCCCGGAGCGGGCGCTCGCTGGCATCGCGCGACGACGCGCCGTCCACCAGCCGGGTCAGCTCCTCGCCCGAGCCCACCCGCACGGTGGCGGCGTTCTGCCGGGCCAGCGCGCGCTCGACGGACGAAAGGTTGCCGGCTCCGTAGTCCACCACGGCGACGGTCACAGCACGCCCTTGGTGCTGGGCAGCACGCGCTTCAGGCGCGGGTCCCTCGCGGCCGCGACCCTCAGCGCCCGCGCGAACGCCTTGAACACCGCCTCCACCTCGTGGTGGGAGGAGCGCCCCTCCAGCACCCTGAGGTGCACTGCGGCGCCGGCGGCCTGGGCGAACGCGCCGAAGAAGTCGTCCAGCAGCTCGACCTGGAGGTCGCCCACCCGCCGCGCGCCGATGCGCCAGCGCCGCCTGAAGGCGGGGCGTCCCGAGAAGTCGAGCGCCGCGACGGCCAGCGCCTCGTCCATCGGCATCACCCAGTAGCCGGCGCGCAGGATGCCGCGCTTGCTCCCCAGCGCGCGGCGCACCGCCTCGCCCAGCACCAGGCCCACGTCCTCGACCGTGTGGTGCTGGTCCACGTCCAGGTCGCCCGTCGCGGCCAGATCCAGGTCCAGCCCGCCGTGGCGGGCCACGGTCTCCAGCATGTGATCCAGGAAGCGGATGCCGGTCCGGACGCTGGCGCGGCCCGCGCCGTCCAGCGCCAGGCGCACGCGGATGTCGGTCTCGCGGGTCGTGCGGCGAAGCGCCGCGCGCCTGGAGGTCGTCACCGCGCCCTCCCGTCCCACAGCGCCGCCAGCGCCCGGATCAGGCGCCGGGTCTGCGCCTCGGTGCCGACGGTGATGCGCACGAAGCCCGGGCGGCCGAAGTCGCGGCGCCGGTCGCGGACCAGGATGCCGCGGCGGGCGAGACCCCTCACCAGGGCCGCCGCCCGCGCGCCGACGTCCACCAGGACGAAGTTGCCGCCGCTGGGGAAGCGCAGGATGCCGAGGCCGTCCAGCGCGGCCTCCAGCGCGCCGCGGGCCCGCACGACCTCCGCCGCGTACCGGCGCGTCGCGGCCTCGTCCCCGAGCGCGGCGAGGCCGGCGGCCAGCGCGGCGGCGCCCACCGAGTAGGGCGAGTGCGCGCGGGCCATCCCCGCGGCGAGCCGTGCGTTGGCGAACAGGCAGCCGAGCCTCAAGCCCGCCAGACCGCGCGCCTTGGAGAAGGTGCGGGCGACGATCAGGTTGTGGTGCCGGCGGATCGCGCCGAGCGCGGTCTGGCCGCAGAACTCGAAGTACGCCTCGTCCACCAGCACCGCCGTGCGCGGCGCGGCCTCGAGCACGGCCCGGAGCGCCGCCGCCGGCATCACCGCGCCGGTCGGGTTGTTGGGGCTCGCGAGCAGGGCGACGCGAGGGGGCCGGGCGCGCCGGAGCGCGGCCAGCACGCGCTCCAGCGGGAAGCCGCCGCCCCCACCCCCCGACCCCGGTGCCGCGCGCACGGCGCGGACGCGCGCCCCCGCCCGCTCGGCGTAGAAGCGGTACATGGCGTACGAGGGCTCGACGATCAGCACCTCGTCGCCCGGGCCGGCGAACGTGTCCACCACCAGGTGGATCGCGTCGTCGGTCCCGTTGGTGAGCAGCAGCTCCCGCGGCGAGACGCCGAACGCGCGGGCGACGGCGGCGCGCGCGGCGCCATACTCGGGGTACATGGCCAGGTCGTCGCCGTCCAGGGCGGCGAGCGCCCGCAGCGCCGCCCGCGGCGGGCCCGCCGTGTTCTCGTTGAAGTCGAGGCGCAGGCCGCGGCGCCGGCCCTCCAGCGGCGGGGCGTAGGGCCGCATCCGCCGCACCGCCGGCCGCGGCACGGGACCGCCCACGGCCGGCCGCGTTCCGCCGCGCTTCACAGCCGCACCTCCACCGCGCGGCCGTGCGCCGGCAGGCCTTCGGCCGCGGCGAAGGCGCGCACCACCGGCGCCAGCCGCCGGAGCCCCGCGCGCGAGACCTCCTGGACGCTCACGCAGCGGACGAAGTCCGCGGCGGAGAGCCCGCCCCTCACCCGCGCGGTGCCGCCGGTGGGCAGCGAGTGGTTGGAGCCCGTGGCGAAGTCGCCCAGGGACTGCGCGCTCCAGGGGCCCAGGAAGACGCCGCCCGCGACGTCGAGCCGATCCAGGATCGCGCGCTCACGGGCGCGGCCGTCCCGCGCTGCTCCGCCCGCGCCGGGCAGGCTCAGGTGCTCGGGGGCGTAGCGGCGGGCGAACGCCGCCGCGGCCTCGAGCGTGGGCGCGACGAGAATCGCGCCCCGAGTGGCCAGCGCGCGGCGGGCGGGGCTCGCGCCCGGCAGCTCCTCGAGGGCCCGCTCGACCACGGCCGCCACGCGGCGCGCCAGCGCCCGCGAGGTCGTGACCAGCAGCGCGGTGGCGTCGGGGTCGTGCTCGGCCTGCGCCACCAGGTCGGCGGCGATGAACCGCGGATCGCCCCTCGTGGCGAGCACCAGCACCTCGGTGGGGCCAGCCACCATGTCTATCGCCACGTCGCCGGAGACCAGCCGCTTGGCCGCCGCGACGAACCGGTTGCCGGGACCCACGATCTTCTCGACCGCCGGAATGGTGGCCGTCCCGTAGGCCAGCGCGGCGACGGCCTGCGCTCCCCCCACGCGCCACACCTCGGAGACGCCGAGCGCGTGGGCCGCGGCCAGCAGCTCGACGCTGGGCCGGGGACAGGCGAGGGCGATGCGCGGGACGCCGGCCACCTGCGCCGGGACCACCGTCATCACGAGCGTGGAGACCAGCGGGTGGCGGCCGCCCGGGACGTAGCAGCCGACCGACGCCAGGGGGCGCACGCGCTGCGACACCCGCACGCCCGGCTCGACCGTGACCGTCCACTCCGCCGGGAGCTGGCGGCGCGCCACGCGGCGCACGTTCCGCGCGGCCCTCAGCAGCTGCCGCCGGAACGCCGGGTTGGCCCGGGCCGCGGCCAGGGCCAGCTCGCCCGCGCTCACGCGCGGGCTCGCCGCCGCGGCTTCCGCGCCGTCGAGGCGCCGCGTCCAGCGCCGCAGCGCCGCGTCGCCACCGCGCCGCACGTCCCGCACGATCCGGGCGGCCACGCGCGCGGCGTCCGCGTCGCCTCCCCCCCGCTCCCGCTCCAGGAACCGCGCGGCCACCCGGTCCGTCAGGTCCAGCACCCGCATCACGGCACGATCTTGTTGAGCGGATACTCGACGATGCCCTCGGCGCCGGCGGCCTTGAGCCGGGGGATGAGGGAGCGCACCACCGGCTCCTCCACCACCGTGTTCACCGCCAGCCACTCGCCGCCGTACAGCGGCGAGACCGTCGGCCGCTTCAAGGCCGGCATGGCCGCGACCACGGCCGCCAGGTCGGCCTCGCGCACGTTCAGCATCAGGCCGACGCGGTTGTACGCCGCGATCGCGCCCCCGAGCAGCAGCGCGAGATTCTCCGTCTTCTCCCGCTTCCACGGGTCCGCCCAGGCGGCGGTGTTGGCGATCAGCTTGGTGTTGGACTCCAGGACCGTGTCCACGATCCTGAGCCGGTGCGCCCGGAGCGACGCCCCCGTCTCCGTCACCTCCACGATCGCGTCGGCGAGCTGCGGCACCTTCACCTCGGTGGCGCCCCAGGAGAACTCCACCCGCACCGCGACGCCGCGCCGGGCGAAGTACGCCTCGGTGAGCTTCACGCCCTCCGTGGCGATCACCTTGCCCTCGAGGTCGCGGGCGTCTTTGACCGGCGACTCCTCCGGCACCGCCAGCACCCAGCGCACCTTGCCCAGGCCCGTCTTGGCGTAGATCAGGTCCGCCACCTCGGTCACCGAGGCGCCGGTCTCCACGATCCAGTCGCGACCGGTGAGCCCCGCGTCGAGCGCGCCCGTCTCGACATAGCGCGGCATCTCCTGCGCCCGCACCATGAGACACTGGATCTCGGGATCGTCCACCGACGGGTAGTAGGAGCGGGAATCGGTCGTGATCCGCCAGCCCGCGCGCGCGAAGAGCTGCAGGGTGGACTCCTGAAGACTCCCTTTGGGGATGCCGAGCTTGAGGCGGTTCACGCCGCACCCCGCCCGGCCGCCTGGCCACGAGGAGCCGGCGCGCCCTGCGATCCGTACACGACGGCCGGATCGAACGAGCGCGGCTGCGTCTCCGTCACCGCGCCGTCCGCCGCCAGCGTCCGGTAGAAGCAGCTCCGATAGCCCTCGTGGCAGACGCCCGGGCCCCGGGGCTCCACGCGCACGAGGATGGTGTCGGCGTCGCAGTCCACCAGCACCTCGCGCACCTCGAGCGTGTGGCCGCTGCTCTCGCCCTTGACCCACAGCTGGTTGCGCGAGCGGCTGAAGAAGGTCGTCCGGCCCGTCTCCAGCGTCGCGTCCAGCGCCGTGCGGTTCATGTAGCCCAGCATCAGCACCTCCCCGCTGCCGCGGTCCTGCACGATCGCGGGGAGGAGCCCGCCGCCCTTCTCGAAGTCCAGTTCCATCGCCGCTCCCGATCACGAAAAAGCCCGCCGGTCGAGCGGCCGGCGGGCGCCATCAGGAGCCTGAAAACACGAAGCCCGCCGGCACGGTCGTGCCCGCGGGCAGGTGAGAGTCGCGTCGGCTCCCTACGCTACGACACCGCCCCCGGGCACGTCATGTGACCGTGATGGTGATGGCGGGCGAGGTGCCGGCGCATTGTCATTGGGGAGAACTGTAATCGGGGTTCGGGGCCATGTCAATGGCATCCCCCTCACGTCTCACCCTTCAGTATCCCAGCGTCGTCGCCGTGCTGAACTGGAAGTGCGCGTCCGGACTCCATCCGACATCAATGCCGAAGAACGAGGCCTTGCCGAGCTGGGCGACGGCGCCGACCCCGTACCCGCTGTGCAGGTCGGACCACTGGAACCGCTGGCTTTCCTCCCACACCCGGCCGGCGTCGGCGTGGACCAGGAGCCACAGGCGGAGCGGGCTCGAGCCGATCGCGCTGTCCCAGTACTTGTAGCGCAGGTCCACGCTGGCCAGGGCGGTGTTGGGCCCCAGCCAGCGGCCCTGGACGTTCTCCCGCAGCGTGGTCGCGCCGCCGAAGCCGTCCTCGGGCAGCCAGCTCGTGAGCCGCTCGTAGGCGATGTAGAAGGGCACGTGGCCCTGGGCGACCTGGACCGACTGCCGCAGGGCGAGCACGGTCTCCCCGGTCACGCGCACGAACTCCCGCGCGCCGAAGGCCCAGCGCGTGTAGCCGAAGTCCCCGGGCCCCTTGAGCGCGCGGGCGCCCATGGCTTCCAGGAAGACGCCGCGCGAGGGCGAGGCCTCCTCGTTGCGGGAGTCGAAGATGAGCGCGCCCCGGATCTCCAGGCTCGAGGTGGAGCCGGTGTCCGACGTCGTCCCCGCCGCCAGGTCCGCGCCGAGCGCCGTGGGGTCGCCCGTGAGGGGCAGGGCCCGGTAGTGCCGGTACTGGGCGCCGAGGTGGACGCGCAGCGGCCCCATGACCTGGCGCTCGATGGCCGCAAGCGCCGTGGTGCGGGTGAGCGAGTAGCGGTAGTAGTGGCTCTCGCCGCCGTTGGCGGTCTCCAGCGAGTCGTTCACCACGCTCGCGTTGCCCAGGCCGAAGTAGGGCGCGCGCTCGAACCGCTCGTAGCCGACCTGGGCGAGGAACCGCCACCCGGGCACCCGGCCCTCGTTGTTGTACGTGAGCCCCAGCGTGCGGGTGCCGCTGGTGGAGATGCTCGCGTTGGGGCTGATGGTGACGCCGGTGGGAATCGGGCCCGGCGGCGCGGACTTCCACCAGCCGCCGATCAGCTCCACGCCCAGTCCCTCGAGCGAGTTGTAGGTCGGGAAGGGCAGCAGGTAGAACGACCACGGCTCCCGCGGGACCTGAGCCTGCGCGGCCCGGGGAGCGGCGAGCGCGGCCAGCAGGGCGGCGAGCGCCACCGTGCGGACCGCGGGCGGTCCTCCCCGCCGTCTCACGGCCCCCCCCGCCGGCCTCCGCGTCCGGCTGTCCGCCTCAGGCTCCGGCCGGCCGGCTCGGGTACAGGGCCGCCGCGTCGGCGAGCCGGGGCCCGTGGCTGTCGTTCACCGCGAACTGGAAGCCGGGGTACATCGCGGCCGAGCCGAACTCGCCCTTCTTGCTGAGGGCGTAGTAGTTGAGGTCCCACTTCGGGCGGCCGTCGGGGGCGAGCGTGTCCGGCGGGCTCATGGCCACGGCGCGGCGCAGCGCCTCGAGGCAGGCGTCGGTGGGCGACATCCCGCGCCGCATGGCCTCGACCGCCACGTAGCTGCCGCACGCCATCATGTTGCGCTCGCCCAGGCCGGTGGAGCCGGCGGCCCCGGCGTCGTTGTCCACGTAGAGCCCCGCGCCGATGATCGGCGAGTCGCCGACCCGCCCCGGGACCTTCCACGCCGCCCCGCTGGTGGTGGTGACCGACGAGATGTCGCCGTTCGCGTTGACCGCGCTGCAGTTGATGGTCCCGTGCGGCTGCACCACCATCGGCTGGCTGTCCGGCACGTCGCGGTAGTCGTCGTGCGGGTTCAGGTTGGCGCGCCAGTGCAGCCACGCCTCCCGGGCCTTCTCGGTCAGCAGGTTCTCGATCTTGAAGCCGAACTGCACGGCGAAGTCCTGGGCGCCCTTGCCCACGAGGAAGATTTCGTCGGTGTACTTCATGACGCAGCGGGCGACCTCGCTCGGCGTCTTGATGCCCTCCAGCGCGCCCACCGCGCCGGCCCGCCGGGTGGGCCCGTGCATGCACGCGGCGTCGAGCTGCACGACGCCGGCGGCGTTGGGGAACCCGCCGTACCCCACGTACGGGTCGTCCGGGTCCAGCTCCTCGATCTTCACCGCCTCGATCGCGGCGTCCAGCGTGTCGGCGCCGTGGTTGGCGATCAGGTCCATCGCCTTGGCTACGCCGCGGATGCCGTTGGCGGAGGCCACCACGCAGGGGCTCGACGCGGGCTTCAGGAGGAGCGCGGGCGCCGCGCGCCACGCGCCGGCCGCGCCTCGGGGCAGGGCGGTGCGCACCAGGGGCAGGGCCGCGGCGGTGCTCAGCACGAAGTCGCGGCGCGTCGGGTTCTCGCTCACGGTGCCTCCTAGGGGGAGGATGAGACGGCGGGAGAAGATACCGTCCCGGGAACCGGGATGGCCACCGCGCCGAAGCGCGCGCGGCCGTTCAGGGTGTAGCGCGCGTCGGCGAGGCGCACGACGTAGCCGGCGCCCGCGCGTTCGACGTCGAACAGCGGGAAGCGCGCCCAGCCCAGAAACGTGCGGCCGCGCCAGGTCGCCGCCGCCGCCGCGCGCACCGCGGGCAGGTCCAGGCCGCGGTCGCGCGGGATCACGGCTTCCCGCCGGTAGCGCGGCCGCGCCAGCCAGTCGAAGGTGCCGAGCTCGTAGGCGCTGTCGCGCTCGATCACCACGCCGCGCCGGAACGGGTCCAGCGGCACGGGACCGACCATCATCCGCGAGGGCGCCGGACCTCCCTCCGCCAGCGCCGCCCGCCGCACGATCCCGCGGGCCGCGAGGTTCGACGCGATCATCAGCGCGATGTAGAAGCCGGAGAGGCCCAGCGCCGCCCGGGCCGGCCACTCCGGCCGCCGCGCGCCGTGGCGCCGCAGCTCGAAGGCCACCAGCCAGCCGAGCCCCAGCACCAGCCACAGCCACGGGTCCACGATGAACAGCGCGTCGCCGTAGAACCACCGCCGGCTGAAGGGCATCAGCAGCCGGATGCCGTAGGTGTTGCACCAGTCGAGGAACGGGTGCGTGAGGAGCGCGACCAGCGAGAGCAGCAGCAGCGCGCGCGGGCTGGCCGGCGGCTTCTCCGGGTGGCGGCGCCGCCGGATCCACCGGTCCCAGGCCAGCAGCAGCCCGGTCAGGACCAGCGGCCAGACGGCCATCGCCAGCACGCCGTGGGTCCAGCCGCGGCGGAAGCCCAGCGCCTCGACGGGATGGTGCAGGACGTACAGGATCCCGTCCACGTCGGGGATGTTGGCCGCAATCACGAGCGCGGCGGTCGCCAGCGGAGTGCGCTTCCTGAGGCCGCTCTCCGCCAGCGCCGCGCCGACCAGGGTGTGGCACAGGTTGTCCATGCGCCGTTCAGCTTGACGTCATCGGTGTGCCGTGCATTGTAATGGGGACCGGGCGCCGGTGCCTCTTCACCCTTCCCACCCTGGGGTCCCCGCCATGCTCGAGACGCTGGATCTCGACAAGAAGATAGACAAGGAAGCCTACGAGCAGTCGTTCCCCGAGCTCAGGGACAAGCTGCGCGACCTGCAGCGCCAGGTCTATGACGCCAAGATCCCCGTGGCCGTGGTGTTCGAGGGCTGGGACGCGGCGGGCAAGGGCGAGAGCATCGCCAAGCTGGTCGAGCGCCTGGACCCGCGCGGCGTGAAGGTGCATCCCATCTCCGCGCCGCTCGCGGAGGAGCTGCTGCGCCCCTTCCTGTGGCGCTTCTGGACCAGGATCCCGGGCCGCGGCGAGATGGCGGTGTTCGACCGCTCGTGGTACGGCCGGGTGATGGTCGAGCGGGTCGAGAAGCTCCTCAAGCCCGAGCAGTGGCGCAGCGCCTACAACGAGATCGCCCAGTTCGAGCGGATGCTCACCGACGACGGGACGGTCATCGTCAAGTTCTGGCTGCACATCAGCGAGAAGGAGCAGAAGAAGCGTTTCAAGGAGATCGAGAAGAGCAAGTACGACTCGTGGCGCGTGACCAAGGAGGACTGGGAGCACCACAAGCAGTACGACGAGTACGCCGAGGCGGCGGAGGAGATGTTCGAGCGGACCAACACCGCCTACGCGCCGTGGACCATCGTCGAGGCGACCGACAAGCGCTACCGGCTGATCAAGATCTTCAAGACCCTGGCCGACGCGATGCAGACCGCGCTCAACGCCAAGGCCGGGCAGCCCGCGGCCCCCAAGCGGGTGGCGCGGGCCAGCGTGAGCGTGCAGGCGCTCAAGGAGATGGAGACGGTCCTCGACAAGGTGGACCTCACGCTCGCCTTGAAGCGCAAGGACTACGAGGAGCAGCTCAAGGAGTACCAGTTCCGGCTGCGCCAGCTGGAGTTCCGCTGCTTCGAGGAGCGGCGCGCGGTCATCATCGGCTACGAGGGGTGGGACGCGGCGGGCAAGGGCGGCAACATCCGCCGAATCACGGAGGCGCTGGACCCCCGGGGCTACAGCGTGATCCCGATCGCCGCGCCCAAGGGCGACGACGCCACGCACCACTACCTGTGGCGGTTCTGGCGCCAGATCCCCAAGGCGGGGCACCTGGCGATCTTCGACCGCACCTGGTACGGGCGCGTGCTGGTCGAGCGCGTCGAGGGGTTCTGCACCGATGCCGAGTGGCGGCGGGCCTACCAGGAGATCAACGAGTTCGAGCTGTCGCTCACCAACTACGGCACCATCGTGGTGAAGTTCTGGCTGCACATCTCCAAGGAGGAGCAGCTGCGCCGCTTCAAGGAGCGGGAGAAGATCGAGTACAAGCAGTACAAGATCACCGAGGAGGACTGGCGCAACCGCGAGAAGTGGGACGCCTACCGGCAGGCGGTGGTGGACACGCTCCAGAACACCAGCACCACCTACGCGCCGTGGACCATCGTCGAGGCGAACGACAAGCTGTGGGCCCGGATCCGCACCCTCCGCACCATCGTCGAGGCGATTGACCGGGGGCTCGGCGCCGCGAAGAACGGCAAGAGCAAGGGCGGGAAGAAGGACCGGAAGAAGGACCGCTAGCCGGCGGCGCGGGCGGGCGGGCCCCCGCCCGCCGGTTTCAGCAGCCGCTCGACCTCGGCCCGGCCCGCCAGCGCGGCGTCGACCTCCAGGCCGATCTGGCGCGCGGCGGTGAGGTCCGAGCTGATCTGATCCAGGCTCCCCACGCCGGCCGTCAGGCGCAGCAGGTCGAGCCGGATGTTCTCCAGCGCGGCGACCGCGGCCCCGAGCCGCGCCGCCACGCCCTCGCGCTCCGCCGTCAGCTCGTCGCGGAGCCGCTGCCGGGCCGCGCCGACCGTGGCGGCCCGCTCCTCGGCCCGCCGCAGCGACACCGACCGGCCGCCCGCGCTCTCCTCGCCCGCTCCCGCGATCAGGGTATTCAGCTCGTCCACCCGCGCGCGCAGGCCCTGGGCGTCGGCCTCGAGCCGCCGCACGACGGCCGGCAGGTCCTTGAGCTCCTGCCGCGTCCCCTTCGGCAGCGCGGCGAACAGCGCGTCCGCGGCGAGCCCGATCATGATCTCCGTCGGGCGGTGCGCCGACGCCGCGGGGAGCGCCTGGCGGCGCATCCCCAGCGTCGAGAGTCGCGCGAACCACTCGCCCAGCCTGCCGTTCCAGATCCGCGACTGCAGGCCCTTCGCCGGGTCGCCCGGCGTCACCCGGCGGCCCGGGAGGGCGAGGCCCGTCACGGCGCCGCCCACGGTCACCACGGCGCTGGTGGCGAACGTCAGCAGCCACTTGAGCGAGGTGGTCCAGTCCATCCGCAGACCCGCGGCGGTGACCACCGCCGCCACCGTCGCCACGCCGAGGGCGCCGTACGTGACCCAGCGGATGAGACGCCCGACGAGCGTCGGCGGGGCGGCCGCCTCGAACGCGAACTCCTCGCGGCGCTGCGCCATCTGCTCCCGCAGCGCGAGGCGGATGTCCTCGATCGAATAGCCCGCCTGCAGCACGCGTCGCGTGTTCAACGCCCGAAGCAGCCCGTACACCCCCAGCGGGCCGAAGTAGAGCACCAGCCTGCCGATGCCGGGAACGTCGCCGGACGCAATACTGGCCGTGGTGGCGACGACGCCGATGGACGACCACACGATCACGGGCACCCGCTCGGCGGCGCCGCGACGCAGCCAGATCCGGATCGGCGTCGGGACCTCCCTCGCCAGCGCCGCCGTCTCGGTCACGGCCTCCGCCAGGGCCTCGCCCGTCTGGAACCGGTCCGCCGGGTCCTTGGCCAGGCAGCGGTCCACCGCCTGCGCCAGCTTGCCGGCGATGCCCGGCGCCACCGTGGCCAGGGGTGGCGCGGGCCGCGTGATGTGCATGGCGAGGAGCGCGGCGACCTCGGGACTGTCGAAGGGCAGCCGGCCGGACAGCGCGTAGAACGCCACGACGCCGAGCGAGTACAGGTCGCTGCGGCCGTCCACCGCCTCGCCGGCCGCCTGCTCCGGGCTCATGTACTGGGCGGTGCCGAGCACCTCGCCCACGGCGGTGGCGCCCGACGCGTCGGCGCGGCGCGCGATGCCGAAATCGGTCACCAGGGCGCGCCCGGTCCCGTGCTCGAGCAGGATGTTGTCCGGCTTGACGTCCCGGTGGACGATCCCGCGGAGATGCGCGTAGGCCAGGGCCCAGGCGACCTCCTGGATCAGGCGGGTCCCGTGGGCCGGTGTGAGGGGGCCCCGGGTTTGAAGCCGGTGGCCCAGGGTTTCGCCCTCGACGTACGCCATGACGAAGAAGACGAAGTCCTCGACCTCGTCCACGGCGTAGATGGGGACGATGTTGGGGTGGCTGAGCCTGGCGGCGGTCTGCGCCTCGCGCAGAAACCGCTCGCGCAAGGCGGGCTGCGCCGCCATCGCCGGGGGCAGGAGCTTGATCGCGACCGGGCGGTCGAGGGCCACGTCGCGGGCGAGGAAGACGATGCCCATGCCGCCCCGGCCCACCTCGCGCTCCAGCGAATACCGGCCGGCCAGCGCCCGCTGCAAGGCGAGGAACTCGGGAGCCAGGACCCCGTCGGCCATCGCGCTATGCTACAGGGCCGTGCCGGCCGCCGCCAGCGAGACTCTTGCCGGGGCCCGGCGCGCGGGCTTACGTAGGGCCGTGCTGCGCGAGGCGTGGGAGCGGCTGAGCCGCGTGGACGCCGGCTCTTCGACGGCGCTGCTGGTGGTCGTGGTGGCGACGATGAGCTTCGTCACGGTGGTGGCGGTGCTCATGGCGACGCTCGCGAGCAACTTCCTGCCCCTCGCCATCGCCGGCCTGGGCTGGGCTTCGTTCCTGCTGTTCGTGGCGATTTACGCCGCCGTCCTGGAGCCCGGGTCGCGGAAGCTCGTTCCCAGGGGCTCCTCGACCCCGTATGTGCGCCAGCACTCCCGCACCCAGGCCCTGGTCGCCACAGGCGCCTACCGCGAGGCGGCGGAGGCCTACCGGGCGGCGATCGCCGCGGACCCGGACGACCTGCTCGCCTGCGACCAGCTGGTACGGCTCGCGCTCGGGGAGCTGAAGGACGGCGAGCTGGCCCTGTACGCCGCGCGCGAGGGCGAGAAGCGCGCCCCCGACCCCCGGCGGCGGGTGGGGTTCGCGCTGCTGGTCGCGACCATTTATCGTGATACCCTGAAGGACTACGGCCGCGCGATGGTGGAGTTGCGCCGGGTGCTGGCCACCTACCCCGACGTGCCGGGCGCCGCGCGCCTCAAGGCGGAGATCGAGGAGCTCAAGGCCATGCACTTCGAGGCCCGATGACGCGCCGGCGGCGGCTGGATCCCTCGATCTTCCACCTGCCCGTCGAGCGCATGCGGGCGGGCTACTACTCGGACAAGTACTTCGTCCGCACCCGCGACATCCTGCTCGCCAACGGCTCCCGGCCCCGGGTGACCATGCAGGTCTTCGGCAAGACCGACGGCTTCCTGGGCGGCATTGACGAGGCCATCGCCATCCTCAAGCAGTGCGCCGTCGAGTGGAAGGACCTGGTGGTGCACGCGCTGTACGACGGCGACGAGATCCACCCCTGGGAGCCGGTGATGCTGATCGAGGGGCCCTACGACGCCTTCGCGCACCTCGAGACGCTGTACCTGGGGGTGCTGGCGCGGCGCACCAAGGTCGGCACCAACACCCGGCGGGTGGTGGACGCGGCCCGGCCCAAGGAGGTCATGTTCTTCCCGGCCCGGCACGACCACTGGCTGGTGCAGACCGGGGACGGCTACGCGGCCCACGTGGCCGGCGCCATCGGGGTCTCCACCGACGCGCAGGCCTCCTGGTGGGGGAGCGAGGGCGTCGGCACGGTGCCGCACGCGCTGATCGCGGCGTTCGGGGGCGACACGGTGCTGGCGACGCGGAAGTTCGCCGAGCACATCCCCGAGTCGGTGCGGGTCGTCACCCTGGTGGACTTCGAGAACGACTGCGTCGGCACCAGCCTGGCCGTCGCCCGCGCCCTGGGCAAGCGGCTCTACGGCGTGCGGCTGGATACCTCCGAGACCATGGTGGACAAGTCCCTGATCGGGGAGATGGGCACGTTCAAGCCCACCGGCGTGGTCCCGGAGCTGGTGTGGAAGGTGCGCAAGGCGCTCGACGCCGAGGGGTTCCGGCACGTCAAGATCGTCGTCTCGGGCGGCTTCACGGCCGAGCGGATCCGCCGGTTCGAGGCGCAGGGCGTGCCCGTGGACGCCTACGGTGTCGGCTCCTCGCTGTACCTCGGGCGGTTCGACTTCACCGCCGACGTGGTGATGGTGGACGGCAAGCCCATCGCCAAGGTCGGACGGCAGTACCGACCCAATCCCAGGCTGGAGAGGGTGGAGTAGGGCGGACGCGGAGCGGTTGCGGCCCGGTCGCCAGTGGTTTGGGCCGCCTCGGCACCGGCCTCCGGCGGGGGGCTTGCCCGATCCACGCACGCATATATATTCATGTGCGTGCATAGATATTCACCTCCACCGTTTCCGGAGCCGCCGATGAGCCGCGCCAAGACCAAGCGGAAGCCCGCCCCGACGCCCCAGCCGCCCGAGGCGTTCGGCATTTAGCGGCTCGCCGTCGCGTTTCCCGGGGCCCGCCTGGCACGAGCGGGCCCCGCTGCTTTACGGTATGTTTGCGCCCCATGTCGTCCCCCACCCCCTCCGCGGTGCCCGTCGCCGTCCCCGCCTCCAGCGACCACGGCGCCGCCACGCTGGCCGGTTTCCTCGGCTGGGCGCTGGACGCCTTCGACTTCTTCCTCGTCGTGATGACGCTGACGGCGGTCGCGCACACCTTCGGCCGCAGCGACGCGGAGGTCGCGCTGTCGCTCACGCTGACGCTGGCCTTCCGGCCCGTGGGCGCCTTCGTCTTCGGCCTGCTGGCCGACCGCTACGGCCGGCGCGTGCCGCTGATGCTGGATCTGGTGTTCTACTCGCTGGTGGAGGTGCTGACCGGGCTGGCGCCGACGTTCGCGACCTTCCTGGTGCTGCGCGCGCTGTACGGCATCGGGATGGGCGGGGAGTGGGGGGTCGGGGCCTCGCTGGTCATGGAGAAGGTGCCGCCGCGGCTCCGGGGCGTGTTCTCCGGGCTGCTGCAGCAGGGCTACGCCGTGGGCTACCTGCTGGCCGCGCTGTGCTTCTTCGCCGTCTATCCGCACTGGGGCTGGCGGCCGCTGTTCTTCATCGGCGGGCTGCCGGCGCTGCTGGCGCTGTTCGTGCGCTACCGGGTGAAGGAGTCCGAGGTCTGGGAGCGCACGCGCGAGAAGTCCTGGAGCGGGCTGGGCCGGGCCATCGTCCGCAACTGGCGCCTGTTCCTGTACGTCACGCTGCTGATGGCGCTGATGAACATGGTGTCGCACGGCACCCAGGACCTCTACCCGACGTTCCTGCAGCGCGGCTGGGGCTTCACGCCCGAGCGGCGCGCGGCCCTCACGGCCTTCTCGATGGTGGGCGCGCTGGTGGGCGGCGTGCTGGTGGGCCTGGTCTCCGACCGGCTGGGGCGCCGCCGCTCGATCGTGGTGTCGCTCGTGGCGGCGCTGATCACGATCCCCCTGTGGGCCTACGCGCCCTCGCTGGCGCTGCTCGTGGCGGGCGCCTTCCTGATGCAGTTCTTCGTGCAGGGGGCGTGGGGAGTGATCCCGGCGCACATCACCGAGCTGTCGCCCGACGCCGTGCGCGGCTTCCTGCCGGGGTTCGCCTACCAGTGCGGCGCGGCGCTCGCGGGCTCGATCGCCTACGTGGAGGCCACCCTGGCCGTGGGCCGCAGCTACGCCGAGGCCATGGCCCTCACCGCGGGGATCGTGTTCGTGGCCTGCGCCGTGGTGGCCATCGCGGGCCCCGAGCGGCGCGGGGTCGTGTACGGCGCCGGGCGGCCGGGCGCCTAGGCCCGCCCGCTCCCCTTTCCAGCCGGCCCGTAGTTACTCTTCCAGGGTCTCCCGTATGACATCGGACGTGGCCCCCCCCGCGCGTTGGGCGCGGGGGCCTGGGCCGTCCCTCCGCGCCGGGGAAAGGAGCCTCGCATGAGTCGGGTTCGGGTGCTGGTGGGCACGCACAAGGGCGCCTTCATCCTGGCCGCCGACGGCAAGCGCCAGAGCTTCAAGCTGAGCGGGCCCCACTTCTCCGGGTGGGATGTGTACCACATGAAGGGCTCCGCCGCCGACCCCGACCGGATCTACGCCTCGCAGTCGCGCGGCTGGTTCGGGCAGATGGTCCAGCGCTCCGACGACGGCGGGAAGACCTGGGCGCCGGTGGACAACAAGTTCAGCTACGACGGCGTCCCCGGCACGCACCAGTGGTACGACGGCACGCCGCACCCCTGGGCCTTCCTGCGGGTGTGGCACTTCGAGCCGTCGCTCACCGACCCCGATACGGTGTACGCGGGCGTCGAGGACGCGGCGCTCTTCAAGAGCACCGACGGCGGGAAGTCGTGGGCCGAGCTGTCCGGCCTGCGCACCCACACCACGGGCTCCAAGTGGCAGCCGGGCGCCGGCGGCCTGTGCCTGCACACCATCATCCAGGACCCCTCCGACCCCCGGCGCCTGTGGGTGGCGATCTCGGCCGCCGGCGCGTTCCGCACCGACGACGGCGGGGTCACCTGGAAGGCGATCAACCAGGGGCTCCGGTCGCAGTACATCCCCGACCCCACGGCGGAGATCGGCCACTGCGTGCATCACATCGCGATGCACCCCGCGAAGCCGGGCACGCTGTTCATGCAGAAGCACTGGGACGTGATGCGCACCGACAACGCGGGCGACCGGTGGCGCGAGGTGAGCGGCAACCTGCCCACCGACTTCGGTTTCTGCATTGACGTGCACGCCCACGAGCCGGAGACGGTGTACGTGGTGCCCATCAAGAGCGACAGCGACCACTACCCGATTGACGGCAAGCTGCGGGTGTACCGCAGCAAGTCGGGCGGCGGCGAGTGGCAGGCCCTGACCCGGGGGCTGCCGCAGAAGAACTGCTACGTGAACGTGCTGCGGGACGCGATGGCGGTGGACTCGCTGGACAAGTGCGGGGTGTACTTCGGCACCACCGGCGGCAGCGTGTTCGCCACGGCCGACGCGGGGACCACCTGGAAGGAGATCGCGAGCGGCCTGCCGTCGGTGCTGTCGGTCGAGGTGCAGACGCTCAGGTGATCCGGGTCGAGCTGCCGCCCAGCCTGCGGACCATCGCCGGCGCCGGGGACGAGGTGCGGCTCGACGTCGGCGCGCCGGTGACGCAGCGGCGGGTCCTGGACGCGCTCGAGGCGGCCTACCCGGTGCTGCGCGGGACCATCCGCGACCACGACACCCAGCGGCGCCGGGCGTTCATCCGCTTCTTCGCCTGCAAACGTGATCTTTCGCACGAATCGCCCGACGCGCCGCTGCCGGAGCCGGTGGCGGCGGGCGAGGAGCCCTACCTGGTGATCGCCGCCATCGCCGGCGGCTGAGCCGCTAGCCCGACAAACCCGCTCGCCAAATCGGTTGCAGCGCCGCGGCCCCGCGCCCATGTTGGGGCCCGTGGAAGCCGCGAGCGCGAAGGACGAGACCCGGCGCAGGCTCGAGGAGCGCCCCTACCTCCCGCTCCGCCTGCGCATCACGCTGGTGTTCGTCATCTACGCCTGCTTCGTCATCGGCATCACCATCGGCCTGATGGTGATGCTGGCGCGCTTCGAGACCAAGATGCGCTTCCTCGAGGCGGCGGACGACACCGCCTTCGAGCTGCAGGAAGCCCGCCGCTACGAGAAGAACTTCTTCCTCTACGGCACCTCGCTGAGCGACGCGTCGGACCACGCGGTCCGGGCCGACCGGCTGCTGGAGAGCAACCTCGACGCGGTGGCGGGCGTGGTGGGGCCGGCGGCGGCGCGCGCCTGGCTGGAGAAGCTGCGCAGCTACGAGGCGCTGCTGGACCGGCTGGCCGTGGAGGCGGCGCGGCCGGGCTTCGGCGACCCGCAGCGCAAGGCGGCGGAGGCGGACCTGCGGCGTATCGGCGGCGCGCTGCTGCACGACGCCTCCACGATGATCGCCCAGGAGCGCGCCAGCATGAACGCGATGCTGCGCACCGCGATGGTCGTCGGGGCCGCGTTCCTGGTGCTGCTGGTGCTGCTGATGGTGATGCTGGCCGACCAGCTCACCCGCCAGGTGCTCCGGCCCATCGGGCGGTTCGTGCGCTACTTCGAGCGGATCGCCGCGGGCGACCTCGCGCCCATCCAGCCCGCGCGCCGCTACCGTGACGAATTCTCGACCCTGGCGGTCGCCATCAACCGGATGCTGGACGAGCTGAAGACGCGGCAGGAACAGCTCTTGCAGTCCGGCAAGCTGGCCGCGGTCGGCACGCTGACGTCCGGGATCGCGCACGAGCTGAACAACCCGCTCAACAACATCAGCCTGACCGTGGAGACGCTGCTGGAGGACGACCGGGACCTGGACGGCGAACGGAGGCGGGAGCTGCTGGCGGACATCTCCACCCAGGTCGAGCGCGCGGGCGCCACGGTCCGCAACCTGCTCGACTTCACCCGCAAGGACGAGCCGGTCCGCACCGCGCTTTCGGTCGGCGAGGTGGTGGCGACGGCCCTGAACCTCGTGCGGAACGAGCTGGCCCTCGGCGGGGTGAAGGCGGCGGTCGAGATCCCCCCGGACCTGCCGGCCATCCGCGGCAACCCGCGCAACCTGCAGCAGCTCTTCCTCAACCTGTTCCTGAACGCGATCCAGGCCATGCCCCGGGGCGGCGAGCTGCGGGTGATCGCGGGCGCCGAAGAGGGATCCGTCCGCGTCGCGGTGCGCGACACCGGGGCCGGCATCCCGGCGGAGAATCTCGCCCGCGTGTTCGAGCCGTTCTTTACCACCAAGGGCGCGGGCGAAGGCACGGGCCTCGGCCTGTCGGTGTGCCGCAGCATCGCGGAGAAGCATGGCGGCCGCATCGAGGTCGGCAGCCGGCCGGGCGAGGGCTCCACCTTCACCGTCTTCCTGCCCACGGCGGAGCGGGGGGCGGCCTGATGCTCCACATCTACCTGCCCGTGGCCGAGCGCGGCGCCAACCTGCTCACGCTGCTGGGCCTGGGCGGCGTGGTGGGGCTGCTGTCGGGGTTGTTCGGCGTCGGAGGCGGGTTCCTGCTGACGCCGCTGCTCCTGATGATCGGCATCCCGCCCGCGGTGGCCGCGGCGTCCGACTCCAACCAGATCGTGGCCGCCGCGTCCTCGGGCACGTTCGCGCACGCCCGCAGCGGGAACGTGGACTTCAAGATGGGCCTGTTGCTGCTGCTGGGCGGCCTGGTGGGCGGCGCGGTCGGCGTGCGGGTGATCAAGCTGCTGATCGCGACCGGGCAGGCGGGCTTCGCCATCCGGCTCACCTACGTCGTCATGCTGGGGCTGATCGGCAGCTACATGTTCGTGGACAGCGTGCGCGCCTTGCGGACGGCGCGGGTGCCGGTGGCGCGCGCGGCGCGCGAGGCGCCGCGCCGCGCGTCGGCCTGGGCGCGGCTGGTGCAGGCGCTGCCCTGGCAGGTGGACTTCGAGCGCTCGGCCGTGCGGATCTCGGTGGTGCTGCCGCTGGCCCTGGGCGCGCTGGTGGGCGTGCTGTCCGCCGTCATGGGCGTCGGCGGCGGGTTCATCATGGTGCCGGTGATGGTGTACCTGCTGCGCATGCCCATGCACGTGGTGGTGGGCACCAGCCTGTTCCAGATCCTGTTCACCTCGGTCAACGTCACCGTGCTCCAGGCGGCCATGAACCGCACGGTGGACTTCCTGCTGGCGCTGGTGCTGCTGGTGGGCTCGACGCTGGGGGCGCAGGTCGGTGCCCTGGCGAGCCGGCGCCTCAAGGCGGACCAGCTCAAGATCCTGATGGCCGGCATCATCCTGGCGACGATGGTCGCGATGGTCCTGGGGCTGGTGCTGCGCCCGGCCGCGCTGCTCTCCTACGAGGGAGGGCACTGAGCCGTGCGGCGCGCGCTCGCGGTGGCGGGGGGGGGCTTCCTGGCCGGCCTGGCGGCGCTGGTCTCGCTGCGCGGGGCGGGCATCGCCGCGGCGCAGGGGGAGCGGCCGGTCGCGCGCGACCCGCTGGTCGAGCCGGCCGGGGCGGTGATCGGCGTGTTCTACCACGGCGCGCGGTTCACGGTGTCCACGGCGGCGGACCCGGGGCCGCCCGGTTCCACGCCGGGAGCCGGCCCCGCGGCCGTGGCGGTGGTCGTGTCGGGGCCGCCGGTGGACCTGCACTTGAGGATCAAGCGGCGCGTGTGGGGCGCGTTCTGGGCTCCGGCGGGCGACGTGATCTTCGAGCGCGTGCCCGAGGCGTACGTGGTGCACACCTCGGTCCCGCCGGCGGAGCTGGCCGCGGCGGACGTGCTGCGCTCGCTGGGCATCGGCTACGAGAGCCTGCGGTCTCCCGCCGACTCGGCGTCGGAGGCGGGCGCGTTCTTCCCCGAGCTGGTGCGCCTCAAGGAGAGCGAGAAGCTGTTCCAGGCGGCCGTCGTGCCGTTCCGCGCCGAGCGCGCGGCCGGCGGCGACCGGCTGGTCACCGACGTCGTGCTGCCGGCGCGCGCGCCGGCCGCGACCTACCGCGTGCGGGTGTTCCGGTTCCGCGGCGGGCGGGTCGTGTGGCGCGGGGAGGGCGGCTTCACGATCTCGCGCGGCGCCGCCAACGCCCTGCTCGCGACGCTGGCCAACCGGCACGGGCTGCTCTACGGCCTCGTCGCCGTGGTCGTGGCCGTCGCCGCCGGCCTGCTGGTGGGCTTCGTGTTCGGCTCCGTGAAGGGTCACTGACGTGCGCGAGCGCCGCCCCGAGCGGTCGCTGCCGTGACCGACCTCGCGGCCGGGCTGTGGCGCCGCTTCCTGGGGCGCCGCCGGGGTGAGACGCTGGCGGCGCTGCGGGCGCGCTACGAGCGGTTCCAGCACCTGATCGAGGGCAACAACCGGGCGCTGGACCTGATCGCCGACGCGGGCGAGAAGTCGGGCGGCGACCACCTGTTCGACCGGCGCTACCTCGACTGGCTGGTCGAGGAGCTGTGCGGCGCGGTCAGCTCCGTCGTGTACGACCTCAACGCCATGACCGACAACCGCTACGGCGAGCTGGTGCGCGCGTTCGAGCGGATCGCGGGGAGCGTGCGGGCCACCCTGTCGCCGGCGGCGGGCTTCGAGTGGGAGCTGGTGCTGCCCATCGAGGAGGTGGACTGGGACTTCGCCACGGTGGTGGGCGAGAAGATGGCCAGCCTGGGCGAGCTGCGCCGCCGCCTCGGCCTCACCGTGCCGGACGGGTTCGCGGTCACGGCGGCGGCGTGCCGCCGGCAGTTCCACGCGGCGGGGGTCGAGGCCATCCTGGTCGCCGAGGGCCCGCTCGACCGGGGGGCGCCGGACCAGGCGCTCGAGCGGCTCGCGGCGCGGCTGCAGGAGGCCGTCCGCCGCGCGGGCCTGGGCGGCTCGCCCGCGCGCGCCATCC
>JAJYLI010000030.1 GCA_021787855.1 bacterium | reverse complement strand
GGCTCCGCAACGTCGCGGCGGAGCGTCGCGCCGGGTGCTCAAGGTCCGCGATATCTACCCGGCCGCGCGGCGCGGCCGCAAGCGGCCGCTTGACGGCTGCTTGACGCGCACGGCCTACCGTGGCGGCCGTAGCGGCGGGCGTGGCCGCTCGCGATGGGGCCCGGCGCGGGGGGGCTGTTCGCGTCGGAGCTTCAGCGTCGTTCTGATGCCAAGGCGGTCGCCGGCGAGGGGGCAGTCATCGGCATGCCGGTGCCGGCGGGCGCCCCCCCGCTCCGCGCGGACGGGGCGCCCGGAACGGCGGCCGGGTGACGGGGGTCAGAACGACCAGTTGACGATCGGGAAGACCGGGAACTTGCCCCCCGTCTTGATGATGTTGATCAGGCCGATTTGCAGCCCGTGCAGCGACTGCGCGTAGTTGACGAAGCCGAGCTGGAGGCCGTTCCAGTGCTGGGCGGTGTTGACGAGGCCCCATTGCAGGCCCTTGCCCTGCCCCGCCGAGGTGAACCAGCCGGTCTGCAGCCCGGTGAACGAGCCGCGGGTGACGGCGGCGATGCCGCTCTGCCAGCCCTGGAAGCTGCCCTTGTTGTAGGCCACCAGCGCCCACTCCACGCCTTCGGACTCGCCGCCGGTGGCGACGTTGATCAGCCCGAGGTCCACGTACTTCACCGAGCGGTTCACGGAGTAGATGAAGTTGAGCCGGAGCCCGCTCACGTCCTCGTTCTGCGGGACGATCTGGACCGGCGTGACCAGGGCGACCTGGATGGGCTTCCCCTGGGCCGCCAGCGGGCCCGCGAGGGCAGCGCACAGCGCCAGCGTCGAGAGCATCGTGCGGTAGTTCATCGTTCACCCTCCTGTGGTAGTGGCGGAAGTGCCCGAGGTGAGAGTCGAACTCACACGCCGTTGCCGGCACGGGATTTTGAGTCCCGCGTGTCTGCCATTCCACCACTCGGGCGGTTCGCACCCAATATACGGAGATTCGGGCGCCGGAGAGCGTGCAAAATTGACCTCCGGCGGATCGGCTTGGTAACCCGCCTCGCCGGGCGGCGCCCGTTGCCTCAGAAGGTCACGCGCAGGCCAACCGTGGTTCGAGAACTCCGCTCCGGCCCCTGAACCAGCACCGTTCGCCAGTCGTCGGTCGTCACGGCCTTGCCGATCGTCAAACCCAGTCCGCCGCCGATCAGGCCGCCCCCGACGAGCCCGCCGACCTGCGCCAGGGCGCACAGGTCGGGCGACCCCACGCCGCCCTGGGTGCAGCCCGAGCCGAGGACGCCGCCGACGCCGGCGCCGACCACCAGGCCGATCAGGAACCCCGCGCGACGGTTGTCGTGGCGGCCGACGAGCAGCTGCAGCCGGCGGCCGGCGCCGAGGGGCACCGTATCGAGCCGGTCCGCCGGCAGACTCCGCCTTTGCAGCACCACCGCGTCGGCCGTCAGCCCCCGGAACGTCCCGGTCAGCGTGGGCCGTGGCGCCGGGTGCGCGTTGAGATCGAGAACCCGGGCGAGCTGGCCCGGAGCCGGCGGGTGCGTGACCAGGCTGTCGGCAGCCACGGCAGGCGCGGCGCGGGCCGGAGCGTAGCCGCCGCCGCCCGTGGCGCAGCCGGCGAGGGACGCAAGCAGAAGCACTCTGAGATCACGGCGCATGTGAGCCTCCGCGGACAAGCTTTGGGAGGTGCGTCAAGCGAGCGTCAAGCCGCGCCGTGGTCGCTCCTGGTGATACGCGAAGGCCTCGCCGGACTGCGCCCGCTGACTGCATGCGGCGGGAGCTAGACCTCGCTTCTCGGCGGGCCGAGGATCTCGGAGAGCACGAAGGCGCCCCGCAGGCCGCCACTCGCCAGCGCCGCCAGGCGGGCCGCCGCGGGATTGAGCTGAGCCGCGCCAGCGGTGAGCGGGCTCGTCGTCGCCGCCGAGGGGCCCCCCGCGCGGCCGGCTCCCGGTCCGGCGACGCCTGAAGCGGCAGCCGCCGTGCCCGCGACCGGTGGCACCACGACCCGGTCCACAATCCGCGACTCGATGCGGGTGGTGATCCGGGGCACCGGCGGCGTGCGGGGCGCGGCCGCCGCGGCTGCGGCCTCGTCCGGCGGAAGGAACGCCGGCGTCGCCGCCGCCAGCCGGCGCTGGTCGGCGAGCTGGGTGGCCTCCGTGTCGTAGTCCGCCACTTCGGGTTCGGCGCGAGTCGCGGCCTCAGGCGGCCGCGCGAGCCCCATCGGCACCTGCACGCCCGGCCGCTCGGCGAGCCGCCGCGCATCCTCCATCGGGGGCTCCTTGCCCTCCATCATCAGGCGCAGGTCGTCGAGCGGCGTCTGGCGTGGGGGGCCACCGGCCCGGCCTCCGCCGCGCGCCTTCTGCTGGCTGCGGCCGAAGAACACGACCGCCACCCAGACCAGGACGATCAGCCAGAAGGCGTCCACCGCGGCTCCGCCCCGCCCGCGCCGGTCAGCCGAGCGGCGGCTGCTCGCCGGTGCCGCTGTCACCGGCGATGGCCGTGCGCATCTGCGTATCGGCCTGGATGTTCCGGTAGCGCTGGTAATCCATTACCCCCAGGCTCCCCTTGCGGAACGCCTCCGCGATGGCGAGTGGCACCTGCGCCTCCGCCTCCACCACCTTGGCGTGCATCTCCTGCACCCGCGCCTTCTGCTCCTGCTCCATCGCCACCGCCAGCGCCCGCCGCTCCTCGGCCTTGGCCTGCGCGATCCGCTTGTCGGCTTCCGCCTGGTCGGTCTGGAGCTGCGCGCCGATGTTCTTGCCCACGTCCACGTCGGCGATGTCAATCGAGAGGATCTCGAACGCGGTGCCGCTGTCGAGCCCCTTCGCCAACACCGTCTTGGAGATCAGGTCCGGGTTCTCCAGCACCTTCTTGTGCGAGTCGGCCGAGCCGATGGTCGAGACGATGCCCTCGCCCACCCGCGCCAGGATCGTCTCCTCCCCCGCGCCGCCCACCAGCCGGTTGATGTTCGCGCGGATGGTGACCCGCGCCAGCGCCAGCAGCTGGATGCCGTCCTTGGCCATCGCCGCGACTTTGGGCGTCTGGATGACCTTCGGGTTGACGCTCACCTGCACCGCCTCGAGCACGTCGCGCCCAGCCAGATCAATCGCCGAGGCCTGCTTGAAGGTGAGCCCGATGCCCGCCTTGTCGGCCGAGATCAGGGCGCTCACCACGCGGTCCACCTTGCCCTGGGAGAGGTACAGGGCCTCCAGCTCGTTCACGCTGAGCTGCAGGCCCGCCTTGGTGGCCGCGATCAGCGGATAGACGATCCGCTTGGGGTCCACCTTCCGGAACCGCATGCCGAACAGCGCGCTGAACTTGAGCCGCACGCCGGAGGCCGCCGCGGTGATCCACAGCCCGACCGGCACGTAGTGGAAGAACAGGGAGACACCGAAAACCAAGGCGATGAACAGGACCAGCAGCAGGGCACCGGACGCTTCCATGTCAACTCCCGGGAGGTGAAGGGGCGCCGGAGGGCGGGGGGACCTGGCGCAGGGGCCTGACGACGAGCCGCATGCCGTCGGCCTGGACGACGGTGACCGGCGTGCCCGCCGGCACGAAGTCGCCCTCGGTGGAGACGTCCACGCGCTCGCCGCGGATCACGGCGACGCCCACGGGCCGGAGCTCGGAGAACGCGACGCCCGCCTGGCCGACCAGCTCCGTGCGCGCGGCGTGCGACACATACCCCTCGGCGCTGGGCTGGGATCCCACGTGCAGCAGGCCCTCGAGCCGGTGGCTGGAGGGGAGCGACCGCCAGATGCCGTAGCTCACCGAGGCGACGACCACGATGCCCACGATCACGCCGGTCAGGACGGGGGCCAGCTCGACGTGAGAGGTGACGCGACCGAGGAGGAACAGGACCAGGCCGCCGCCGAGCGCGCCGAGGAACAGTCCGCCCAGCAGGCCGATCTTCGGATGGACCGCCATGCCGAGCAACCTACCGCGCCCGCGCCGCCCCCACAACGCCGGACCCCCGGCGATGGCCGGGGGTCCGGGGGTGCGCTGGTCCTGCCGCGGGCGCCGCGGGCCGCCGAGCGGTTAGAACGGGCCCGGGCCCTGCCCCATGGGGCCCGGCCCGGCTCCCGGGCCGCCCCCGAGGCCGCGCCCACCCCCGCCCGCCCGCATCCGCTGCGCGCGGATCATCTGGATCCGGTTCATCAGCTGCTGGCGCATCAACAGCAGCCGGGCGCGCTGCACCGGCGTCAGGAAGGACAGGCTCCGCAGCTCCTGCTGCTGGAGCTGCGCTCGCGCGACGTGATTCGCCGCGACCGCGTCCAGCAGTCCCGCCAGGCTGTCCTGGTCGGCCGCCACGCCCGGCTGGAGCTGCGTCGCGATCGCGCGGCGCAGGTCCTGCTCCCGCTGGGCGAGCTGCTGCCGCTGGTCGCGCCCCTGCTGCATCACCGTCCGCAGCCGGTCCATCTGCTGATCGGTCAGCTCGAGCTGCGCCTGGACGCGCTGCGCGAAGCGCTGCTGGATTTCCTGCAGCAGCTCCGTCCGCCGCTGCTGGTTCATCATCGGGCGGCCGGGGCGCTGCCAGCGCATCGGCATCGCGCCGCCCCCGCCGCCCGGTTGCTGCGGCGCGGCGGGCGGTGTGGGGTTCTGGGCCAGCGCCGCGCCCGCCACCGACAGCGTCAGGCACAGCGCGCCAACGTACGAAGTCACCCGGTTCATGGTTCCCTCATCCCTCCGCACCCTTCATGGATGCGAGCAAAGTTTCGAGCTGCCGCTCCGACAAGCCCGCCATTGAGCCCTCGGAGGTCGCCGCGGCCGTGGTGTCCTCCACCGGCCGCACCTGCCCCGCCGCCTGGAGCGCCTGCTCCAGCTCGCTCGCGTCGAGCGAGTCGGCCGACGGAATCGCCAGCGGCAGCGAGGCCGACTGCCGCGCCGGGCGCTCCCGGCTGACGGTGACCACCACCCCCGCCGCCGCCACCAGCGCCACGGCCGCCGCCACTCTCAGCACCGCCGGCGGCACCACCAGCCACCAGGCGCGCGGCTGCTCCTCCCGCCGGAGCCGCGCCACCACCTCCCGGGCCACGGCCTCCGCGTCCACCCTGGCCGCGCCGGCCGCCGCGCGCGCGTCGAGCGCCTTCCATGCCGCCTCGATCTCGGGCGGCAGCTCGTCGTCGGTCATCCGATCCATGCCTTGAGCCTCTTGACGGCGTGGTGGTAGTGAACCCGTGCCGCCCCTTCCGAGATGCCCAGCCCCGCGGCGATCTCGCCGTACTCCAGCCCCTGCTGCGCCCGCATCAGAAACACCTCGCGCTGCAGCCGTGCCAGGTGGGCGATCCCCTCCTCCAGCCGGTCCGCCGCCCACCGGGCCTCGGCGTGCTGGGCCGGATCACCCGAGGGGTCCTCCAGGTCCGGCGTCAGCGCCAGCACCCGCTCCCGCTTCCAGCGTCGCCGCCGGTCCTTCACCACGTTGCCCCCGATGGCCAGCAGCCAGGTCCGGAACGCCGCCCCGCCCCGGTACGAGCCCAACGCGCGGAACGCCTTGAAGAACGTCTCCTGCGTCAGGTCCTCCAGCTCCCCATCGGGCACGCCCTGCGCCGCGAGGTAGCGGGCCAGCGCCGCCGTATGCCGGCGCACCAGCTCGGTCGCCGCCTCCTCCTCGCCCCCCAGATACCGGGCGATCAGGTCGCCGTCAGCGGGGACGGCCAGGGCCGGAGCTCCCATCGTTCAACGAGTTAGACGCGGGCTTGCGCATGCTGTTAAGCGCCATGATATTGCGTTCGAACACCCGTTCGAAAACGCCGAGTGCCTCATGATGGACTTTGACAGCCGCCGCGAAGCCCTGCTGGCTGCGGCCGCGAGCGTGTTCGCGGCCCGCGGCTACCACCGCACCAGCATGCGGGACCTGGCGCGCGCCAGCGGGATGAGCCTGGCGGGAATGTACTACTACGTCGCCGGCAAGGAGGACCTGCTCTACCAGCTGCAGCGCAGCGCCTTCGAGCGGGTGCGGCGAGGCGCGGAGGAAGCGGTCGCGGCGGCCGGGAGGGGGGGCGTCGGCGGGGGCGAGGGGGGTCCGGAGGAGCGGCTGCGCGCGTTCATCCTCCATCACGTGACGTTCTTCGCCACCCACAGGGACGAGATGAAGGTGCTGTCGCACGAGGCGGAGTCCCTGACCGGCGCGCGGCTGGAGGAGGTGCGGGAGCTCAAGAAGGCGTACGTCGGGTTGTGCGACGCGCTGGTCGCGGAGCTGGACGCGGCCGCCGAGGCGCCGGCCGGCGGCGGCGGGACGCGGCTCAACCGCCACGTGGCGGTCTACACGCTGTTCGGCATGATGAACTGGATCTACACCTGGTACGATCCCGCCGGGCCGGTGGGGATCGCGGAGCTGGCGGAGACGATCTGCCGGCTGTTCCTGAACGGTTACGCTGCGGAGGTGCACGTCCGATGACGGCGACGATGGAGCGGGAGACGAAGACGGCGAAGCGGCTGGTGGACTACAGCACGCACGACGGGGTGGCGGTGGTCGCCCTGAACGATCCCCCGGCGAACACCTACACCTACGAGATGATGCTGCAGATTGACGAAGCGGTCCGGGACGCGCGGATGGACGACAGCGTGTACGTGATCGTGCTGCGCGGCGCGGGGGAGAAGTTCTTCTCGGCCGGCGCGAACATCGCGATGCTGAACTCGGTGACGCCGCAGTTCAAGTACTACTTCTGCCTGCACGCCAACGAGACGCTGAACCGCCTGGAGCACACGCCCAAGCTGGTGATCGCGGCGCTGAACGGGCACACGGTGGGCGGCGGGCTGGAGATCGCGATGGCCGCCGACCTGCGCATCGCGCGCCGCGAGGCGGGCAAGATCGGGCTGCCGGAGGTGAACCTGGGCGTGCTGCCCGGCACCGGCGGCACCCAGCGTCTGTCGCGGCTGGTGGGCAAGAGCCGGGCGATCGAGATGATGGTGCTGGGGCAGACGTTCTCCTTCGACAAGGCGCAGGAGATGGGCCTGGTGAACGAGGTGTGGGACGGCAAGCCGGACGAGTGGTGGGAGCGCGTGATGCTGTACGCCCGGCAGTTCTGCCCGCCCAACAAGGCTTCGAAGGCGGTGGGCAGCATCAAGCGCGCGGTGTGCTCCGGCCTGGAGGTGCCGTTCGAGAGCGCGCTGGCGATCGAGCGCGAGCTGCAGCAGCTCCTGTTCCAGAGCCAGGACGCGAAGGAAGGCATCGGCGCCTACGTCGAGAAGCGCGTCGCCGCCTTCAAGGGGAAGTAGGTGCGGACGGACCTGTTCATCGGCGGGACGTTCGGGCCGGCGGCCTCGGGCCGCCGGTTCCCCGTCGAGAACCCGGCCACGGAGGAGTGCCTGGCCATGGTGCCCCTGGCCGGGCCGGAGGACGTGGACCGCGCGGTGGCGGCGGCGCGGGCCTGCTTCGCGTCGGACGTTTGGCGCGGCCTGGAGCCGCGCCGCCGGGGCCTGCTGCTGGCGCGGGCGGCGGACCTGCTGGAAACGCGGGCGGAGGAATTCGCCCGCCTGGAGACCCAGGAGAACGGCAAGCCGTTGTTCGAGTCGAAGATTGACGTGGCGATGACGGTGGACACGCTGCGCTACTACGCCGGCTGGGCCGACAAGCTCACCGGCGCCACCCTGCCCACCGGCGCCGGCTCGTTCGTGTACACGCTCAAGGAGCCGGTCGGGGTCGTGGCCGCGATCGTGCCGTGGAACTTCCCCTTGAACCTCGCGGGCTGGAAGTTCGCCCCCGCCCTGGCGGCCGGCTGCACGGTGGTGCTCAAGCCGGCCTCGGAGACGCCGCTCACCGCCCTGCTGTTCGCCGAGGTCGCGGAGGCGGCGGGCTTCCCGGCGGGCGCCTTCAACGTGATCACGGGCGACGGGCCCACCACGGGCGCGGCGCTGGTCCGGCATCCGGGCGTGGACAAGATCGCCTTCACCGGCTCCACGGCGGTCGGCCAGGGCATCATGCGCGAGGCCGCCGCGACTTTGAAGCGCGTCACGCTGGAGCTGGGCGGCAAGTCCCCCAACATCGTGTTCGCCGACGCGGACCTCGCCGCGGCCGTGAAGGGGGCGCAGAACGCCATCTTCTACGGCAAGGGCGAGGTGTGCGCCGCCGGCTCCCGGCTGGTCGTGGAGCGCGCGGTGCACGACCAGGTGGTGGAGCAGCTCGCCGCGCGCGCCAGAACGCTGGTGCCCGGTGACCCGTTCGCCAAGGGCACGCGGCTCGGGGCGGTGGTCTCGCGCAAGCAGCAGCAGACGGTGCTGGGCTACATCGAGCAGGGCAAGCGCGAGGGCGCGGCCCTGGTGGCCGGCGGCCACGGCGCCACGGTGAACGGCAAGGGCTACTTCGTCGAGGCGACGGTGTTCGACGGCGTGACGCCGGAGATGACCATCGCGCGCGAGGAGATCTTCGGCCCGGTGCTCGCGGTCCAGACGTTCGACGACCTGGAGGAAGGCGTCGCGCTGGCCAACCGCGCGCGCTACGGACTGGCGGCGGGGATCTGGACGCGGGACGTCGCCAAGGCACACCGGGTAGCCCGGGCCATCCAGGCGGGCACCGTGTGGGTCAACACCTACAATCTGTACGACGCCGGAGCGCCGTTCGGAGGCTACAAGGCATCCGGATTCGGCAGAGATCTGGGCCGGGAAGGCATCGAGGGATACCTGGAGACCAAGACCGTGTGGGTCGGACTGTAGTCTGGAGAGTCATCTCCGTGAGGAGCCACAGTGACGATCGAGGCCGTCATCGTTGATGCGGTCCGGACTCCGGTCGGCCGGGCCGGCGGGGCGCTGGCGGCGGTGCGGCCCGACGACCTGGCCGCGATCCCGATCCGGGCCCTGGTGGAACGGACGGGCGTGGCGCCGGAGGCGATCGAGGACGTGATCCTGGGCTGCGCCAACGGCGCGGGCGAGGACAACCGCAACGTGGGCCGCATGGCGGCGCTTCTGGCCGGACTGCCGGTCGAGGTTCCCGGCCAGACCATCAACCGGCTGTGCGGCTCGGGCCTGCAGGCGGTGGTGAGCGCGGCGCACGCGGTCCTGGCGGGCGAAGGAGCGTGCTTCATTGCGGGCGGCGTGGAGTCCATGACCCGGGCGCCGTACGTGATGCTCAAGACGGCGGAGCCGTGGAGCCGCACGCCCCCGCCCCTGGCGGACTCGACCCTCGGCTGGCGGTTCGTGAACCCGAAGATGAAGCCGGAGTGGACCATCTCGCTGGGCGAGACCGCGGAGGTGGTGGCCGAGCGTTACGGGGTGAGCCGGGAGGACCAGGACGCGTTCGCGCTGGAGAGCCAGCGGCGCGCCGCGGCCGCCATGAAGGACGGGGTGTTCGCCGAGGAGATCGTCCCCGTCACGGTGCCCGGGCGCGGGCGCGAGCCCGCCGTCACGGTGCGCGAGGACGAGCACCCGCGGCCCGAGACGACGCTCGAGGCGCTGCGGAAGCTCAAGCCGGCCTTCAAGCGCGAGGGCGGAACGGTGACGGCGGGCAGCAGCTCCGGGATCAACGACGGCGCGGCGGCCACGCTGGTCATGTCGCGCGAGGCGGCGGAGCGGCTCGGCAGGAAGCCGCTGGCCCGGGTGGTGGCCAGCGCGGTGGCGGGGGTGGACCCGCAGGTCATGGGCATCGGGCCGGTGCCCGCCATCCGCAAGGCGGCGCAGCGCGCCGGCCTGGCCCCGGGCGACATGGACCTGATCGAGCTGAACGAGGCGTTCGCGGCCCAGGCGCTGGCCTGCATCCGGGAGCTGAGGCTCGACCCCGCGCGCGTCAACCCGTTCGGCGGCGCCATCGCCCTGGGCCACCCGCTGGGCGCCACCGGCGCCCGGCTGCTGACCACGCTGGTGCACGGCATGAAGCGGAGGAAGGCCCGGTACGGGATGGCGGCGATGTGCATCGGGGTGGGACAGGGGATCGCCATGGTCGTGGAGCGCGAGGGGTGAGGCGTGAACGTCTCACGCCTCGCCCTTCACGCCTGACGCGGAGTCCGATGAGCGCTTACTCGTCTGTTGTGGCGGAGGTGGATGGTGCGGTCGGCACCATCACCTTGTCCCGGCCGGACAAGCTGAACGCCTTCACCATCGAGATGGTGGAGGAGCTGCGGGACGCGCTCACCACGCTGGCCGGGAGCGCGGCCGTCCGGGTCATCGTCGTCACCGGGGCGGGCCGCGCCTTCTCGGCCGGCGCGGACGTGGAGCTGCTGCGCCGCCTGGCGGAGCAGGGCGACGAGGCCACGGGGCGCCGTCTGGTGGACGGGATGCGCGGCGTCGCCGGCGTGCTGCGGGAGGCCCCGCAGCCGGTGCTGGCCTCCCTCAACGGGGTGGCCGCGGGCGCGGGCGCGAACCTGGCCCTGGGCTGCGACCTCCGGATCGCGGCCGACACCGCCCAGATCGGGCAGGTGTTCATGAAGCTCGGCCTGCACCCCGACTGGGGCGGGACCTTCTTCCTGCCGCGGCTGGTGGGACCCTCCAGGGCCCTGGAGCTGATGCTCGGAGCCGAGCTGGTGGACGCGGCCGAGTGCCTGCGGCTGGGGCTGGTCAACCGCGTGGTGGAGGCGGCGAAGCTCCCGGAGGCCACGCGGGCATGGGCGCTCCGGATCGCCGAGGCGCCACCGCTGGCGGTGCGCCGCGCCAAGGCGGCGGTGTACCGGAGCGAGCGCGCCTCGCTGGAGGAGATGCTGGACTACGAGCTGGACGCCCAGCTCGCCTGTTTTCGGAGTGCGGATGGCAAGGAGGGGATCGCGGCGTTTTTCGAGAAGCGCCGCCCCCGGTTCATTGGTCGCTGAGGAGAGATCACCATGATCCGTGTGCACACCTTCGACGAGTGGACGGACCTGTTCCGTTCGTGGCAGAACGACCTGGGCCTCGAGGCCCGGGAGCTGCGGGAATTCAAGTTCGAGGTGAAGTTCGGCGAGCCGGAGGCCGAGTACATCGAGTTCGGCCACTTCAAGGGCCAGCGCAAATGGCCCACCGTGATGCACATCCCCGACCAGCGCATCCGCGACACCCTGCAGAACCTCATCGTCTATCAGGGCGACACCGAGTTCGCGTCGGTGGAGCAGCAGCGCAACCTGCTCCACAACGCGCCGTCGGACTACGACCTGCTCTCCATCATGCGGGTGATGGCGGAGGAGATGCGCCACGGCTGGCAGATGTCCTTCCTGCTGGTGGACTATTTCGGCGACGAGGGCAAGCGCGAGGCGCAGAAGCTGCTGGAGCGCCGCGCCGAGGAGGGCAAGCGGCTGCTGGGGTCGTTCAACGAGCGGGTGGACAACTGGCTCGACTTCTTCACCTACACCCAGTTCATTGACCGCGACGGCAAGTTCCAGCTCAAGATGCTCTCCACCTCGGGGTTCCATCCGCTGGCGCGCTCCATGGGCCCGATGCTCAAGGAGGAGTCCTACCACCTGGGGACCGGGAACAACGGCCTGCTGCGGATCGTGAAGGCCGGCCTGGTGCCGCCGGAGGTCATCCAGCGGTTCTTCAACAAGTGGGTGCCGACGGCGTTCGACCTGTTCGGAACCGACAACTCGTCCTCCGCCCAGTGGTGCTACGAGTGGGGGCTCAAGGGCCGGTTCGACGAGCGGGACAACCCGCGGGACGCGGACCGCGGCCGCCTCAACGAGGCGTCACGGGCGCTGTACCGCGACGAGATCTGCCGGCTGGTGGACCGGCTGAACCAGCTGATCCCGGAGCGGGAGCGCTGGCTCAAGGTGCCCGCCCTGCCCTTCAACCGCCGCATCGGGCAGTGGGCGCGGCAGTGCTTCACGGTGGATGGGGAGCCGCTGGCCGCCGACCGCTACCCGGCGTACCTGGCGAGCGTGCTGCCCGGGCCGGCGGACTACCAGGCGCTCCGCGACCTGTGCAAGGAGCCCGGCTGGATCGCCCCGAAGAAGCAGGACGGCCCGGACGCGTGAGCGGGCTCGGGGATCCGGCCCGGGGCGGTCGTGGCGCCGTTCTTGCAGGCACGCGGGGAGCGTCGCCAACCAACCACCCACGCCGAATTCCCGGGCGCTTGGGCCCCGGGAGAGGTGAACCGACGATGACGAGACGGACCTGCCGCCGTTCCCGGATCCTGGGCCCCGTCCTGCTGGCCCTGGCCGTCGGGCTGCCCGCGGCGCTCGGCGCCCAGCAGCCGGCGCGGGAGCAGCCCCCGGCCAAGACCTTCACCGACGTGAAGGTCTTGCCCGCCACCCCGGTGGAGAGCCAGGGAGCCACGGGGACCTGCTGGGATTTCTCCACCCTCAGCTTCGTGGAGTCCGAGCTGCTGCGCATGGGGAAAGGCTCGTACGACCTGTCGCCCATGTTCATCGCCGACGAGGTGTACCGGGAGAAGGCCGACGCCTACTACCGCATGCACGGCGAGAACACGTTCGGGCAGGGCGGGCTGAGCCACGACGTGCTCAACGCCATCGGGCGGTACGGCATCGTCCGGCAGAGCGACTTCTCCGGGCTGTGGCCGTACGAGACCCGCTACGATTTCAGCGAGCTGCACGACGTCCTCCAGGCGGACCTGGACGCGGTGCTCAAGAGCAAGCCCGGCCCCTCACCCAAGTGGCGGGCGGGCTTCGACGCGCTGCTCGACGCGTACCTGGGGCCGCTGCCCGACACCGTCCGGGTGGACGGGCGGGCGGAGACGCCCCAGCAGTTCGCCCACGCGCTCGGGATTGATCCGTCGAACTACGTGGAGATCACGTCGTTCACCAACATGCCCATGTGGCGGCAGGGCGCGCTGGAGACGCCGGACAACTGGGCACACTACGACAAGACCTGGAACCTCCCGCTGGACGACGCCATGCGGGTCCTGCGGCACGCCATCGAGAGCGGCTACACGGTGGCGATCGGGAGCGACGTGAGCGAGCGCTCGTTCGACCAGAACGCCGGGTACGCCACCTGGCACGAGGGCGAGACCATCACGCCGGAGATGCGGCAGGAGGGCTGGGACCGGTGGACCACGACCGACGACCACGGGATGCACGTCGTCGGCATCGCCCACGACGAGGCCGGCGCCACCTACTACAAGGTGAAGAACTCCTGGGGTGACGTGGGGCCGTACCACGGCTACATCTACATGTCGGAGAACTACCTCCGCGCCAAGTTCGACATGCTGATGCTGAACAAGGCCGCGCTGCCGCCGGACATCCGGGCCAGGCTGGGGGTGTGAGCGTGGCGGGACCGGCGGGCGGGTGAGCCTTCCCCTGGTGATCGCCCACCGCGGCGCGTCGGGCCACGAGGTGGAGAATTCCCTCGCCGCCTTCCGCGCCGCGGCCGCCGAGGGCGCCGACGCGGTCGAGCTGGACGTCTATTCGACCGCGGACGGCGCCTTCGTCATCCACCACGAGGAGCAGATCGGCGGCCATGCCCTGCCCCAGACCTCGCTGCGTGAGCTGCGAGGCTTCCGCCTCGCCAACGGCGAGCCGCTGCCCACGCTGGAGGAGGCGCTGGCGGCGATCGTCCCGCGGCTCATCGCCTGCGTGGAGATCAAGTCGCTTGCCCGGGACGCCGAGGAGCGGCTGCTGGAGACCATCGAGGCCACCGGCGCGGTGAGCCGGGTGATGGTGCACAGCTTCGACCACCGGGTGATCCGGCGGCTGGGGGCGCGCCGGCCCGGCATCCGCCGGGGGATCGCGGCGGCGTCGTACCCCGTGTATCCCGTGCGCGCGCTGGAAGACGCCGATGCCACGATCCGGTGGCAGCACGCCGGCTACGTGGACCCCGAGCTGGTGGCGCGGATGCACGCCGCGGGGATGCAGCTGTTCGTGTGGACCGTGAACGAGCCCGCCGAGCTCACGCGCTTTCTGGAGATGGGCGTGGACGGGCTGTGCACCGACTTCCCGGACCGGGCCCGCGCGCTCTGTGACGCCCGCCGCGACTAGCATCCGCACCGTCGCGGTGGTCGGCGCGGGCACCATGGGCCACGGCATCGCCCAGGTGGCCGCCCAGGCCGGCTACGCCGTGCGCCTCGCCGACGCGGTGAGCGGGGCCGCGGCCCGGGCGGTGGAGCGGGTGCGGGCCAACCTCGACGGCGCGGTGCAGCGCGGCAAGGTGACCGCCGAGGACCGGGACGCCGCGCTGGCGCGCATCACCGCGGGCGACGATCCGGTGGCCGCGGCCCGGGGCGCGGACCTGGTGATCGAGGCCGTGCCGGAGGACCTGGACTTGAAGCGCGCCGTCCTCGCGTCGCTGGAGGCCGCCGCGCCCGACGCCGTCCTGGCCACCAACACGTCCTCCCTGTCCATCGCCTCGCTCGCCGCCGCGACCGCCCGCCCGGACCGGGTCGTCGGCATGCACTTCTTCAACCCCGTCCACCTGATGAAGCTGGTGGAGGTGGTCACCCACGCCGGCACCGCGGCCCGGACCCGCGACGCCGCCGTGGCGGCCGCCCGGCGCATGGGCAAGGAGCCCATCGTGGTGAAGGACTCGCCGGGCTTCGCGTCGAGCCGCCTGGGCATCGCGCTCGGGCTGGAAGCCATGCGGATGGTGGAAGAAGGGGTGGCCGCTCCCGAGGACATTGACCGCGCGATGACGCTCGGCTACAACCACCCCATGGGGCCGCTGCGGCTCACCGACGTGGTGGGGCTCGACGTGCGGCTCGCCATCGCCCGCTATCTTCACCGCGCCCTGGGCGACGAACGGTTCGCCCCGCCCGCCATCCTCGAGCGCCTGGTGGCCGAGGGCAAGCTGGGCAGGAAGAGCGGGCAGGGCTTCTACACCTGGAGCGGCGAATGACCGACCAGCCACGCCTCACCATCGAGCGCCACGGCGCCGTCACGCTGCTCACCGTGAACCGCCCCGAGAAGCGCAACGCGCTGGACGGCCGCACCCGGCAGGAGTTCCTGGATGCGCTGGAGGCCGCGCGGGCGGACCGCGAGGTGCGGGTGGTGATCCTCACCGGCGCGGGCGACAAGACCTTCATCGCGGGCGCCGACATCGGCGAGTTCGCGGACCGCAGCCCCGTGGCCCAGTACGAGGCCAGCCGCCGGCCCTCCGTCTATCAGGCCGCGGACGAGTTCCCCAAGCCGCTGATCGCGATGATCAACGGCTACTGCCTGGGCGGCGGGAACGAGCTGGCCATGGCCTGCGACATCCGGATCGCGTCGGACCGCGCGAGCTTCGGGCAGCCGGAGGTGAACCTCGGCATCCTGCCGGGCGGCGGCGGCACGCAGCGCCTGCCCCGGCTGGTGGGCCTGGGCACGGCGTTCAAGCTGATCTACACCGGCCAGATCGTCGGCGCGGCGGAGGCGCTGCGGATCGGCCTGGTGGACGAGGTCGTCCCGCACGCGGAACTCAGGGCGCGCACCCTGGCGCTGGCGGAGAGCATCGCGGCCAAGAGCCCGGTGGCGCTGCGGCTCATCAAGGAGGCCATCCGCGCGAGCGTCCGCGCCCCGCTGGACGAGGGGCTGCGGCACGAGCAGAGCCTGTTCGCGGTGGCGTTCGCGTCGCGGGACAAGGAGGAAGGCGTCGCCGCGTTCCTGGCGAAGCGCGAAGCGAAGTTCACCGGCGAGTAGCTGCTACCGCTTCCGGGGACTCATTTCTGGCGACCACTGGCGACTTGACGTCCGGCAACTTCCCGGGCGACCTGCCCTCCGGCAACTCCCCTCCGGGCATCACGGATGTTCATGTCCACATCCAGCCCTGGCGGCAGCTCAAGCCCCGGGTGATGGACGTGATGCGGCGCGGCAAGGAGGACCACTGGGCGTTCCTGCTGGCGCTGATGGACGACCCCAGGGCGCTGCTCGAGGTGATGGACCAGGCGGGCGTGTGGCGGGTGGGGCTGGTGAACTACCCGAGCCCGGACCTGATGGGGTTCACCGACGAGACCAACGAGTTCGCGGCCCGTTACGCGCAGGCCGCTCCCGAGCGGCTGCTGCCGTACGGGGGTGTGCATCCGCGGTTCGCCGGCGACATCCGCGGCCACGTGGACGCGCTGATCGCGCTGGGTATCCGCTGCGTCAAGATCCACCCGCCGCACCAGCTGTTCCCCGCCAACGCGCACACCCAGGGCATGCAGACGCTCGGCGCCCTGTACCGGCGGTGCGAGGAGCGCGGCCTGCCGGTGATGATCCACACCGGCACCAGCGTCTTCCCCGGCGCGCGCTGCAAGTACGGGCATCCGATGGAGCTGGACGACGTGGCGGTGGACTTCCCCGACCTCACCATCATCATGGCCCACGGGGGCCGGCCGCTCTGGATGGACGAGGCGTTCTTCATCCTGCGGCGGCATCCGAACGTCCATCTGGACGTTTCGGGCATCCCGCCCCTGAGACTGCTGGAATATTTCCCGCGCCTGGCGGAGATCGCCGATCGGGTGCTGTGGGGAACCGACTGGCCCAGCCCCGGCGTGCACGATCTCAAGCGCAACCTGCAGCAGTTTCTGTCGCTCGACCTGCCCGGTCAGACCAAGGACCGGATCACGCGCGGGAACGCGCTCAGGGTGTTCCCGCCGGCGGCTCGCTGACGCCCTTGGCGCCGGCCAGTTGCGCCAGGGACGCCTCGACGCGCGCCACCTCGGCCTCGGCCTCGGCGATGCGGCGCGTCAGCGTCTCGACCTCGCTCGGTGAGGCCGCTTCGCCCTTGGCCTGGCGGTAGGTGAGGTACCCCAGCGCCCGGGCGGCGCCATCCATGCGGCGCCGCACCCGCGCCAGGTCCACCCGCAGCTTGCCCTCGTCCAGCGCCCGGTTGGCCCTCTTGCCGATGGTGTCGAGGCCGGCGCTCACGCGGTCGAACAGCTTCATCGGGCTCCCCCCCTTTTCTCCTGGCCTATCCTACGGCCGGCGTCCCCCGGAGGTTCCGCGGGGTCCAGGACCACCCCCCGCCAGACCTTGATCCCGTCCACGGCCGTGTGCGTGCCGACGGAGCGGCCTTCGACCACCAGCGTCCACAGCCTCAGCCCGCCCCCGGTTTGCCCGAACCCCGCCCGGGTGGGCGGCATGGCCTCGACGCCGTCCGCGAACCAGCGCACTTCCCCGTCCGGGTAGATCACCAGCCGGTAGCGGTGCCAGGTGCCGTCCGCCAGCCGGCGCGGGAGCACCACGAGGGTCGGAGACGGGCCGGCGCCCCTGATCACCGCCATCATCTGGCGGCGCGCGTCGTTGGGGTTGGGCGCCTCGAGCGAGACCGCCGCGACGTCGGACGCCTGGGCCGACGGTCCGGGACCGACCCGGAACGAGTCGGCCGGAGCGGCGTACAGCCCCACCTTCACCGACTGCCACATGGGGCGGGTGACCGGGACGGAGGCCCAGTACTCGACCGTGAGCCCGTGCCGAAGCGTGAGCGGGGTGCGCAGCGCGATCCCGCTCTCCCGGGTGTAGCCGCCGGGCGTGAGCAGGCCGGGGCTGCCGTCCAGGCCCACGCCAGGGCGCACGACCGGCGCGGGATCGCCGAACCGCTTCCAGACTTCCGGGTTGAGTCCGTGGTCGAAGTTCTCCGTCAACAGCAGCGGCGTCGGCGCGGAATCCACCCGCACGTAGGCGGTGTCGTCCACGCGCCGCAGCCCGTAGGTCGCGACGACGGCCGTGGTTCCGGGCCGGTCGGCGACCACGTCCCCCTCCGCGTCCACCCGCGCCACCGCGGAGTCCAGCGAGTACCACTCGACCGGCGGCGGGCGCCCGATCGTCTCGCCCGTCGGGCTGAGGCCCCGCACCGACACCACGGCCGCCGATCCGACGGTGAGCGTCAGGTGGTCCGGCACGACCTCGAGCTTGTGGAGCGGCGGCACCCCGCCGGCCCGCATCCAGCCGATGAGCCGCGGCGCCACAATGAAGGACGCGATCCGCCGCGGCTCCATGAGGCCCTCCCGGTCCACCACCATGATGCCCGGCCGGCGGCCGCCGACCGACACGGCGACGTACCGGCCGTCCGCCGACCAGACGGGGCCGCTCTCCACCGCTTCGGGGAAGGTGATGCGCGTGGGCCAGCTCAGGGGCTCGGCCCGCCCGACGACCAGCAGGTGCGTGTCCTCGAGCACGCACGCCAGGCGAAGGCCGTCCGGGGACCAGGCGGCATGCAGCGCGCGGTCACACCAGTCCACGATGCCGAGCACATCGCCGGCCAGATTGAGCATGGCGGCCTCGGAGCGCCGGTCCCGCACCCGCATGACCAGGATCCGATCTCCCAGCGGCGAGGCCCAGGCGCCCTCGTAGGCCGCGGGGTCGCGGGCGATGGTGCGCACCTCGCGGCCGGTCGAGTCCAGCAGCACCAGGGAATGGGCGTAGCCGCCCGACCGGGTGGTCCGGCCCACCATCGCGATGAGCGCGGAGCCGTCGGGGAGCCAGCCGACGGGCGCGGCGTCGCCCGCGAACCGGGCGAACGTCCGGACGCTGCCGCCCGCGAAGTCGCGGAGGCACAGCGCGCTCGGGGCCACGCCGGGCAGGAAGCAGGCCACGGCGGCTTGGTGCGTGCCGGGCCGGATCATGGTGGAGTAGAGGCCCTCCGCGAAGCCGGGGGCCAGCGTCGAGAGCGCGACGGGCCGGCCGTCGAACCTGGAGTCCACCCGCACCGCCTCCACGGAATCCAGGTGCCCGGGCATGCCCCAGCCGATGGCGAGCGCGGCCCCGCCGACGAAGGAGGCCGGCGGCCGGGACTCGCCGACTCTGGGAGCCAGCACGAAGGCGGCGGCGCCGAGCAGCACGAGGGCGGCGGCGGCCCCGAGCGAGACGCGGGTCCGGCGGCGCCGGGCCGTGCCGTCGCGCTCCTCGAGCCACCGTGCCGCCGACCACGTGCCATCCAGGACCGGCGCCAGGGACCGCCCGAGCTGCGGACCCACCGGCTCCGGCGCCGCGGTGACGGCGCGGCGGATCGCCTCTCGGCCCGCCTCGCGCCCGGAGCTTCGCTCGACCTCGCGCGCGGCGTGCGCGATCCACACCGCGGCCAGCTCCGCGTACCCGGCGGCGACGGCGTGGGTGGCGGCCACGCTCCACTCGCCGACCTTGCCCCGCTTGCCGGCCTCGGCGGCCATGGCCGCGGCGTAGGTGTGCAGGTTGTCCACCAGGCTGGGCGGGGCCACCCGGAGCGCGAGCGCGGCGATCTCGTCGTGCGCCACACCGACCAGGTCCCCGCGCCGGGTGACCAGACGGCGCCGCTCGAGCGTGGCGACGGCGCGGTCGGTCTCCTCCGCCGTCATGGCCGACATCTCGGCCAGCGTCTCCACCGGGGTCAGTCGCCCCCAGACCGCCAGGGCCGCGAGGATCTCGAGGAGCTTCAGCGGCAGCCGCTCCAGCCGCCCGCGGAGGATGTCACTGCCCGAGGTGGGGATGCCCAGCCCGTCGGCGTCGGCCTTGGCGCGCTCTCCCAGCGTCCAGCGCCCGTCCCGCACCACCAGATACTCGGTATCCTGCAGCTCCTTGAGCAGCTCGAGCAGGTACAGGGGAATGCCGTCCGTGCGTTCGACGAGCTGGCCCGCGAGGCCGCGGTCGGTGATCTCCGGCGTCAGCTCGGCGATGCTGCTCAGGAGGTCGTCCACGTCGCCCGCGGCGAGGGGCTGGAGCGGAAGGCCGGCGACCTCGCCGGAGGCCGCCAGGGTGTTCAGGGCGCGGGAGGTGTCCGGGCTCAGGCCCTGGTCGCGCGCCGTGAACACGACGGACAGGGCGCGCTCCGACGCGGACCGTGCCAGCAGGAGGGCGAACTCGATGGTGGCCGGCGAGCCGCGGTGCAGGTCCTCAACCAGCAGCGCGAGCGGCGCCTCATCGGCGATGGCGCCGAAGGCGTCGCGCAGGGCGGCGCTCACGGCCTGCGGGGGGATCGGGGGCACGCGCGGCTGGATCGCGGGGCGGAACCGCGCGGCGATCTCCGGGACCAGGGCCGAGAGAATCTCCAGGCTCGAGGAGGTCGCGCCGGCGAGCCCGGGCGCGGCGTGCGCCAGCCGCACGGCCTCGAGGAAGGGCGTCAGCGGATCGGTCTGCTCGATCGCGTAGCAGGTCGTCTCGAGGACCACCGCGCGGTCCCGGCGGCAGCGGCGGGCCAGCTCGCGGGCGAGGCGCGTCTTGCCGATGCCGGCCTCGCCCGTGACGAGCACCGCGGAGCCCCGCCCCGCCACCGCCGCCTTCCAGCGCTCGACGAGCTGGTGGAACGGGACGGCCCGGCCGACCATCTCCGGCGCGTGCGGCAGCCCGTCGCTCGCCACGGCTTCGCCGGCCGCGGGCGGCGCGAGCGCCCGATCCACCGCAGCCCGGAGCGACTCCCCCGAGGGGCGGCCGGCCAGGTCCTCCGGGTGCTCCAGCGTTTCGTCGGCGACGGCGCGCGCCCCCAGCACGTCGCCGGAAAATCGGAGCAGCTCGATCAGGCGCAGCCGGGCGTCGAGGGAATGCGGATCGGCGCCGACCATCACCCACGCGTACCCCGCCGCGCGCGCCCAGCGGGCGGCATCCGCCTCCCGCGCGATCAGGGTCCGCAGCAGCTGCCGCCGCTCGGCCGCGAGCTGCGTCCGCACGCCCTCGGCCCACAGCTCGAACTCGTGCGCGCCGCCCAGCGTGACCGACGCCAGGAAGTCCTGTTCGTAAACGGCGAGCGCGCCGTCGAGATCGCCCTCGCTCATCCGAGCGCGGAACACGTTCGTGTCCACCTCGACGTCGTCGCGGCGCAGCTCGAGGACCTCGTCGCCCGCGAGCAGGTCGCGGTCGGCGGCGCGGCGGACCTGGTAGATGACCTGGCGCAGGGCGCGGCGCGCGTCCGGCTGGTCGGCATCCGAGTAGAGCATGCCCACCAGCTCGTCGCGGCTGGCCCGGCCCAGGGGCCGGACGCTGAGGTAGGCGAGGGCCGCGAGCTGCTTGGAGAAGCGGATGCACTCGGCGCCGTCCGCCAGGCGGACCAGGCGGGGGACCAGCGTCAAGGTCTTGAGGGCGTACGTCGCCACTAGGCTGCAACCTCTTGAGCCACAGCGTGTTGCGCCGCCGGCCAGAACGGGCCTAACGCTACCCTAACGCCTGCCTGCTAACCTGTCACCATCTCGCAGGGGGCGGCTCGCCCCTCGCCGACAGACCGGGGGTTCGCGGCGCAGGTGTACCTGGTTGGCCCACAACCAAGATACGCCTGGCTTCAACCGCTGGTAACCGCGGCCCCCGGCCACTCGCCTCACCTCCTCGCAGCACATCCCGCCGCATGGGCGGCGGCCCTTCTGGGCGCCGCCCATGGCAGGGCCTTCAGGCACCGCGCTGGCGGCCAGGGGCGATGAACGCGCGGGCGCCGCTTCGCCCCCGTGCGTCGGTGCGCGCCGAGTTACCGGTGGGGCGGGTCGAGCACGACGCCCCGCCAGACGGTGATGTCGTCCACCATGGCGAGGGTGCGGTAGGACTGGCCTTCGACGACGAGGGTCCAGGTCGGGTGCGCGTTGATGTTCGCCTGCGCCGGCGGCGTGATCTCGATGCCGTCGGCGAACCAGCGGACCTCGCCCGACGGATAGATCACCAGGCGGTAGCGGTGCCAGGCGCCGTCGCGCAGGGCCGGCGGCAATTCGGCCCGGGAAGCCTCGACATCGCCGTGGAGGTGGGCCTCCATCGGTATCAGGGGGTTCTCCTGGTTCGGTGCCGCGGCGCTCGCCAGGTCGCGCCTCACGCCGTCCCACGCGTCTCCGCGCCGCAGGAAGAACGAGTCGGCGGGCAACGCGGTCAGGCCGACGCTGACGTCCTCCCACAGGTGGTATCG
>JAJYLI010000193.1 GCA_021787855.1 bacterium | reverse complement strand
CCGGCGACGATGCCGGCTGCCGCGGCGAGCGCGAGCAGGCGTCGAGTCACGGGACTCATCGAATGGGCTCCTCCCTCTGTTCCGGCCCTGGGGCTTCGGGCCGCTCCTCCCCCGCGCACGTTCCGTCCGAGAGGCGGATTGGGCATCCGCCGCACGGCTCCCCACGGGGGCGCGGTGGCATCGGATTATAGGGAGCGCCGTTCCGCGCCTGTCAATGTGCCGAACCGCCTTGCAGGAGCGTTGCAGCCGCCGGCGCAAGCAGCCCGAAGCCGGAACGCCAAGGCAACCGTGCGGCGGGCACACGCGAGCGCCGCGGACGTCAAGGCCGCGCCAACGGCGCGCGACTCTCAGGCGGCCGCGAAACCGCGGGACCCGCGCGCGCCTCTCGCGCGCCGCTCAGGCGACGGTCAGGGCGTCAGGCGGACGGCGCCGCGCCGGCGGCCACCACCGGGGCGGCCACGCGCTCCTGCTCCTGCTGCGTGCGGTCCGCGAAGTGGCAGGCGGCCGCGTGCCCCGGTCCGACGATGGCGAGCCGCGGATCCACGGTGGAGCAGATCTCGGGGTTGCCCAGGCGTTCGCGGAGCCAGCAGCGCGGGTGGAAGTGGCAGCCCGAGGGCGGGTTGACCGGCGAGGGCACGTCGCCCCGCAGGACGATCCGCCTTCGCGCGCGCGCGCGATCCACTTCCGGGACGGCCGACAGGAGCGCCACGGTGTAGGGATGGCGCGGATGCTCGTAGAGCTCCTCCACGGGCGCCAGCTCCACCATCCGGCCCAGGTACATCACCCCCACCCGGTCGCTGATGTACTGCACCACCGAGAGGTTGTGGGCGATGAAGAGGTAGGTGAAGCCGAAGTCGCGGCGCAGGTCCAGGAGCAGGTTCAGGATCTGGGACTGGATGGAGACGTCGAGCGCGGAGACCGGCTCGTCGCAGACGATGAAGTCGGGGCGCAGGGCGAGGGCCCGGGCGATCCCGATGCGCTGGCGCTGGCCCCCGCTGAACTCGTGGGGATAGCGGCGGGTGTAGTCCCGGCGCAGGCCCACCGCCTCGAGGGAGTCCTCCACCCGCTTGGTGCGCTCCCGGCTGTCCTTCACCCCCTGGGCCAGCAGCCCCTCGCCGATGATGTCGAGCACCGGCATGCGGGGGTTGAGCGAGCCATAGGGGTCCTGGAAGATCAGCTGCATGCGGCCGCGCATACGGCGCAGCTGCTCCGGCTTGAGCGTGCTCAGGTCGTCGCCCTCGAGGACGACGCGCCCGCCGGTCGGTCGCTGCAGATAGAGCAGGCTCCGCCCGAGGGTGGTCTTGCCGCAGCCCGACTCCCCCACCAGGCCGAACACCTCGCCCCGCCGCACCGTGAAGCTGACGCCGTCCACGGCCTTGACGTCCGCGACCTTTCGGCGCAGCACGCCGCCCAGGACCGGGAAGTACTTCACCAGGTTCTCGACGGTGAGGAGCGGCGCCCCCTCGCCCGTGGGCTGGGGCACCTCGTCCACCGCCGTGCTGGCCGCTCCCGTGACCGCCTGCGCGCTCACGATGCCACCCCGGCGGTCCGCTGCGCCGACGCCGTCTGCGTCGCCGTCCCGTAGCGGGGACGGTGCTCGATCCCGAAGGGCGGCCGCGAGTGCAGCCAGCACGCCACCCGCCGCGAGCCGTCGCCGGATCCTTCGAGCGGGGGCTCGTGGTCGCGGCACGGATCGAAGGCATACGGGCAGCGCGGCGCGAAACGGCAGCCGACCGGCATGCGGAACGGGTTGGGGATGCTGCCCTTGATCACGTTGAGACGCGTGCCACGCGTGCCGCGCGACGGGATGGAGGCGAGGAGCCCCTCCGTGTAGGGGTGCTTCGGGTCCTGCAGGACCTCGTCCACCGTGCCGGTCTCCACGACCTTCCCGGCGTACATGACCACCACGCGCTGCACGGTCTCGGCCACCACGCCCAGGTCGTGGGTGATCAGCAGCAGCGCGGTCCCGGTCTCCTCCTGCACGCGCCGGATCAACTGCAGGATCTGGGCCTGGATCGTCACGTCCAGCGCGGTGGTCGGCTCGTCCGCGATGAGCAGCTTGGGATCGCAGGAGAGCGCCAGCGCGATCATCACGCGCTGCCGCATCCCGCCCGACATCTCGTGCGGATACTGCTTGACGCGCCGCTGGGCCTCCGGGATCCCGACCAGCTGCAGCATCTCGATGGCCCGGTCCCAGGCCGCCTTGTGGCTGACCTTCTTGTGCGCCACCACCGCCTCGGAGATCTGGTCGCCGACGGTGAGCACCGGGTTGAGGCTGGTCATGGGCTCCTGGAAGATCATGGCCATCTCGGCGCCCCGGACCTGGAGCATCTGGTCGGAGGAGAGCGCCAGGATATCGCGGCCGTCGAACCAGACCTCGCCGCCCACGATCTCGCCGGGCGGCGTCTCGATGAGGCGCATGAGGGTGAGGGCCGTGACGCTCTTCCCGCAGCCGGACTCCCCGACCACGCCCAGCGTCTCGCCCCGGTGCACCTGGAAGCTGACGCCGTCCACGGCCGGGACCGTGCCGTCCATCACCTTGAAGTAGGTGCGCAGGTCGCGCACGTCGAGCAGCACGTCGGACGGCGGGGGCGTGCCCACGGAGATCTCCTCGGGAGCGGTCATGGTCGGCTGTCTTCCTGGTGGAGTGACTGGGGCGCGGCGGTCACAGGCGGGTCCGCGGGTCGAGCGCGTCGCGCAGTCCGTCGCCGACGAAGTTGATGGCCATCACGGTGATGGCGATGGCCATGCCGGGGAAGAACGCCCACCACCAGTTGCCCAGGCCGAGGGCGCTCTGGGCGTTGGCGAGCGCGTTGCCCCAGCTCGTCTGGTCGGGGCTGATCCCGAAGTTCAGGTAGCTGACGAACGCCTCGAGCACGATGTTGGAGGCCATGATCAGGGTCATCGCCACGATCACCGGGCCGATGGCGTTGGGCAGGATGTGCCGGAACGTGATCCGGCCGTCCTTGACGCCGACGGCGCGCGCCGCCTCCACGAAGTCCGCCTCGCGCAGCGACAGGAACGATGCCCGCACGAGGCGCGCGATGATCGGCCAGGAGAGCAGCCCGAAGATCAGGATCAGGGAGGTGACCTGCCCCTCTCCGAAGAACCGCGCCGCGACCAGGATGACGAAGAGGAGCGGGATCGCGAAGAAGGTGTCGACCACGCGCATCAGTACGTTGTCCACCCAGCCGCCGAAGTACCCGGCGATCGCGCCGAGCCCGACGCCCACGAACCCGGCGATCAGCATGCTGATCCCGCCGATGGCCACCGAGATGCGGGCCCCGTTGACGACCATGGCGAACACGTCGCGCCCGTCGTTGTCCGTCCCGAACGGGTGGGCCAGGCTGGGCGGCATGCCGCCGGGGATGAGCGAGCCCGGGATGTTCAGCGGGTCGTAGGGCAGGATGATCGGCCCGAAGATCGCGACCAGCACCATGAAGACGAAGAAGCCCAGGCCCACCATGGCCATCCGATGCTTGCGGAAGCGTCGCCAGGCAAGCTGCCACTGGCCGAGCGATTCGAGTGCGACCTCGACGTCCGCGTCGGCCTGCGCGACGTCCGCCGGCACGGGCCCGGCAGCGGGGGCCTGCAGTCCGCCGGAGAGCGTGGTGGGATCGGTGGAGGTGGCCATGCCCTGCTGTCTTCCTCAGTCGTAGCGGATGCGGGGGTCGGCGACCGCGTACGCGATGTCCGCGACCAGGTTCATCACCACCACGAGCACCGAGCCGATCAGCAGGATGCCCATGAGCAGGAAATAGTCGCGGGCGTTCACGCCGTCGTAGTAGAGCCGCCCCATGCCCGGCCAGCTGAAGACCGTCTCGGTGACGATCGCCCCCGAGAAGAGGAACGCGATCTCCAGGGCCAGGTTGGTCAGGATGGGCAGCATGGCGTTCCGGAACGCGTGGCGCAGGATCACCTGGCCCTCGCCGATCCCCTTGGCGCGGGCGGTGCGCACGTAGTCCTGGTGGAGCGAGTCGAGCATCGCCGAGCGCACGAAGCGGCTGTCACCGGCGATGCTGACCGCGATCAGGGTCACCACCGGGAGCACCAGGTGCGCGCCGATGTCGTACAGGTACGACAGCGGGTTGGCGGCGAGCGCGGCCCAGTAGGCCGACGTGCCGAACGGCGCAGGGGTGTTGCGCACGTTGACGATCCCCTGGACGGGGAACCATCGGAGCGTGACGCCGAAGACGAAGATCAGGATGAGTCCCAGCCAGAAGGTCGGCAGGGAATAGAAGACGTAGCTGACGAAGGTCACCGACTGGTCGAAGAAGCTGTAGCGCTTCACGGCGGCCAGCACGCCCGCGAGGATCGCGATGCTGGCCCAGAGCACGAAGGCGGTCCCCATCAGGATCAGGG
>JAJYLI010000029.1 GCA_021787855.1 bacterium | reverse complement strand
CACCAGTACATGACCCAGGCGATGTGGGCGATGATCACGGCCACCGCGCAAGCGCGCGCCGTCCTGACGGACGCCCAACGCAAGCAGGTGGACGAGATGGCCTCCCGGCCCATGCGCGGCGGCATGATGAGGATGCGGGGCACGGGCGGCCGCTAGGCTCGCCGCAGCCCCGCAGCGACGAAGCCCGCGCGAGGACCGCGCGGGCTTCCTGCTCTGGCCCCTCAGCGGGCCACGAGCGTGAAGAACCGGCCCAGGATCGCGCGGCCCGCGGTCTCGATCGCGGCCCGGTCGGGCGCCGCGATGGTCACCCCGGCGGGCAACGCCGGCGCCCAGGCCCGGGCCAGCGCCGCGTCCACCTCGACGTGGAACTGCAGGGCATAGGCGCGTGTCCCCGCGCGGAAGGCCTGATGCGGGCAGGCGCCGGACGAAGCGAGCAGGGTCGCGCCTCGAGGCAGATCGAAGGTGTCGCCGTGCCAGTGGAACGCCGGGATGACGGGACCCGAGGGCCCCAGCACGGGGTCGCGCTCGCCCGCATCGGTGAGCGCGACCGCTCCGGCGCCGACCTCGGGTGCCGGGCCCTTGAAGACCCGCGCGCCGAGGGCGGCGGCGAGGAGCTGGGCGCCCAGACACACGCCGAGCACCGGCAGCCCGAGCGAGCACGCATCGGCGAGGAGCACCTGCTCGGCCAGCAGGTGCGGGTGTGCCGCCGACTCAGAGACGCCCATCGGCCCCCCGAGGACCACCACGCCGTCCGTCTCGCGCGCGGCCGGCAGCGACTCGCCGCGGTAGGTGCGGCGCACCTCGAGCACCACGCCGTGCTCGGCGGCGAGCGCGGCGATCAGCCCGGGTCCCTCGTGGGCGACGTGCTGGACGACGACGAACCGGCGGTCGGGGGGCGCGACCATCCTCCAACTTATCCGTGGTGGCCGGCGGCGTCATCAAAGGCGTGCTGGACAGCGTCGAACGCGATGGCGAGCTTCCCGGGATGACAGCGCTCGACGGTCGCGGGCATCGCCGCGCGTTCCTCCTCGGTGTCGCGCTGAACCTCGCCTTCGTGGCCGCCGAGGCCGGGTTCGGGTTCCACGCGCGGTCGCTGGCGCTGATCTCGGATGCCGGCCACAACCTGAGCGACGTCCTCGGCCTGGCGCTGGCCTGGGGGGCGGCCCTGCTGGCGCTCCGCCACCCCACGGCGCGCCACACCTACGGGTGGCGCGCCTCCACGGTGCTGGCCGCCCTGGCCAACGCGGCGCTGCTCCTGCTGGCCATTGGCGCGATCGCCTGGGCGGCGGTGCACCGGCTGCGGGCCCCCGCTCCGGTCCAGGGCGGGGTCGTGATGGTGGTGGCCGGCGTGGGCATCGTGATCAACGCCGCCACGGCGCTGCTGTTCCGGAGGGGGCGCGCCGCCGACCTGAACGTGCGCGGGGCGTTCCTGCACATGGCGGCGGACGCCGCCGTGTCGGCGGGCGTGGTGGCGACCGGCCTGGTGATCATGCTGACCGGCCTGGCGTGGCTCGACCCCGTCGTGAGTCTGGCCATCGTGGTCGTCATCGCGATCGGCACCTGGCGCTTGCTCCGCGACTCCGTGAACCTGGCGCTGCACGCCGTCCCGGCCGGCATGGACCTCGGCTCGGTGGCCGCGTACCTCGGCGCGCTCCCCGGCGTGGTCTCGGTGCACGACCTCCACCTGTGGTCCGTGAGCACCACCGAGGTGGCGTTCACCGGCCACATCGTCAAGCCGGCGGTGGAGGACGACGACGCGCTGCTGGCGCGGGCGTGCCGGGAGCTGCGGGAGCGATTCGGCATCGGGCACGCGACCCTCCAGGTCGAGCGCAACGCCGAGCACTTCTGCAGTCTGGCCGCGCGCGCCGCCCACGACACCGCGGCGCCGCGCGGCGGCTGACGGCGGGGGGACCCGCTCTGTCGCCCGGGGCCGGCGGCGGATATCCTACTTGCCGTGCATCCGGGGGCGTCCAGGGTCCTGAAGCTGGTGGCCGCGTGCGTGGTCTGCATCGGCGTCGTCACGGCCATCGCGCTGCTCGTGAAGCGTCTCTTCTAGAGGAGGCGGACGATGAGGAAGAACATGGGTACGGCGGACCGCGTGATCCGCACCCTGCTCGCGATCGTGATCGCGATCCTGTACTTCACCAACGTGATCGGCGGCACGCTGGCGCTGATCCTGGGCATCATCGCGGTGATCTTCCTCCTGACCAGCCTGGTGTCGTATTGCCCGGCGTACCTGCCGCTGGGCATCTCCACCTGCGCCAGGGAGGAGCCGCCCGCGCCGCCGGCGGCCGCCGCGCCTCCGGCCAAGCCGTAAGACCGGGACTCCGCGATCCGGTGCCCCGCGGGCGGCGACCCGCGGGGCGCCGGCCCCTCACCCTCCGCCTCCCTCGGCGAGCGCTGCGATGGCTGTCGGCAACTTCCACGTCGGCATCATGGGCAACCTGTTTTCGGGCAAGACGACGCTCATGCGGGCGCTGGCCGGCGATCCCTACCGCGCGGAGCTGGAGGGCCTGCTGGGCGGGGCGGAGACCCACGCCTTCTCCGAGCGGGTGGACAAGGGCTCGCTCACCGACCAGTGTCTGGAGTTGTTCTACCAGGACCGGGTCCACAACATCTTCCCGACCGAGACCGCGTTCCTCTACATGCGCGTGCTCCAGCAGCGGGAGATCCGCCACCTGATGACCCGGGAGTCCGGGCGGGGGGTGCTGATCATCGAGGACCGGCCGTTCCTCGACGGCCCGGAGGTGTTCGTGCGGCGGATGATTGATTCCGGCGAGATGCCCGCCGCGCACGCCAAGCTGTACTTCACCCTGTTCTACCAGGCGCTGCACAACGAGCACATCCGGCTGCCGGACCTCACCGTGTATCTGCGCACCGAGCCGGAGGCGCTGGAGAAGCGGCGGCTGGCGCGCGCGGAGGCCGGCGACGCGTACGCGCGCACCATCAGCGCGGAGTACCTGCGGCAGATCCACGACAGCTACGAGCGGCTGGTCTCCCGGTGGCGCGAGACGCTGCGCAAGTACCAGGAGTTCGCCATCGTGCCGCCCGACGCGGACATGGTGGTCCTGCCGGCGGAGATCGACATGTACGAGCACCCGGACTTCGTGCACGTCGCGGCCAGCACCATCCGCGAGAAGGTCCGCCGCATGGTCGCGGCGCGGCCGCAGAACGCGTGAGCGGGGCCGGCCCCGCGTCCGAAGCGCCGGGCCCGGTGCTCGAGGTCCGCGAGGACCCCGACATCCGGCGCCACCAGATCGCCAGCCGCCTCACCAACGTCGAGCGGCGGCTGCTGACCTATTTGGCCAGGCACCAGACGCTGGTGGCGTGCGTCGGCAACATCGGCGCCGGCAAGAGCTCGCTGGTGAAGCTGCTGGCCTACAGCACGGGGATGAACGCGCTGTTCGAGCTGCCCGACGAGGGGTTCGAGGACCACATCGCCCAGAACGCCTCGCTGTTTCCGCTGCTGGAGACCGCGAAGAACACGGCCAAGCGGGCGCTGGAGGAGTACTACGCCTCCATCAACGAGTTCATCCTGTGCCAGGCGCGCGAGCGGCCCCACAGCCCGGCCTGGCTGGCGGCCAAGCGCAACCTCGAGCACGGGGCGCTGGGCATCCAGCACGCCTACCTGGACCTCCGGAAGATGCAGCTCCAGGCGGTGCCGCACCTCACGGCCTCGACGTGCATTGACGGCTCGCCGCTGGCGGACCGGTTCGCCTTCTGCGAGGTGCTGCACCGGGACATGGATGTGCCGTACCTCTCCGCCGAGGCGCTCGGGATCATTGACCGGCGGCTCGACGCCGAGTTCCGCGACCTGGTGCGGCCCGGGCTGCTGGTGGTCCTCAAGAGCCCGGTGGACGCGCTGCTGCGGAACATCCGGGAGCGGCGGCGCGACGAAGAGACGCTGCGCGCGGACGATCTGCCGGAAGGCCTGGTGCGGCTGGTGCGCGCCCTGAACCCGCGCTACGGCGCGATCGTCGCCACGCTCCGCGCCAGCGGCTGGTACGACGGCCCGGTGCTGGAGATTGACGTCTCGCGGATTGACTTCGTCTCCAACGTGCGGCACCTCATCGCGGTGTACGAGGGCATCGAGGCGCTGCTGGTGCCGAAGGAGTTCCGGGCGTAGGTGCGGCGCCGGGGGAACCTCGGCGCCGTCTCATCTGCCGCCACGAGCGCGCGCGCGCGCGGCCGGCGCCGCGCCGCAGACCGGAACCGGGAGCGGGTCGCCGGTCACCGCGACGGTCGCCAGGCCGTTCCCGGTGAGCAGCGCGTTCAGGCCGGGGACGCCCTGCTCCCGGATGGCGCGCCAGGCCGTCACGGTCTTCGCCAGATCCCGGCAGGCGCCCGCGTAGTCCGCGAGCATCGCCGGCGTCGGGGCCATGTCGGCGTTGTCCTGGGCGTTGAGCTGCCGGCCGAAGTTCCCGTTCACTGTCACGAAGCTGGGCGGCAGGCGGCCGCCTCGGAAGAAGAAGGCGAACCCCGGCCGGCTCGCGGGATTCCCGGCTACGCTGTCGGTCCGCGCGTACAACGCCCGCGCGGCGTCGGCGACCTGCGCGACGCCCGATGCCGTGTCGGCCGCGAGCGCCGCCTCGAGAGCGGCCCCCTGCTGCTGGCCGTCCCAGGTCTCCTTCATCCCGTCGTAGATCTTCATCTGCAGGTCGTGCTGCGCGAGCAGCGCGGCCGGCGTGGCCGGCGAGCGCGGGTCGTTGGTGACCGTCACGCTGCCGGTGTAGCTCTTCCCGTCCACCGTGAGCTTGACGGTGTAGGTGCCCGGCAGGGCCAGCGGCCCCTCCGGCGAGGCGGGGGTGAGCCCGGGATTGGCGTTGATCTCGAACGAGTGGGAGAACGCCGGCGGCGCGTCGTACCGCAGATTCCAGATCGCGCGGTTGGTACCCGCCGCGGCCGGCAACGGCTGCGGCGTCGCCAGCCAGAAGTTGGGCTCCGGCGGCCTGGCGGCCTCGGGCACCGGCGGCTGGGGCAGGCTGGTGAGATGGCGCACCACCTTCCCCGCGCGATCGAGCACGTCGAGCGTCACCGCGCCCGCGGGCTTCGACTTGAGCCAGTAGTAGATCACCGCGCCGTCCGGCGGGTTCAGGGCGTGCGGCACCTCCGGCGGGAACGGCGTGTCCTGGTTCACGTTGCGGTGCACCCGCACGGCGTCGCCGGGCTCGAAGAGGTGCACGTCCTCGTCCGCGATCGCCGGCGTCATCTGCCTCAACGGCGAGATGTCGTCCAGGATCCAGATCCCGCGGCCGTAGGTGCCGACCACCAGGTCGTTCCCCTTGATCACCGCGTCGCGGTACGACGTGTTGGGGAGGTTGAGCTGCAGCGACTGCCAGTGGTCGCCGTCGTCGAACGAGACGTACATCCCGCTCTCGGTGCCGGCGAACAACAGCCCGTGCTGCTTCGTGTCCGCCCGGACGAAGCGCGCGAAGCTGCCGCTCGGCTGGCCCACGGGCAATCCGGTCACGATCTTGGTCCACGTCCGCCCGTAGTCCCGCGTGCGATACAGATACGGCGCGTAGTCCCCCGTGCCGTGCGCGTCCACCGCCACGTAGGCCTCGGCGGCGTCCTGGTGCGACGCGTCAATGGCCGGGATGTCGGACTGGCTCGAGTCCGGCAGGCCGGGAATGGAGACGTCCTGCCAGGTGCGGCCGTCGTCGCGGGTCATCTTGACCAGGCCGTTGTTGGTGCCCACCCAGATGATCCCCGGCCGCACGGTCGAGGCCGCCATGGACTCGATCGCGCCGCCGCGGACCTCGCCCCGCCGCGGCGGGAACCGCACCGCCAGGCTCTCCGGCGGCGGGGTGACGCCCTTGGGGTAGCCCAGGTCGGGGCTCAGCTGCCGCCAGTGCACGCCGCCGTCGGTCGTGGCCATCACGTACTGCGTGCCGAACAGCAGCTCGCGCGGATTCCACGGCGCCCAGATCAACGGCGCCGAATTGGTCGTCCGCAGGTGCGACGCCGGGTCGAGCTGCGGGCCGACGTCAATCACCTGCTCGCTCGGCCAGGTGATCTTGAGGATGCCCGAGCCGGAGCCGTAGACGATGTTCGGGTTCAGCGGATCGGGCACGTCCGTGCCCCACTCCCAGGCGCCCACGGGGCTCCAGTCCAGCGGCGTGATCTCGCCGTAGTTGCCGCGGCTCCGGGTGCGGATCGCGCCCGCGTCCTGCTGGCTGGCGTAGATCCAGTAGGGGAACGAGTTGTCCACGGAGATGTGATAGACCTGCTCGGTGGACTGGTTGTACCACAGGCTCCAGGTCTTGCCGCCGTCCAGCGTCACCGTCGCGCCCTGGTCCATCCCGAGCAGCATCCGCTGGCCGTCGGTCGGGTCAATCCACAGCTGCTGCGGGTCGTCGCCGCCCGGCGCGCCCTTGAAGCCCGTGAAGGTGTTGCCGCCGTCGGTGGAGATGTAGCTCGAGGTGTTGATGGTGATCACTTCGTCCGGATTGCTGCTGCTCACGTACACGCCGCAGTTGTAGCCGCCCTGGCCGTTCATGATGCGGGGATCGGCGGGATCCATCCGCCGCCACGTCGTCCCGCCGTCGTCCGAGCGGTACAGGCCGAAGTTGCCGATCAGGAAGACGCGCTGCGAGTTGGTGTGCATCGCCACCGCGATCGAGGTGCGGCCGAACAGCCGCGGCAGGTCGCTGCTGGTGATCGCGTGCCAGGTGAGCCCCTCGTCGGTGGACTTGTAGATCGCGGTGCCCGTGGGGCCGCGGCCTCCGCCGGCCATGAAGCCGAAGCGGAAGTTCGCCCCCGGCGCCATGTAATGCCGGTCGGTGGTGGCGAAGACCACGCTCGGATTGTCGTAGGCCCAGGCCAGCTTCTGGATGCCCGTCGAGTCGTCAACGAACAGGGTGCGGGTCCAGGTCCGGCCGCCGTCGGTGCTCCGATAGACCCCGCGCTGACCCCATGGCGCGTGCAGGTTCCCCTGCGCCGCCACCAGCACCACGTCGGGGTCCTTCGGGTCCACCAGGATCGAGGGGATCTGCTTGGCGGAGTCGAGGCCGATGTGCCGCCAGGTCCGGCCCGCGTCCACCGACTTGTACACGCCGTCGCCCTCGTTGATGTTGCCGCCCGTCGGCATGTCCCCCGTGCCCACGTAGATCACGCTCGTGTCCGACGGCGCGACCTCGATGGCGCCGATCGAGGCGATGGTCTTGACCGAGTCGAAGATCGGCCTCCAGGTGGTCCCGGCGTTGTCCGTCTTCCACACGCCGCCCGTGGGGAAGCCCGCGTAGAACACCCCCGGCTCGCCGACGGCGCCCGTGACGGCGGACACCCGGCCCCCGCGGAACGGGCCGACGTTCCGCCACACCAGGCCGGATGCCATCGAGGACGGGACCTGGGCCCGGGCCGCGGGCGCGGCGAGCGCGGCCAGCGACAGGGCGCAAGCGAGGACCGGCAGGCGACGCGGCACTGGGGAGACGGTGGTCATGGTCGTGAACGCCTCGTTGGGATGGACTTGGGGACTACGCACGCGCCCGGGCCGGCGTTGGGCGGCCCGGCCGCGGGGCGCGGGGTGGCCGCCCCACGGGACGCGGGGATTACCCGCGAGGCGCCGGGAAGTTGCGGGCCGCCTACTGCGGGGCCGGCCCCTGGACGACCTGGGCGAGGTCGGCCGGCCTCAGGTAGCGCGCGAACGCCCGCTGCACGTCCCCCGCCGTGAGGTCCAGGTAGCGCCGCCCCGCCACCTCCGGCTCGTCCAGCGGCAGGCCGATGTCGGTCCGCGCGATCCAACCCTGGGCGATGCTGCCGACGCTGGCCTCCGAGAGCGGGATCTGCCGGAGCAGGATCGCCTTGGCCTGGTCCAGGCGCTGGGTGTCCACCGGCGCCGCCTGCATCGCCTCGAGGTCCCTGACCACCAGGGCGCGCGCCTTCGACACGTTGGGCGGGTCGCAGCCGTAGCTCACCTCGTACACGGTCCGTGTCTTGCCGGCCTCCAGCGACGAGCCCACGTAATAGACCAGGCCGGTCGTCTCGCGGAGGTCCTGGCCCAGCTTGCTGGCGTAGAAGCCGCCGCCCAGGATCTCGTTGCCGAGCTGCAGCGCGTAGTAGGCGGAGTCGAAGCGGTTGAGCCCCAGCGTTTCGGCCAGCGTGACCGCGTCCTGGACGCGGCTCCGGTCGGGCACCGTCGTGACCGAGGTCGCGCTCGGCGGCACCGCCGGCAGGTCGGTGACCGGCTTCGGCCCCTCCGCGCGCCAGCCGCCGAAGTACTTCGTGACCACCGATTCCGCCTGGCCGGGCGTCACCTTGCCGATCACCACGATGGTCGTGAGGTCGGGGCGGAAGACGCGCCCGTAGTAGGCCCTGACGTCGCCCAGCGTGAGCGCGGAGACCGTCTGCGGCGTGGCCTCGCGCAGCGACGGGTCGTCCTTCGGGAACAGCGCCGCGTCGCGCGCCCGGCCGGCCAGGTACCCGGGACTCTCGTTCCGCCCGCCCACGTAGGCCGCCTGCTGGCGCTGCACGACCTGGAACGCCTGGGCGGGCAGCGCCGGGCGCAGCTCGTTGTCGGCGAGCAGCTCGACACCGCGGTCCAGGTGCGTCGCGAGCACGTCCAGGGAGAAGTCCGTGCCCGCGTTCTCCTCCGCCCCGATGTCGTCCAGCGCCTTCTGGAATGCCAGCCGGTCGAGCGTGGTGGTGCCGAAGGAGAACAGCTGGTCCAGGACCCCGGCCACGCCCTCCTGGCCCGCGGGCGCCTCGAGGTCGGGGTCGCTCCTGATGTGCCCGAACACGCTCACGGTGTTGCTCACCGACTCCGGCTGGACGATCAGCGTCAGGCCGTTGGGCAGCGTGTCCACGTCCGGGTGGGTCGTGAGCCGCGGCACGGACAGCCGCGCCAGGGCGGTCGAGGCCCACGCGGGCAGCGGCACCGGCTTGACGTTCGCGGAGGTGAAGGACTCCGCGCCGCCGAACGAGCTGCGGGTGACCGGCTTGCCCGAGGGCTGCGGCGGCAGCACCGCCGTGATCGCGTGGCCCAGGGTGAGGTAGCGCCGCGCCACCCGGTTCACCGCCGCGGGCGTGACGGCTTCGATGGCGCGGATGTCGTCGTCGGGCGAGTGGCGGCCTTCGACCGCCACGGCGTCGGACCACGCGAACGCCAGCCCCGAAACCGAGTTCTTCTGGAGTTCCGCGCCGGTCAGCTCCTGGCGCTGCGAGGCGCGCACCAGGTCGGCGGGCAGGCCCTGGCTGAGGTCGTTCGCCACGATGCGCCGCACCTCCGCCACCAGCGCCTGCGGGTCCGCGCCCTTGGGGTACCCGACGATGGCCATCCCCGCGCTCGCCCGGGGCTCGGCTTGCAGCTCGAACTCGGCGAACAGCGCCTTGCCCTCCGGGACCAGGGCGTACAGCGAGCCGCGCTGGCTGCTCAGCACGTCCGCCAGGACGTTCGCGGCCGCGTAGTCGGGGCTGCTGGTGCCCGGCATCCGGAACGCGATGGCCGCCACGCCGAACGGGTAGTCGGACGGGATGGTCAGCGTCTCGGCCTGGACGGGCTGGAGCGCGATCGCGGGCCGCGCCGGCAGGCGCTTGCGGGGGATGGCCCCGAACAGCCGCCGCACCGTGGCGAGCGTGCCCTGCGGGTCCACATCCCCGGTGATGACGAGGATGGCGTTGTTGGGCGCGTACCACGTGTCGTAGAAGCGCTTCAGCATCCCGGCGGTGGTGGAGTCGAACGACGGCCGCGTGCCCAGGCCGGGGTTGGCCAGCGGGGTGCCCCGATACAGCGCCGCCAGCATGCGCTCGTAGAACTTGTAGAACGGGTTGGACAGGTCCTGCGCGACCTCCTGCTCGATGGCGCCGCGCTCCTTGTTCCACAGGCTGTCGGCGTCGTCCACCCCGCGCATGCGCAGCGCCTCGACGTGCAGGACCAGGTCCAGGTCCTCCGCGGGCGCGGAGAAGAAGTACTGCGTCACCGTCTGCCGGGTGTCCGCGTTGAACGACCCGCCCACCGCGGCGGAGATCTCCGCGAGCTGGTCGGCCGTGAGGCCGGGGCTGCCGCGGAACATCATGTGCTCCTGCGCGTGGGCCGTGCCCGGGAAGCCCGCCGGCACCTCGTTGGAGCCCGCCAGGTAGTTGACCATGGTGGTCACCACCGGGGCCAGGTGGTTGGGGACGATGACCACCCGGAGGCCGTTGCCCAGGGTGGCGCGCAGCACGCCGTCCGCGGCGGGGGCCGCGGCGCGCCGTCCACCCGGCGACGGCGCCAGCGCCACCGCCACGCAGGCTAGCGCGGCGGCCGCCGTCCGAAGGTTCCGCATTCTCACGTTACGAGCCCCCTTCCCGGTGCCCGGCCTGTCCATGGCCTTCCTCCACGCAGTCGGCTTGGCGGCAATGTGTACCCGGGGGATCCCGGGACGGTCCGCAGGCTGTCGCCGCGGCCCGCCGGCGCCACCCGGGCGGGGCCGGAGGGGGCCGGAGGGGGCCGGCGGGGGCCGGCGGGCCGCCCTTGCTTGACGATGGGGGCCGGCGGGGGAAAGGTTCGGAGCGCTTCACGCCTCTCGCGGAGGTTTCGGATGACCGGCATCTGGCGGACTCGCTCGCTCGCGGCGGCCCTGGTGTGCGCCGCTTCCATCAGGGTGGCGCCGCCGCCGGCGGGCGCGGCCGCCGATTCCTGCCCCTGGGTGCGCTCCCGGGCCCCGATCGCGACGCGGGTCGCGCAGGTGATGGCGAAACTCACGCTGGACGAGAAGATCGCGCTGGTGCATGGCGCGCCCGGATCCAGGTACGCGGGCTGGGTCCCGGCCGTCCCGCGCCTGTGCATTCCGGCCTTGAAGCTCGAGGACGGGCCCGGCGGCGTGGCCGACGGGATGGAGGGCGTCACGCAGCTCCCGGCGCCCGTGGCGGTGGCCGCGAGCTGGGACACGTCGCTCGCGTTCCGGTACGGGAGCGTGATCGCCGCGGAGGAGTGGGGCAAGGGCGCGAACGTGAACCTCGGCCCCACGGTCAACATCGTCCGGGATCCGCGCTGGGGGCGCGCGTTCGAGGCCTACGGCGAGGACCCGTTCCTGACCGGCGCGCTTGCCGCCGCGGAGATCGCGGGCGTGCAGAGCGGGGGCGTCCTGGCGCAGGTCAAGCACTGGGTCGCCTACAACCAGGAGACGTTCCGCAACACCCCGGCGGACGACGTGATCGTGGACCGCCGGGCCCTGCGCGAGCTCTACATGCCGCAGTTCGAGGCGGCGATCCGCCCGGGGCCCCACGGCCCGGCCGGCGCCGCGGGCGCGTCATCCGTGATGTGCGCCTACAGCACCGTCAACGGGCTGTGGGCGTGCGAGGACGCGTGGACGCAGGACAGCGTCCTCAAGGGGGCGTGGAGATTCCCCGGCTTCATCACCTCGGACTGGGGCGCGACCCACGGCACCGCCGCGTTCGCCGACGGCGGCCTGGACCTGCAGATGCCGGACACGACCTTCTTCGGCGCGCCGCTCAAGGCCGCGGTGCTCGCCGGCCGGGTGCCGATGTCCCGGCTGAACGACATGGTCCGCCGGATCCTGACCCAGGAGTTCCGGTTCCATCTGTTCGAGCGCGCCCAGCCGGGCGGACCCGACTCCGTGGTCACCGACAGCGCGCACGCCGCCTTCGCGCGGAGCGCCGCGGCGCGCGGCATCGTGCTGCTCAGGAACGAGGGCGGCCTGCTGCCGCTCGATCCCGCGCGGGTGCGCTCCATCGCGGTCATCGGGTCCGACGGGGGCAAGGACGCCATGACGGGCGGCGGCGGCAGCGCCTACGTGAGCGCCCCCTACGTCGTCACGCCGTTCGAGGGGATCGAGGCCCGCGCCGGCGGCGGCATCGTGGTGCGCTACGCGCAGGGCGACCAGCCGGTGAACGGCGCCCTGCCGGCCGTGCCGTCCTCGGCGCTCGCGCCGGCCTCGGGCACCGGTCATGGGCTCACGGCGGAGTTCTACAACAACATGACGCTGTCGGGCCCGCCGGTGCTGACCCGCGTGGACACGGCCCTCGGCGCCAACTGGCACGACCGGCCGGCGGGACCGGGCGTGAACGCCGACAAGTGGTCGGCGCGCTGGACCGGCACGATCACCGCGCCCACGACCGGCGAGTACACGTTCTCGCTCACCAGTGACGACGGCAGCCGGCTGTTTGTGGGCGGCGCGCGGGTCATTGACCAGTGGCGTGACCAGGGGCCGACGACCCAGATCGCGCGAGTGGCGCTCACGGCCGGGCGGGCGACGCCGATCGAGGTGGACTACTACCAGAACGAGGGCGGCGACTCGGTGAGCCTGGGCTGGCGGGCCCCGAGCCCGAAGTCGCTGCTGGCCGAAGCGGTCGCGCTCGCCGAGTCGTCGGACGTGGCCATCGTCTTCGCGAGCGACTTCGAATCGGAGGGCTTCGACCTCGAGAACCTCGACCTCCCGGGCGCGCAGAGCCGGCTCATCGGCGCGGTGGCGGCGGCGAACCACCACACCATCGTCGTTCTGAACACGGGCTCGGCCGTGGCGATGCCGTGGCTGGACTCGGTGCGGGCGGTCGTCGAGGCCTGGTATCCGGGGCAGGAATTCGGTCACGCGCTCGCCGCGGTGCTGTTCGGCGACGTCAATCCCGCGGCCAAGCTGCCGGTGACGTTCCCGAAGAGCCTGGCCGACGTGCCGGCCGCGACGCCCGCGCAGTGGCCGGGGGTGGACGGCAAGGTGTCGTATGCGGAGGGTCTGCTGGTCGGCTACCGGTGGTACGACGCGAAGCGCATCGCGCCGCTGTTCCCGTTCGGCTTCGGCCTGTCGTACACCACCTTCAGGTTCGAGCGCATCCACGTCGTGCGTGGGCGGGGCCGCACGGTGACTGTCAGCGCGAACGTGACGAACACCGGGCGGAGGGCCGGCGCGGACGTGGTGCAGCTCTACGTGGGGATGCCTGCGGCGACGGGCGAGCCACCCTGGCAGCTCAAGGGCTTCCGCACCGTGCGGCTCGCGCCGGGCCAGACGAGGCGCGTGACGTTCTCCCTGGGCGCGGCGGCCTTCGCGCACTGGGACACCGCGGCGCACCGCTGGACGGTGAGCGCCGGCCGCTACCGCATCGGCGTGGGGGATTCCTCGGCCAATCTGCCGCTCACCGCGGAGGTGAGCCCTAAGCCGGGGCGGCTGGAGTGAGTGCCGCCCGGGACCCGGGTCAGCCCGGGAGCAGCCCCAGGGCCCGAGCGTCGTTCGCGGTGTCCACGTCGCGCAGCAGATCCAGCACCCGGCAGGAGAGGCCCAGGGCGCGGGCGCGCGCGCGGGTCGCGCGGAGGACCAGGCCGGTGGACCAGGCCACGCGGCGAAACAGCTCCGGGTGCGGCGCGGTGAGGCCGATGAGGTAGTAGCCACCGTCCAGGGCCGGGCCGAGCACGACGTCGGCCGACCGCAGCGCACGGAACGCGCGCGCCAGCACGCTCCGCCCCACTCCCGGGCAGTCCGTGCCCACGATTACGACCCGACCGGCCCCGTGCGCGAAGTGCCAGGCGAACGCCGTCTCCAGGCGCCGCCCCAGACTCCCCGCGGGCTGGGCCCGGTACGCGATGCCGCGCACCCCGTCGAGCCAGCCTGTGACGGCCACGCGACGACCGGGAGGGGCGTACCAGACCACGGCGCGCCGGCTCGCCGCGGCCGCCGAAACGACCCGCTGCCCGAGCCGGCGATACAGCTCCGCGGCCGCCTCGGAGCCGATCGCCGCCGCGAGCCGGGTCTTGACCACACCGGGAACCGGCGCTTTGGCGAAGACGCCGATCACCTCGCGCGGGGAAACGGCGTCACGCCCAGGCATCACGCCACGCGGCCAGACGCCGCGGCGACACGCCCAGCGTGAAGAGGGCGATCAGAAGCGTGTGTGCCAGCCAGACGCGCAGCACACCGCGGTCGCGGTAGCGGCGGCCAGACGTCGTCAGCGCCACCGGCAAGGTCCGGATGGGTCCCGCGCGCTTCAGCCGCCGGACGACCGCGACGTCCTCCATGAGAGGAATCGGCGGGTACCCGCCGGCCGCCTCGAAGGCGTCTCGCCGCACCAGCAGGCCCTGGTCGCCGTACGGCAGCCGGAACAGCGCCTGCCGCAGGGCCTGTCCCCACTCGATGAACTGCCGCTGGCCGGCCGGAAGATCAATCGCGAAGCGGAACACCGCGGCACGCAGGCCGGGATCGCCCACGGCGGCCGCCAGCGCGTCGCCGCACCCGGGCGCCAGCCGGGAGTCCGCGTGCAGAAACAGCAGCCACTCGCCCCGGGCGGCGGTCGCCCCGGCGTTGAGTTGGGGGGCCCGGCCCCGCGGCGCCGTGATGACCCGGGCGCCCGCCGCGAGGGCCCGCGCCCGGGTGTCGTCATCGGATCCGCCGTCCGCGACCAGGATGTCGAGCGGCAGGCGCGAGGAGAGGGCCCGCAGATCGGCGAGCAGGGTCGGAAGCGCCTGCGCCTCGTTCCACGCCGGGATGACGACGCCGATCACCGGCGCTCCCGCCTGCGGGTCAGGCAGCCGGCGAGGGCCGGCGCGAACGTCAGCAGCACCAGCGCCGCCCCGACGCCGAGCACCCGGAGCAGGAGGCCGCGTCCGGCGGCGGATCCCCCCCCGACCTCGAAGATCCGACTCGCCACGTAGGTGAACAGCAGCGTGCCCGGGAGCATGCCCAGCACCGTGGCCGCCGCGTAGGGTGGCCAGCGCATCCCGGAGAGGCCCGCGGTGACGTCGAGCAGGTTGAAGGGCACGACCGGGAGGAGTCGCAGGCGGAGCAGCCAGAGGAAGCCATGCCGCTCGGCCGCTTCGTGCACTGCGGGGGCGCGGCTGCCGAGCAGCGAGCCGATCGCGTCGCTCCCCAGCAGGCGCGCCAGCCAGTAGGCCGCGTTCGCGCCGAGGTTCGCGCCGACGGTGTTCAACACCAGCGCGCGCCCGAAGCCGAAGATCGCGGCGCCGGTGGTCGAGAGCACCAGCCCGGACATGTCCAGCGACGACAGGAGCGCGTAGATCCCGACGAACGCTGGCGGCCCCCACCAGGACCCCGCCACCGCGTCGCGGAGCGCGAGGACGTGCTCCCGGGAGGCGAACGCCCGTGCGGCCGGAAGCCTCCAGGCGACCCAGCCCGCCACCACCAGCGCGGCCAGCAAGGTCAGCTTGAGGAGATCCCGCCTCCTCCGGCCCGCCGGACCGGTCGGCGGAGAGGAAGCCCCGTCCGCGCGCGGCGCGGTGCTGCGCGAGGACTCCACGACGCCTAGCGACGCAAGGCCAGAAGGCGCCGCAGCCAGGTCTGCACCGCCGGCGTCAGCCGGCGGCGGTTCACGGCGTCGCCCAGCCGCCGCCACGCCTCCGCCTGCGTGGGGTACGGGTGGATCGCAGTCGCGAGGCTGCCTGCCCGCAGACCCGCCGTGATCGCGAAAACCAGCTCGCCGATCATCTCCCCCGCATGACTGGCCACCAGCGTGCCGCCCAGGATCCGGCCGCTGCGCTCCTCGACGTGCACCCGGGCGAAGCCCTCGGCTTCGCCATCGAGCACGGCCCGATCCACGTCGGCCAGGGGCTGCGTGAAGGTCGTGACGCGGAGGCCGCGGCGCCGCGCCTCCTCCTCGTACAGGCCGACGTGCGCGATCTCGGGGTCGGTGTACGTACACCACGGAATGACCAGCCCGCTCGCCCGCTTGCGGCCGAAGAAGAGCGCGTTCTGGATGGCGATCCGGGCCATCGCGTCGGCGGCGTGGGTGAACTTGTACGCGGAGCAGATGTCGCCGGCGGCGTAGATGCGCGGGTTGCTCGTCCGGAGGCGGTCATTGACCGTGACGCCCGCCCGGCCAAAGGCGACGCCGGCGGCCTCGAGGCCCAGGCCCTCGACGTTGGGCGCTCGGCCCGCCGCCACCAGGATCTCCTCGCCCGCCACCTCGCCCGGGCCTCCCGGGCCCTCGAAGGCGAGCACCTTGTGCCGTCCGCGGGTGCTGACCGACGCCGGCTTCACCCCGAGGCTGAGGTGGACGCCCTCGCGCTCGAACCGCGCCGCCAGGACGGCCGCCGCATCGGGGTCCTCACGGGGCAGCAGGCGCGGGTCGAGGCTCACGATGGACACTTCGGCGCCGAAGCGCCGGAAAGCTTGGCCGAGCTCGCAGCCGATCGGTCCGGCGCCGATGATCACCAGGCGCCGCGGCAGCTCGGTGAGGCCGAAGACGGTCTCGTTCGTGAGGAAGCCGGCTTCCGCCAGGCCGGGCACTGGCAGCCCGGCGGCGCGGGCGCCCGTGGCGATCACGGCGCGGGCGAACCGCAGCCGCGCGCCGCCGACCTCCACGGCGTCGGGCGCGACGAACCGGCCGTCCCCGAGGAACACGTCCACCCCCAGCCCGGCGAGGCGGCGCGCGGAGTCGTGCTCGGCGAGCCCAGCGCGCAGGCGCCGCACCCGCGCCATCACGGCGGGGAAGTCCGCGTCCGCCGCCTCGCCGCCCCGCACGCCGAACGCGGCGGCCCCGCGCGCCGCGTGGATCGCGCGGGCCGCGCGGAGCACGCCCTTGGACGGCACGCAGCCGACGTTCAGGCAGTCCCCCCCCATCAGGTGCCGTTCGATCAGGGCGACGCGGGCGCCGAGGGCGGCGGCGCCCAGGGCGGACACCAGCCCGGCCGTGCCGGCGCCCACGACGACCAGATTGTACCGGCCGGCGGGCGTGGGGTTGACCCAGGACGGCGGGTGCACGTGCTCCATGAGCGCCCGGTTGTGCTCGTCGTCGGGCGAGAGGAGGGGCGATGCGGCTTCAGGGGCTGCGGCCGCCGGCCTGGAGGCCGGGGCGCGGTCGCGCGTGACGTCACGCATGACGGGGTACCCAGCGAGCGTTGGGCCCGCACTGCGGGCAGGGGGGCAGCCGCTCTCCCGGCGCCACGCTGACCGCGGCGCCGGGGCAGCCTCGGCACACGTACGTGCCGCCGCGCCGGCTCCGGGCGCCCGGCCGCAGCTCCTCGGCCGTGCCGCGCATCGAGTAGAGGGACACGATGAAGGGCACCGAGTACGTGAAGGCCACGCGGAGGGCCAGATCCAGGCTCGTGGCGCCGCTGGCCAGCTCGCGGCCCAGGTTCACGATCGTGAGGGCGGTCCCCACCACCAGCGCGACCTTGATCGCGCGTACCACCATGTGGCGCTCGAACGGCGCGAGGGCGGCCGTCATACCGCCGCGCCGCCCCGCATCCGCCGCCACAGGACCGGAAGGAGGAACAGCGCCGTCGCCAGGAGCAGGCCCCACGCGTTCACGCCCAGCAGCACCGCGTAGGTGCCGCGTCCGATGGCCAGGGCCCGCGGCAGGAGGCCCAGCAGCTCCACCAGGCCCGCGGCGATGCCCGTCCAGAACGCCAGGTGGAACGAGAGCGGCGGCGCCTCGAGGAACAGGCCCAGCACGAACGCGGGCGCGAGCCCGAGCACCATCGTGCCGCTGATCGTCGTGGCCTCCAGGATGTGGGCGCCCACGAGCAGCGGCAGGTTGCCGAGGATCGCGGCGGCGGCCATCGCCCAGCGGCCGACCGCCAGCCGCCGGCGGGGCGCGCCCCACAGGCCCGCGACATCCACCGTCACCGCCTTGGCCGTGGCGCTGAAGGCGGAGTCCACCGCCGATGCGGCCGAGTTGAGCATGACGACGTTCACCATGACCAGCACGCCGGTGCCCACGGCGGCCGCGACCGCGCGGGGCGCGTCGTCGTGGATCACCGTGCCGCTCAGAAACGCCGTCACGCCGACCGTGCCGAACAGCGTGATGGCGAGCGCGCCCAGCCCGCCGGCGATGAGGAAGGCCTTGACGGTCGTGCGGGGGTCGGCCAGGAAGCCGCGGTCGGTCAGGATCGGATCGTGGAACGGATAGGAGAACGACTGGAGCAGCGCGACCAGGATCAAGTCCACCCCCCCGGCCAGGGTCCAGGAACCGGACGTGATGACCCGGTCCAGGCGGCCGCCGGTCGCGTGAGGCACCGCGAGCCCGAGCACCAGTGTGAGAAAGACGCCGAACACGCCGGCCTGGAGCGCGTCAGTCCAGATCGAGGTCCGCAGGCCGCCCTTGAGCGTGTACGCGAGCGTCAGCAAGGTGAAGGCAAGTGCGCCCACGAAGTAGGGCGTCGAGCCCTTCGGGCCGAAGTAGGTGCCGACCACGGTGCTGTTGCTCCACACCTCGTTGTAGAGCCGGATCAGGATGGCGAGGAGGAAGGTCACGGCCGCCCCCCGGCCGTACCGGCCGGTAAGCCACCCGGCGAGCGAGGTCGCCCCGTGCCTGCGCCGCAGGCCCACGATCACCAGGCCGCCGATGGGGATCGAGAGCCAGTAGGTCGCGTACGCCACCGCCCCCGGCAGGCCGAAGGTCGCCCCCAGGTTCGCCGCGTTGGTGACGGACTTCGCGAAGATCCACGCGATGAACATGCTGCCGGCGAGGTAGGCGAGCGTGGGTGGCCGGCCGCCGCGGTCCTTCCCCTCGAAGAAGCCGCCCGCGTCGCGCGAGGACGGCGCGACGACGACCAGCGCCAGGCCGTAGCCGGCCAGCAGGATCCAGGGCCAGGGACCGCCGAAACCGGCGCTCACCGGAACTCCAGCAGGAGCACCGCGTCGAGGCTCCGGTCCGTGGTCGTCGTAACGCCGGCGACCCGCGTCTGCCAGAGGTCGTACTCCAGCAACGCGTGGACGCCCGTCGCGACGTCGTAGGTGACTCCCGGCTGGTGGATCCACTCGGTACGCCCGAGAGCCTCGTAGCTCGAGCGGCTGAAGTTGTAGCGCAGATGGAGGGCGCCCCGGGTCCACTGCGCCCCCGCGAGCCACCAGGTCGCGGGCGAGCCCGGGATGGACCCCTGGAGCGCCGCGGGCAGAGACCCGGCGCGGCGCCGGGTCCATTCCACGTAGAGGGTCACCGATCCCCGAACGTACTGCGCGTCGAGGGCGACGTGAGGCATCCGATGCACGATGCCGGCCGTGTCCACGCCCTGGCTCAGGAACGACGCGCCCAGCGTGGCGCCGGCGACGGATACCGTGCCGCGCAGGCCCAGGCCGTCGCGATTGCGGAACCCGTCTAGCGTCTCGAAGTCGCGCCCCGCCAGGGCCCCGCTGACGCGGTCCGACGCGAGGATATACTGGCCCGCGAGACTCAGGCCCAGCGGCCCGGCTCGCGTCCGGCCGAGGGCCTCCAGGCCGAACTGGGGGTTGAGCTTGAGCCCGTCGAAGTACTGGAGATTGCCGAAGAACGAGCCGTCCCAAAACCGGCCCAGAATCTGATAGATCTTCCCCGCCCGCAGCGCTACTGACCGGCGACCCGACGGCGTGGCGAGATGGAAACCGAGCCAGGCCTCCTGGAACCAGACCGTGCCGGGGTAGAACGGCCGCAACTTCGAGTCCCGCGCCCTGGCCTGGAGGTGGACGGTCCACGGGCCCGTCCGCCGGTCCAGCGTCACGTAGGCGGCGTATACCTCCGTCCTCGGCTCCACACCGGCCAGATCCACCGGCTGGTACTGGAAGAGGTAGATGCCTCCCGAGACGTCGGGCGCCTGGGCCGCCAGGCGGCTGACGCCACCCAGGGCCAGTACGGCGGAGACAAGGATGGTGCGCCTCAGAACCGCCCCCGCGCCCGCTCCTTGGCGGGCAGGACTTCCAGACAGGTGGTCCACCACCCGGTCAGGATGGTGTCAATGAACTCCTGCGGCAGGCGCTCCTCGCGCATCTCGTCCGCCAGCGCCCCGTGGTCGTAGGCGACCGGCACGTGCTCGACCACGAGCCTGGTGTCCGCGGCCGTGAGGAAGGCGTACCAGACCTCGCGGCGCCCGTCGTTGGCCGGGCGGCCGATGGCGCCGACGTTGACGTACCACGACGTGGGGCCGAGGCGCCGCAGCCAGTGGATGCCCGTGTGGGTGCCCAGCAGGACGTCGGCGTGGTGCTCGCGCGCGAGCTTGCGCAGGAAATGGGTCGGCGTCGCGCTCTCCCACAGGAACTCGTTCATCTGCCGGGGGCTGCCGTGCATGCCCAGCGCGTCCAGCGCGCCCAGGCGGAAGCGCACCTCGGGAGGCAGCGTCCCGAGCCAGCGGCGGTTGTCCGGCGCCGTGCGCGCGTAGGTGTACTGGTAGGACAGATGCGCGTAGTGGTTGTCGCGGGGATCGGTGTAACCGCACTGACAGTCGTCCAGGCCGCGCGCGATGGAATCGTCATAGTTGCCACGGATCACGACCGCGCCGGCGTCCCGGAGCAGGGGGAACACCTTGTCGGGGTTGGGGCCGAAGGCGCCCAGGTCACCCAGGCAAATCAGCGCCTCGGCCCCCCGGTTGCGCGCGTCGGCGATCACCGCGGCCAGAGCCCGGTGGTTCGAATAGACGCCGCCGAACACCGCGACCCGCTCGTAGGCGGCCACCCCGGCACTCACAGGTGCGGCTCGGCGCCGGGGCCCCGGAAACCGATGGGCCTCATGCCCGCTCCAGGCCGCCGCTCGGCACGTTCGAGCAGATCGCGCCGCTCCGGTAGCACGTGAAGCAGGCCTGCTCGCTCAGGGGCGCCGGCCGCGCGGCCGCCGCGGCGAGGGTGTCGCCCAGGCGGGCGCTCGCGTAGTCGAGCAGGATCGGACAGGCATACACCCCCCGCGAGGTCACCAGGCGCGCGCGCGTGCACAGCAGCCGGTCCAGGTCGAAGCCGTGGAGCATCTCGTGCGTCACCCGCTCCGTGGCCGCGTACCCGCCGCTCCGGCCCGCCTCCGCCCCGATCCGCAGCGGCGGCAGCACCTTCAGCCGCGGGCGGGCACACCCGATCTCCGCCAGCCGCTGCCCGAACTCCACCAGCATGCGGTCGTGCTCGGCATCCGGCCACGTCTGGACCGCGGTCACGATCGGCAGGAGGCCCGCGGCGGCGAGCCGCCGCAGTCCCTCGAGCGTGCGGGCGAACGCGCCCGGGCCCCGGATGGCGTCGTTCATCTCGGGGTTGACGCCGTCGAGGCTGACCCGCAGCTCCAGCGAGTAGCGCGAGCCGGCCGCCAGCGCGGCGAGACCCTCGACTCCGCGCGGCGTCAGGAGCGTGCCGTTAGTCAGCACCGTCGCCGGCCCGAGGGCCAGTGCGTCCGCCAGGATCGCGATCAGGTCACGGTGCATGAACGGCTCGCCGCCGGTGAAGTAGTACTCCTTGACCCCCAGCCCCTCCGATTGCTCCAGCGCGGCACGCACCACGCCCGGGTCCAGGAACCAGAAGGCGTGATTGTCGGGCGCGCAACTGATAAAGCAGTGCCGGCACCGGAGGTTGCACACGGTGCCGCTGATCTGGAACCAGAGCTGGTCCAGGGCGGTGAGGGGCACCTTCGGACTGGTCGCGCTCGTGGTCACGCCCGCATCGGCGCGCGCCGCGGATACCGGCGCCAGCGTGGTCTTCATCGGTGTTCGGTCGAAGCCGGGCTGCGCATGGCCCACTCGTGTCGGTGCGGGTTCGCGGCACTAACTCACGGCCGCGCCCGATTGTTCCCCGGACCAGGGTCCGGCGGCACTGAGCCGACTGGGGTCGGCCGTCCCTCAGGTGAGGTCGTCGCCGATGCTGTGCAGCGTCCTCCGCAGCTTGCCCAGGAACTCGGGCCGCGCTGCGTCCTGCCCCTCGTGCGCACGCACCAGGGAGCGGAGGAACCGGAACTGGAACTGATACTGGGGGTTGCACCGCGCGCACTCGGCCAAGTGCGCCCGGATCCCCTCCGCCACGGCCGGAGGCACCTCGCCGTCCAGGTACTCCCACATGCGCTGGATCACGTGGCGGCAGTCCATCACGCGGCACCCCCGGCGGCCGGCAGCAGGCCCGCGCCGCGGGCATACTGCACCAGCGCCGCCTCGAGCAGTCGCCGGCCGCGGAACAGGCGCGACTTCACGGTCCCCACGGGGACGCCGGTCACCTGCGCGATATCGGCGTACGACTGATCC
>JAJYLI010000192.1 GCA_021787855.1 bacterium | reverse complement strand
GGCGCGGCCGTCTCCCCGACCGGGGGGGGCGGGGGACGCGCGCGGGCGGCGCCGATCCCGGTCGTGAGGGTCGCCGTGCTCGCGGAGGCCGGGTTCCCCGCGGCCGACGTGGCGGGCGGCGAGCCCGCGGCCCGGCCCGCGGCCGTCGCCGCGGCGCTGCAGGGCCACCGCGTCGAATTCCTCGCCGCCGCGGACCTCGACGCGCGGCTCCTGCCCGGAAGCTGCGACGTGTTCGTGAGCCCCTACGGCAGCGCCTTCCCGCTCGCCGGCTGGCCCGCCATCAAGCGGTATCTCGACGCCGGGGGGAGCTGGCTGAACCTCGGCGGGCGGCCGTGCGCGGTGCCCGTGGAGCGCGGGGCTGACGGCGCCTGGCGGGCCGGCCCGGCCGCGACGACCTGGCACGAGCAGCTCGGGATCGTGCTCGCGTGCGCCGTGCCCACCGCCGCCGTCACGGCGTGGCGGGCGAACGAGGATCTGCCGTGGACCTCGGGGCTCGAGCGGGACGCCGCGGCGGCCACGGTGTGGGAGCTGTACTACCGGCTGTCCTCCGTGCCCGACACGCCCGGCGAGTCGGGCTCGGCCGGCGCCGAGGAGGCCGTGGTGCGACCGCTGGTGCGGGGTTACGACGCGGCGGGGCGCGCCGTGGCCGCGCCGCTGGTGCTCGTGGACCGCGTCGAACGGGAGTTCGCCGGCGGACGCTGGATCTTCGCCACGTCCGACGCCGCGCTGCCGGCGGCGGCGCTCCGCACACTGGTCGAGGCGGCGGCCCGCGGCCCCCGGCGGTTCGCATCGCGTCCCTCGTACGCCTGCTATCGCGCGGGCGAGACGCCCGTGGTGTCGGTCGCGTACCGCGGCGCTCCCCGGAGCGGCGACGGAGCGGCCGCCGTCGAGGCCACCTGCCGTCTCACCCTGCTCGACGAGCGGGGGACGGTCTTCGCCCAGGTACCGGTCCCCGTGCGCGGAACCGAAGCCCTGGCGACGGGGAGCGCGGACTTCGCCACGTCGCTGTCGGGGCCGCTGGCGCCCGGGCTGTACCGGCTCGACGCCGCGCTGGACCTGCCGGACGCGGGACGAGGGGGGCGGTCGCTGCGGCACACCACCGGCTTCTGGGTGTGGGACGGGCGGCTGCTCGCGGGTGGGGAACCGCTCGGGGCCGGGGCGTTCGCCCTCACCAGGGCCGGGGCGCCGTTCGTGGCGGCGGGCACGACCTACATGGCCTCCGACGTGCACCGCAAGTTTCTCTTCGAGCCCAATCCGTGGCTGTGGGACCGCGACTTCGACGCGATGCGCCGGGCGGGCGTGAACTTGGTGCGCACCGGGATCTGGACCCAGTGGACGCGCGTCGCGCCGGAGCCCGGCGCGCCGGACGAAGCGGCGCTGCGCGCCCTCGACGCGTGGCTGCTCACGGCGCGGCGGCACGACATCCCCGTCATCTTCACGCTGTTCGCCTTCCTGCCCGAGACCTGGGGGGGGGAGAACGCCTATCTCGATCCCCGGGCGGTCGCCGCCCAGCGCGCGTTCGTGTCGGCGTTCGCGCGCCGCTACCGCGGCATGCACGATCTGGCCTGGGACCTGATCAACGAGCCGTCGTTCTGCAATGCGGAGCACCTGTGGAGCTGCCGGCCGAACGGCGACCGGTTCGAGCGCGAGGCGTGGGCGGCGTGGCGGCGCGGACGCGGCCTGGCGCCGGCTCCGCTCCCCCCGCTCGAGGCCTTCGCGGCCGGCGCGCCCGCCGCGGACTCGGACGCCGTGCCGGAGTACCGGCTGTTCGCCCAGGCGATGTTCGAGCGCTGGGTGCGCGAGATGCGCGGCGCCATCGCCGCGGCCGGCAACCCGCGCCAGCTCGTCACCGTCGGCCAGGACGAGGCCGGCACCCGCGACAGCCCGAACAACCTGTTCCTGGCCCCGGCGCTCGACTTCACCTGCATCCACACCTGGTGGCTGAACGACGCGATCCTGTGGGACGAGGTCATGACCCGCGCGCCCGGCACGGCGAACCTGGTCGAGGAGACGGGCGTGATGTTCAGCGCGCACCCGCCCGGGGTCGAGGCCCGCTGGGAGGCGTACGCGCGCGACCTGCTGGAGCGGAAGATGGCCCTGGCGGTGGGTCCCGGGGGCGCCGGCTTCGTCGAGTGGCTGTGGAGCTCCAACTGCTACATGCCCTCCGACAACGAGGCCGCCATCGGGCTCCTGCGGGCCGACGGGACGGCCAAGCCGGAGCTGGAGGCGCTGCGCGGCGTCGCGGCGTTCGTGGCGGCAGCCCAGCGGCATCTGGTGGGGCGGGAGGAGGAGCCCGTGCTGATGGTCGTCCCCCACTCCAACATGTTCTCGAGCGACGACACCGCCACCGCCGCCACGAAGGCCGCCGTCCGGGCGATGGCCTACGGCTGCCGGGTGGGGCTGGGCGCGGTGTCCGAGTTCGCGGTGAGCGCCCGGGCGCGGACCGTGCCGCCGCTGGTGCTCGTGCCCGCGTCGCGGGTGCTGAGGCGGGAGGCGTGGCGCGCGCTGCGCGCCTGGGCACGGCGGGGCTCGCGCGTGCTGGTCACGGGCCCGCTGGACCAGTTGCGGCCCGACGCCGCGCGCGCGGCCGCGGGCCCGTCAGGGGTCGTGCGCATGCCGGTGGGGCAGGGCGCGCTGCTGTGGGCGCCCCAGGCGGTGGAGCTGGGCGGCGACCCCGCCGCGACGGTCGCGCTCTACCGCTGGGCGCTGAGCGACGCGGGGATCGTGCCGCCGCTCGAGGCCGGCGCCTTCGCCGGCCTGCTCCACGCCGCCCGCTACCGGGACGCCGTGCTGATCACGGCCGTCGCGCCCACCGGCGAGGGAGACGCGGCGGCGCCGGCGCCCCTCCGGGTGCGCTACCACGACGGCCATCGCGCTTTCGACGTGGACCTGCCGGCGGCGCGGGTCAACCTCGTGCTCTGCCGGCGGTTGGACGGCGCGATCCTGGCGCGCTACCCGGCCGACTGAGGCTCCGCGACCGGCGGGCTATGGCGCGCGGCGCACCGTGACGGCCGCCGCGCCCTGCCTGGGAGGCGCTCCCGAGCCGATCGCGACGGCGCGCACCACCGCGTTCCCGGCGCCCACGGCGGTGACGGCGCCGGTGGAGTCCACCCGGGCGACGTTCACGTTGTTCGACGACCAGCGGTAGCGCACGCCGCTGACGAGGACGTTGCCGTCCGCGTCGTAGGCCATGGCCGCAAGCCGGTGCGTCGCGCCGACCGGCAGCGTCACCGCCGCCGGCACCACCTGCACCTCCGCCACCTTCTGCGCCCGCAGCAACGCCGGCGACGCCAGCAGGGCCAGCGCTGAGAGCGCGAACGTCTTCTTCAGGATCATGCCGACGTCTCCTCTGGAATCGGCAGACAGACCTCGGGGCAACCGTACCGCTCACTGATTCGGCAGTACCGCAATCTGAGTCCAGGCCGGAACCGGCCTTCCATCCTTCATGGCCGGGTTGAACTTCACGCCCCGGGCGACGGCCAGGGCGGAATCGCTGAACGCGGACACGCTGGACGTGGCCAGCGGTTGCACCCGTTCGACGGTCCCGGTCGCGCTCACCCGGATCCAGAAGGTGGCGGGGGTCGGCGTGGGGCCGGTGCCGCGCCACGTCGCGGTGGGTGGCGCCAGCGGGGATGGGCGGATGTCGAAGCACGCCTTGCCGGGGTTGTACCCCGGTTCCGCGCACCCGGCCGGGAGGACGACCGCCGGACCCGTCCCGATCTCGACGGCGACGGGCACGGTGGCCCACGCGTCCACCGGCTGCCCGTTCTTGCGCGCGGGCAGGTAGGTGGCCTGCTGGGCTTCGGCGAGCGCGAAGGCGTTGACGTCGTTGTCGTTGGACGCGGTCTTGACGCGGACGTCGCCCACCGCGCCGCTGCGGTACACCTGGACGAAGAAGGCCGGCGCCGTGGGCGGCACCTCGCCGGGCTGCGGGACGTCGTGGACCCTGAGGGGCTGCCGCGGCCGGGCGGCCGTGTCGTAACACAGGTGGTTCGGGTTGAACTCCGGCTGCGTGCACATCGCCGCCGCGACCTGCGGCGCGAGCCGGTCCACCAGCGAGAACAGGCTGTCCTGGTCGCCGGTCACCGCGCCGTGGGCCAGGGGCGCGAGGTCGTGCGTGTCGTACACGTCTATCGTCAGACGCAGGTCGTGTCCCGCGGTGATGGCGCTGCCCAGCACCATCTGGTTGGCGCCCAGGCCGTAGGCGAAGCCGGCGTTGTCCTGGAGCGGGGCGGTGATCCGCCGCCGCTCGGCCGTCCAGCGGCCCACCAGGTCGTGCCCGTCCACGGTCGGGACCTGGAACTTCTGGGTGATGGCGTCGGTCAGGAGGAGGGCGGTGCTGCGGGCGAGCGAACTGTCGCCGCCTCCGACCTCGAAGGGCAGCACCGCCACCCTGGCGCCGTTGCCGCGCGCCGTGGCCGC
>JAJYLI010000028.1 GCA_021787855.1 bacterium | reverse complement strand
CGGCGGTGCTGGCCGGCCCCTCGCCGCCGTGCGCGAGCGCGCGGCCGATCGAGCCCCCCGCGAGCGCCGCGCGCCGCCGCGCCTCCTCCGGCGCCAGGGGCGGCTGCGGAACCTCGGTGAGGAAGCGTTCCACCACCGCGCCGGCCAGCCGGCGGACGCGCAGCTGCACCAGCCGCGAGCGGATGGTGGGCGGGAGCGCCGCGGGCTCCGCGGCGGTGAGGATGAAGTAGGTGTCCGGCGGCGGCTCCTCCAGCACCTTCAGCAGCGCGTTCGCCGCCTCCGGGCTCGAGGCCTGCGGCACCAGGCGCTCCGCCTCCCCGATCACGAACACCTTGCGGCGCGCCATCGCCGGGCGCATCTGCGCCCGCCGGTGCAGCGCGCGCACCAGCGGCAGAAACAGGCCCGCCATCCCGTCGGGCCGGGGGTAGAGCGGCTGCTCGCGCCGGGCCTGGAGCGCCTGGGCCAGCAGCTCGTCCGCCTCGTCGGCCTGCCGGTCCTCCTCCCCCTTGGGCCGCGCGATGGGAAAGAACCAGTTGAGGTCGGGATGAGAGAGGGTGGTCGCCAGACGGCAGGAGTGGCAGGCGCCGCACGGCTCTCCCGGTCCCTGCTCGCACAACAGTCCCTGCGCGATCCACAGGCCCAGACGCTGCTTGCCGATCCCCGGCGGGCCGGCCAGCAGGAGCGCCGCAGGCAGCCGGCCCGAGCGCATGCTGGTCGCCAGCCGCGCGCGCAGCTCCTCGTGGCCGTAGACGGGGTGGAGAGTCACGCCCGTAAATACAGTGGGCGGAACGGCGGAGGGCAAGACGTCGGCCGACGGTTGTTCCCGCCGGGGGCGCGAGGTATCATGCACGCCAGGGCGCCAATGAAGATCTTCACGCTGCTCCTGCTGCCGGGCTTGCTGATCGCCGCCCCGGGCGCGCGCGCGCAGGGGCGCCCGGACTCGGTCGTGCGCGGCTACGACGACACCCGCGCGCAGCGGCTGTTCGGGGACCTGATGAGCCCGTTCTGCCCCGGCCTCACGCTGGCCACGTGCCCGAGCTGGGGCGCGGACTCGCTGCGTGAGGACATCCGCACGCGGCTGGGACGAGGCGAGAGCCCGCGGGCGATCCGGGCGGCCTACGCCGAGGCGTGGGGCGACGAGATCCTGGGCGCGCCGAGGTGGCGCGGCTTGGGGCTCGTGCTGTGGCTGATGCCGGCGGCGGCGCTGCTGGCGGGAGCGCTCGCGCTCCGCCGCTGGGCCCGCCGGGCGCGCGAGGCGCCGGACGGCGGCGCCCTTCCCGGCGGCGGACCGGCGGCCCCGCCCTCCGAGCCGCTGGACGAGGAGATGAAGCGGCGCCTGGCCGACGAGCTGGCGCGGTTCGACCAGCGCTGAGCCGCCCGGCGGCCTGGGGACTGCGGTCTCGGGCCTGAGCGCTCAGGATGGCTTGACGGCCCGGACCTTCGCCGACACGACCGACCGGGCGGCCTGCCGCAGCCACTCGTAGCCGCCGAACACGTCGGCGTCGCCATAGCTGCGCTCCTCCACGACCTCCACGCCCCGGAAGCCGGCGGCGCCGATCATCCACAGGTAGTCGTCCTTGAGCGAGGCCCCGGCCACGCAGCCGACGTACGCCTCCACCGAGTGCCGGACGTCGTCCGGCAGCGGCTCGAGCAGCACCAGGTCGCTCACCACCATCCGGCCCCCGGGCCGCAGCACCCGCCACGCTTCGGCGAAGACGGCCGGCTTGTCGGGCGACAGGTTGATGACGCAGTTGGAGATGATCACGTCCACCGACGCGTCGTCCACCGGCAGCCGCTCGATCTCGCCGAGCCGGAACTCGACGTTGGAGGCGCCCACGCGCCGCGCGTTGTCGCGCGCCCGTTCCACCATCTCGGGCGTCATGTCCACGCCGATCACGCGGCCCGCGGGCCCCACCGCCTGCGCCGCGAGAAACGCGTCCATCCCCGCGCCCGATCCCAGGTCGAGGACCACCTCGCCGGCCCGGACGCCGGCGTGGGCCAGCGGATTGCCGCAGCCCAGGCCGAGGTTCGCCCCGTCCGGGATCACCGCCAGCTCGGCGTCGCTGTAGCCCACGTACGCGCCGATCGTGCGGCCGGCCTCGCCGCCGCAACAGCTCGGCGAGCAGCCGCAGCCCGCGTCGCCCCTGGCGATCTCGCCGTACTTCTCCTTCACCACAGCGTGCAGGTCGGGATCCGGGGTCATGCGCGCCTCCGGTTGCACTATGATCGTAATATTCCGATGGCAGGGTGTCCGTGGTCAAGCGGCTCTGGCCACGGCCCCGGAATCCGTGCGCCGCGAGCCTAGTAACTCTCCGGCGTGAGCACGGTCTTCCCCCGGAACGCCCGGTAGATGAAGGCGGTGTAGAGGATCACCAGGGGCATCCCCACCAGCGCGATCACCAGCATCACCTGGAGCGTGTGCGGGCTGGACGAGGCGTTGTAGATCGTGAGGCTCCGGGCGAGGTCGGGCCGCGCGGGCACGAGGCGCGGGAAGAGCCCCGAGCCCGCCAGGGCGATGACGCTGACCGTGGCCGCCGCCGACGCGAGGAACGCCCGTCCGAACCGGCCGGCCCGGAGCGCGGCCGGGCCCGCCACGCCGCTCGCGAGGAGCAGGGCGAAGCAGACCCACGTCAGCGGCTTCGTGAGCCAGCCGGCGAACAGGAAGGGGGAGACGAAGTAGCTGGCCACGGTGGCCGCGGCGAACAGCCCGATGAAGACGGCCCACAGGGCCGAGGCCGCCGCGGCCATCTGCCGGCGCAGCCCGCCGTCGGTCTTGAGGGCCAGGTAGCTGGCGCCGTGCAGCACGAACATGGCCAGGCCGAGCACGCCGATCAGGATCGCGTAGGGATTGAGCAGGCCGGGCAGCGTGGTGGTGACGCCGGAGGGCTCCAGGGTGAGGCCGCGCAGCACGTTCCCGACGGCGACGCCGAACAGCAGGGCCGGCACGGCGCTCCCCAGCCCGAAGGCCAGGTCCCACGTCCGGCGCCAGCGCGGCGAGTCCACCTTGCCCCGGAACTCGAACGACACGGCGCGCAGGATCAGCGCCACCAGCAGCAGGGTGAGCGCGAGGTAGAGGCCGCTGAACACCGTCGCGTACACGGGCGGGAAGGCGGCGAACAGCGCGCCGCCCCCGGTCAGCAGCCACACCTCGTTCCCGTCCCACACCGGGCCCACGGCGTTCATGACCGTGCGCCGCTCGGTCTCGTCCCGGAGGAACAGGTGCAGCACGCCCGCGCCGAGGTCGAAGCCGTCCAGGACCGCGTACCCGGCGATCAGGACGGCGACGAGCAGGAACCACACGGTGTTGAGGTCCATGGCCGGCTCGTTCCTTCGGCGGTTACGCCGAAACGGGGGCTGCGGTGCCGGGGAGGCGGGCCGCGCCCGGCGGTCCGTGCCGGATCTCGCGCACCAGCAGGAACACGTACAGCGTCCCCAGCGCGAGGTAGAGCAGCCCGCCCAGCACCAGGGACGCCAGCACGTCGCCCGCCGGCACGCTGGTGGAGACGGCGTCGCTGGTCCTGAGCAGGTGATACACGATCCACGGCTGGCGTCCGACCTCCACCGAGATCCAGCCCAGTTGGCAGGCGACCAGCGGCAGCGGGATCGAGACGATCAGGAGCTTGAGGTACCGGCGCCCCTCCCACAGGCGGCCGCGCGCCAGGCGCCACACGCCGAACGCGGTGACCGCGATGAAGTACAGGCCCAGCACCACCATGTTGTGGAACGAGACGAACGTGAGCCACAGCGGTGGCCGGTCGTCCGGCGGGAAGTCGTTGATGCCGCGGATGGGCGCGTTGATGTCCCCGAAGGCCATCCAGCTCAACAGGCCCCGGATCTCGATCTTCGCCTTGAGCGCGGGCGGCGGCGTGACCGGGTAGGCGAACAGCACCAGCGGCGCGGCCGATTGGCCGGTGTACAGCCCCTCGATGGCGGCGAACTTCTCCGGCTGGGTGTGCGCGACCTCGCGCGCGTGGTAATGCCCGAAGGGAAACAGCTCGAGGACCGAGGCCACGAGGCCCACACCCAGCGCCAGCCGCAGCGCCCGCCGCGCCAGATCGTCGGCGCGGTCGCGGCGCAGCAGCCAGGCCGCCACCCCCGCCACCAGAAACGCCCCCGAGATGAGCGCCGCGTCCACGGTGTGGAAGAACCGCGGCAGCGTCGAGGGGTTGAACACCGCGGCCCAGAAGCTCACCAGCTCCGCGCGCCCGTTCCGCAGCACGTAGCCGGCCGGCGTCTGCTGCCAGGAGTTGGCCACCAGGATCCAGAAGGCCGAGATCGTCGAGCCCACCGCCACCATCAGGATGGCGAACCAGTGGGTGCCCTTCGAGACGCGGCCCCGGCCGAACAGGTACAGGCCGAGGAACCCCGACTCGAGAAAGAACGCGAGCACGCCTTCCGCCGCGAGCGGCGCCCCGAAGATGTCGCCCACGTACCGCGAGTAGGCCGACCAGTTGGTCCCGAACTGGAACTCCATCACGATGCCCGAGGCCACGCCCACCGCGAAGGTCAGCGCGAGCAGCCTGGCGAAGAACTTCCCCATCCGCGTCCACGGCTCAGCGCCGCGTCGCCATCCCCGCCACTCGATCACCACCAGCAGCCACGCCACCCCGATCGTGAGCGGCGGGAAGAAGAAGTGAAACGCGATGCTGAGCGCGAACTGGATCCGTGACAGCAAGACCACGTCCATGCCGCCCGGCCTCCAACGGAGTGTGGCTCAACCGCTTACGGGGCCATCGCCAGCCAAGATACGGCGGCGGCCGCTCCGGCCGGAAGGAGGCCGCCGCGCCGTTTCCGAGTGGTTTGCTCGGGGGGGGGCGCAAGAAACGGCGGGGCCTGGATATCTTCGTGCGTGCTCGAACCCACACCTGAGCCGGCCGACCCGCCCGCGGACGCGTCGTCCGCGCCGGCGCCGGGCCAGGCGCCCGCCTCCGAGAATGCCGGGACGCCCTCGCGGTTCGCCCGCTTGCGCCGGTTCCTCATCGGGGAGCCGCGCGACCTCGGGGACCGGCGGCTGTTCCACCGGCTCTCGCTGATCCCGTTCCTGGCCTGGGTGGGGCTGGGCGCGGACGGGCTGTCGTCGTCCTCCTACGGTCCGCAGGAGGCGTTCCTCGCCCTGGGGCAGCACACCTACCTGGCCGTGGCGCTCGCGCTCGCCACCGCGGGCACGGTGATCATCATCGCCTGGGGCTACAGCCACATCATCGAGCAGTTCCCGACCGGCGGCGGCGGCTACGTCGTCGCGACGAAACTGCTGGGCGAGAAGGCCGGCGTCGTCTCCGGCAACGCGTTGCTGGTGGACTACGTGCTGACGATCACCACCTCGATCGCGGCGGCGGGCGACGCGCTGTTCAGCTTCCTGCCGCCGGGGTGGGTGGCGGTGAAGCTGCCGGCCGAGGTGCTGATCATCGCGGGCCTCACGACGCTCAACATCCGCGGCGTCAAGGAGTCGGTGATCGCGCTGACACCGATCTTCATCCTGTTCCTGATCACGCACACCTGGCTCATCGGCTACGGCATCGGAGCCCATGTGACGCACGTCCCGGCGGAGGTGCACGCCGTGACCTCGGGGGTGCGCTCGGGGCTGACGACGCTCGGCATCGGAGGCATGCTGCTCCTGGCGATCCGGGCCTACTCCCTGGGCGGCGGCACCTACACCGGGATCGAGGCGGTGTCGAACGGGCTGCCGATCATGCGCGAGCCCAAGGTGCACACGGGGAAGCGCACGATGATCTACATGGCCGTCTCGCTGTCGCTGGTCGCGGCCGGCCTGATCGTCTGCTACCTGCTGTGGGGCGTGACCTACGTGGCGGGGAAGACGAGCAACGCGGTGCTGGTGGAGAAGGTCGCCGCCGGGTTCCCGGCCGCCCACCTGCTGGTGGTGCTCACGCTGTTCTCGGAGGGGGCGCTGCTCGTGGTGGCGGCGCAGACGGGCTTCACCGACGGGCCGCGGGTGCTGGCCAACATGGCGGTGGACTCCTGGGTGCCGCGGCGCTTCGCGGGGCTCTCCGAGCGGCTCACCACCCAGAACGGCGTGGTGCTGATGGGCGTGCTGTCGCTGGCCGCGCTGCTGTACACCCGGGGCGAGGTGAGCAACCTGGTGGTGATGTACAGCATCAACGTGTTCATCACCTTCTCCCTGTCCATGTTCGCGATGATGCGGTTCTGGGTGCGGCGGCGCCACCGCCCGGACGCGGGCCCGTGGCTGCGGCGCTCGGGGGTGTTCCTGCTCGGCTTCGTGCTGTGCGTGGCGATCCTGGCGATCGCGATCTTCGAGCGGTTCGCCGCCGGCGGGTGGGTGACCCTGGTCGTGACGGGCACGCTGGTCGCGTTGTGCTTCGTCATCCGCAAGCACTACCGGACTACGCAGGCCAAGCTCGCGCAGCTGTACGACGAGCTGAAGACCCTGCCGCCGGACGCGACGCAGCCGCTGCGCGCCCTCGACCCCAGGGCGACGACCGCCGCGGTGCTGGTCGCGAGCTACGGCGGGCTGGGGATCCACACCACGCTCAACATCTTCCGGGCCTTCCCCGGCTACTTCAAGAACCTGGTGTTCGTCTCGGTGGGCGTGGTGGACTCGGGCGGGTTCAAGGGCGAGGGGGCCATCGAGGACCTGCGCGCGCAGACCGAGCGGACCCTGGCGCAGTACGAGGAGCTGGCGCGGCGGCTGGGGGTGCCGGCCGTCTCCCGCTACGGGCTCGGCACCGACGCGGTGGACGAGGGCGAGCGGCTCTGCCTCGAGGTGGCCAAGGAATTCCCCCGGGTCACCTTCTTCGCCGGCAAGGTGATCTTCCGGCGCGAGGCGTGGTACCAGCACCTGCTGCACAACGAGACGGCGACCGCGATCCAGAAGCGGCTGCAGTGGGCCGGCAAGCCGGTGGTCATCCTCCCCGCGCGGGTCCGCTAGCCGTATCTTGGGGCGTGCCGGAAATCCGGGCTGTTGAAGAGCCGGTGGAGCCGGAAGCTCCGACCACCCTCGGGGGGCGGATCCGCCGCTTCCTCATCGGCCGTCCCCGCGACCTCACCGACCGGAGCATCTTCCGCCGCCTGTCGCTGATCCCGCTGCTGGCGTGGATCGGGCTGGGCGCCGACGGGCTGTCGTCGTCGTCCTACGGGCCGCAGGAAGCCTTCCTCGCCCTCGGCTCGCACACCTATCTGCTGGTGGCCCTGGCGCTCGCCACGGCGGGCACGGTGATCGTCATCTCGTGGGGCTACAGCCACGTCATCGAGCAGTTCCCGAACGGCGGTGGCGGCTACATGGTCGCCACCAAGCTGCTGGGCGAGAAAGCGGGCGTGATCTCGGGGAACGCGCTGCTGGTGGACTACGTGCTCACGATCACCACGTCCATCGCCGCGGCCGGGGACGCGCTGTTCAGCTTCGTGCCGGAGCGCTGGCACGGCGTGAAGCTCCTGGTCGAGGGACTGCTCATCATCGGTCTCGTGACCATCAACATCCGTGGCGTCAAGGAGTCCATCCTCACCCTCACGCCGATCTTCATCCTGTTTCTGATCACCCACGTCTGGCTGATCGGCTACGGCCTCGCCGCGCACGCCGGGCAGGTCCCGGCCGTGGCGCACGCCGTGGGCGCGGGCCTGCGGTCCGACCTGGGCACGCTGGGGCTGGGCGGCATGCTGCTGCTGGCGACCCGGGCGTACTCGCTGGGGGGCGGGACGTACACCGGGATCGAGGCGGTGTCGAACGGCATGCCGCTGATGCGCGAGCCCAAGGTGCACAACGGCAAGCGGACCATGTTCTACATGGCCGCGTCGCTGGCGCTGGTCGCGGGCGGCCTGCTGGTGTGCTACCTGCTCTGGGGCGTCACCTACGTCCCGGGCAAGACCACCAACTACGTGCTGGCGCAGCGCGTGGCGGCCGGGTTCCCGCTCGCGGGTCCGCTGGTCGCGCTCACCCTGTTCTCCGAGGGCGCGCTGCTGGTCGTGGCGGCGCAGACCGGCTTCCAGGGCGGCCCCGCGGTGCTCGCGAACCTGGCGGTGGACTCCTGGGTCCCGCACCGCTTCGCGGGGTTGTCCGAGCGGCTCACCACCCAGAACGGCGTGGTCCTGATGGGCGCGCTGTCGCTGGTCGCGCTGCTGTACACGCGGGGCAACATCGCCACCCTGGTGTTGATGTACTCCATCAACGTGTTCATCACCTTCTCCCTCGCGATGGCCGGCATGATGCGGCTGTGGCTGAGGCGGCGCCGGTCGGGGTCGCCGCTGTGGCGCCGCCGCTTTCTGGTCGCGACCCTGGCGTTCGTGCTGTGCGTGACGATCCTGGCCATCGCGATCTACGAGCGGTTCACCGCGGGCGGCTGGGTGACGCTGGTCGTCACGGGCACCCTGGTGGCGCTGTGCGTCGTGATCCGCCGGCACTACCGCACCACGCAGGCGAAGCTCGCCCAGCTGTACGACGAGCTGAAGACGCTGCCGCCGGAGCCGGCGGCCGCGCCGCGCGCGCTGGACCCCCGGGCGCCCACGGCGGCGGTGCTGGTCGCCCACTACGGCGGCCTGGGCATCCATACGACGCTCAACATCTTCCGGGCGTTCCCCGGCTACTTCCAGAACCTGGTGTTCGTGTCGGTCGGCGTGGTGGATTCCGGCGGCTTCAAGGGCGAGGGGGCGATCGAGGAGCTGCGCAAGCAGACCGAGGCCAACCTCGCCCAGTACCAGGAGCTGGCCCGCCGGCTGGGCGTGCCGGCCACGTCCCGCTACGCCCTCGGCACCGACGCCGTGGCCGTGGGCGAGGAGCTGTGCCTGGAGCTGGCCGGGGAGTTCCCCCGGGTCACCTTCTTCGCCGGCAAGGTGGTCTTCCAGCGCGAGGCGTGGTACCAGCACCTGCTCCACAACGAGACGGCGGCCGCGATCCAGAAGCGGCTGCAGTGGGCGGGCAAGCCGGTCGTCATCCTGCCGGCCCGGGTCCGCTAGGGGCCGCGCACCTCGGCGCCGTGACGCGGCCGGCGCGCCGGGAGCCCGGCCTTACCCCAGCGTGAGCGTCAGGCTGCGCGTGCCGGCCAGGAGGGCCCGCGGCAGCCGCACGGCGGCGCCCCGCTCGACGGCGCCCGCGGACGTCCGCGTGAGCGGCCGCCCGTCGGGGCGGTGGACGTGGATCAGGAGATCGGCCGGCCAGCGCTCCGGCAGGTCCAGGGTGGCGCGCCAGCGCGAGCCGGCCGGCTCGCATGTCCAGGACAGCTCGCCGAACCGCGTGGGGCACCGCTCGACCGCGATCCGGGCGCCGGGCGCGAACCAGTGCTTCGGCGCCGCCTTCTGCAGGTGCACCGTGGGGACGCCGCCGGGCCGGTCGTGTGCTTCCCAGCAGAGCAGCCAGCGCAGGCCCATCGCCGGCTGGAGCGTGCTGTTGATCACCGCCGACCAGGCGTACGGGCTCCCCTCGCCGGGGAAGTTGCCGGGCAGCAGCGCGTCTTCCGGCGCGTAGCGGCTGCCCGAGTCCATCGCGTAGCACAGGTTGCCGTACAGCGCCAGCAGGAACGGGCGATAGTCGTCCTCGCGGATGCGGCCGGCGAGCGTGCCGTGCTCCATGAAGTTCGAGGTGCGCGGGTAGTGCCCGTCGGTGTTCATGCCCACGAGCTGCTCGCCCGCCAGCGCGCGATGCCGGAAGTGGCCCGCGTCCAGATCGGCGTCGCCCCAGTCGGCCGTCCACCAATCCATCATGAAGCGGTGATTCTCGTAGCTCTCGAGGTCGCCGGGCCGGCGGGTGGTGTCGAACGGATGGAACGGCGTGATCCCGGCTTGCTTCATGGCCGGGTTGCGCGCGTCCAGCGTCGCGCCGATCGAGCGCTCGATCTTGCCGCGCATCTCCTCCGCGAGGGCGCGGGCCGCGTCACCGTCGTGCTCCAGCTCGCCGGCGAGCGCCGTGCGGCCCCGGGCCGCCGCGTCGCGGGCCGCGAGCGCCAGCGCGCGGCCGTGCTCGTACAGGCCGCGCCACGTCCAGGCGGCGTTCTGGTAGTACCAGGGGTGCGACTCCGGGCGGTCGTCCTTGGGATCGCCCAGGTCGGCCTCCGGGGAGCCCCAGATGAGCCCGTAGCGCCGGTCGCTCTCCGGAAACGTGCGGAGGGAATAGCGGTACCGGGCGACCACGAACTCGATCATGCGGCGCAGCACCGGAAGCCGGTGCGCCAGCGCGTCGAGGTCGTGCGCGTAGTCGTACGCGCGGGCCGAGTTCTCCAGGAAGACGCCGGCGTTGAGCGGGGCCTCCACCTGGTCCTGCGTGTTGTAGGTGAAGTTGCCGTCGGGCTCGATGTAGTGGTCGAGGTAGTGCTCGAAGTAGGGCTCCACCTCGGCGGTGAGGTTCCACAGTTGCTGCGCCCAGACGAACTCGTAGTGCGCCACCGGGAACAGCGCGTGGCTGCGCTCGGGGATCTTGGTGTAGGCGCCTTCGCCGATCTGGTAGGTGGGTTCCAGCCCGCGGTAGCTGCAGCGGGCGAGCGCGATGCCGCCGCGCGCCGCGTCCAGCAGCCAGGGATCGGGGATCTCCACCCGCATCCGGTCCTCGAAGAAGCCGCGCCAATGGCTCCACAGGCCCGCCAGCGCCCCGAAGAAGCCCTCGGCCGTGGTGTTCCAGTAGCGGTCCGCCCACGGCTCGGCGGGCAGGGACTGCCCGGCGTTGGTGTCCCCCGGCGGGATCAGGTCGCGGCGCGCCTCGGGGAGCAGGACGCGGACGCGGGCGATGGGCCGGGCGGCGGCGCCGGGGGGCAGCACGGCCATCACCTCGTAGCCGAGCCGGTAGGTGGGATTCCACACCCCGATGTCGGCCCCCGGCAGACAGCCGCCCGGCAGGGTGCGCTTGCTGTAGCCGGGCACGAAGTCGTAGAGGTACTGGGAGGGCAGCAGGCGCCGGGGATCGAACAGCCTTCCCGTGAGATCGGGCGCCCACAGCGATCGGGGATCCGTCCCGAACTGTCGCGACGTGCCGTCCGCCTCCAGCCACAGCGCCGCCTGGGGACCCGACTGCTCGTTGGCCACCAGAGTCCAGCCGATCAGCTCCTCGCCCAGCGCGGCGACGTTCTCGTAGCAGGGGTCCTCGTCGGAGCCCAGGACGTACTGGCCGGGGCCGTCCGGTTGCGCGGGGAAGGTGGCGGGCCGCGTGAAGCGCGCCGCGGGCGTCGCGTTGATCGGCCGGGGCCGGATGTTGGCCAGATGGCCGATGCCCTTCGGGACGCGCGCGACCTCGCCCCGCTCGGTGACGTACACGATCGCGCCGCGGTGGGAGACGTGCTTCTCGAACACCGCGGTGGGCGCGCCATCGAGGTCGCCCAGCAGGGCCACCAGCCGCCAGCCGCCGATCTCCTCGCCCGCCCGCAGGCGGCGCGCGGGAAGGGGACCGCCCGGCGTGGTCGCGAGCACCGTGTCCGCCTGGAACGCGCTCACCGACGGCGCCCGGGCCAGCGCGTCCGCTTCACCGGGAAGCAGGAGCGCGTACTCGTTGGGAATGCGCCCGGGGGCGTAGCCCGGGGCGCCCTGCGCGCGCCGGGCCGTCCCACCACCGGGTCCGGGCGGCTCCGCCGCGGACCAGCCGGCCGGCAGATCGAGGATGCGCCGGGAGAATGCCGCGAGGGCGGCACTCCACATCAGAAAGCGGCGGCGGTCGGGCATCGGAGCGTCTCCACGGGTGACGAGGCGATCGGCAATGTACGCCCGGCCCGGGGGCGCACGCACGAAGCGGCTCCGTGCGCGCGCGCGCCGGCCCCGCACGTCGAGGCGCCGAACGCTTCCGGGCCGGTCACGCGCGCTTGACCAGCGTGGCGGCGTGGCTGCCGGCGATCACCGGCCGGTCGGTCACGTCCAGCCGGTGAGCGGCCGCCGTCCCGAGCGTGGCGGCGAAGTCCCCGGCGCTCACGTGGCCCGCGGGCTCCGCCAGGAGCGCCGCCGCGCCGGGCTTCAGCGCGGCCGCGACGTCGGCGAAGAACCGGTCCTGATCGGGCACCTCGTGCACCATCGCGAAGGCGAGGGCGAAATCCACGCGGCCGGCGAGGTCGGCCACGGGCAGGCCCTCACCGGCGGCGAGGCGCGTCTCGATGCGCTCCGCCAGCCCTCGGCGCGTGGCCCGGCGCCTGAGCGCGTTGAGCATCTTCGGCTGCACGTCCACGGCCACGACGCGCCCCGCCGGGCCGGCGAGCCGGGCCAGCTCGAGCGTGAAGAAGCCCATTCCGGGGCCGGGCTCCAGGACGAGCATGCCCTCCCGGACGTACGGAGAGAGGATGGCACGAGGGTCCTGCCGGAGCTTTCTGAGCGGGCTGGCGAGGAAGTAGCCGATCCACCACGGGCACACCCGGTGCGGCATGGAGGCCTCGGGGTTGCGGGGCCTGGCGACGGCGCGGCGATGAGTGCCTAACCTCGCACCGGCGGGAAGCGCGGACAAGCCATCCGCCGCGCGGGGGTCGGGGCGGCCGCCCGCGCGGCTCCCGGTCCGGCGAGGCCACGCTACTCCTTGCCCCCCTTCCACTCCCGCAGCCGCCGGGCCTCGTCGGCGAGCTGCGCCCACACCCGCTCGCTCCTTCGCCGCGCCCGCGCGTCGTGGCGACGCGCGAAGGCCCGGGCCTCCCGCTCGAGCTGGCGGTAGTGCTCGAGGCGCGCGGCGTCCAGCGCTCCCGACCCGACGGCCGCCTGCACGGCGCAGCCAGGCTCGCCCTCGTGGCGGCAGTCGCGATAGCGGCAACGGCCCGCGAGGGTGGCGATGTCGCCGAACACGGCATCCAGGCCGTCTTCGTTCACGAGCCGCATCTCGCGCATGCCCGGCGTGTCCAGCAGGAGGCCGCCGCCAGGCAGGAGGACCAGCTGGCGGCAGGTGGTCGTGTGGCGGCCCCGGCCATCCCTCGATCGCACGTCCCCGGTCGGCATCCGGTGTTGCCCGACCAGGGCGTTGATCAGGGTGGACTTGCCGGCACCGGAGGAGCCGACGAACGCGACCGTCATGCCGTCGCGGATGCCGGCGCGGAGGGCCTCCGTGCCCGCGGACCGCAGCGCGCTGGTGACGTGGACCGGGATCCCCGGGCAGCGGCGCTCCAGCTCGGCGAGGCGGGCCGCCAGATCGGAGCACCGGTCCACCTTGTTGAGAATGACGGCGGGTTCGGCGCCGCTCGCCAGGATGCGGGCGAGGTAGCGCTCGATCCGGCGGACGTTGAAGTCGTCGTCCAGGCCGCAGACCACGAACACCAGGTCCACGTTGGCGGCGACCACCTGGGCGCGAGCCTCGCGCCCGGCCGCGCCGCGGGTGAAGACCGTGCGTCTCGCCAGGACGCGCTCGATGACCGTCGTGCGGGAGGGTTCGGTGGCGTCCCTGACCACCACCCAGTCGCCGACCCCGGGACGGCCGGGGCCGGCGCGCTCGCGGCGCAGCCGTCCCGCGAGCTGTGCGCGCCCCGCGCCGGCCCGGGACCAGACCTCGTACGCGCCGCGATGCTCGGTGGCGATGCGGGCGGGGATGCCGTCGGCCGACGAGGGGAGTTGTCGTTCGAAGAAGGGGCCGAACCCCAGGGCAGACAGATCGAACATGGTGATGTTCTCCGTCGCGCGCCGTCGAGGCACGCGCACCGGCCCGCGCGCGCCGCACCGGGGTGCGGCGGCACGCGAGCGGGGATCAGCGGCTGAGGGGCGCCGGGGCCGTCAGCCCCGGCGCGGGAGCTTCCTCACCCAAGATCCGTCTGGAGAACCCTGACCGACATCCAGCCTCTGGAGGGATGGTTCACGGCCCGGCACCACCCGGCGGCGCAGCCGCCGGGCCCTGCCGTAGCTCCCGAGGAGGGACTCGAACCCCCGACCCGCCGGTTAACAGCCGGCTGCTCTACCGACTGAGCTACTCGGGACTGGAACGCCGAATCGTAGACGGGAAGGGCGGGCGCGTCAACGGAGCGCCACGGGTGCCCGTCACCCGGGACTCGCCGTCCGCGCCGTCAGGCGTGGAGCGAGAACAGGTCTATCTGCGGCGGCGCGAGCGGCAGGCCGGCCGCGGCGAGCGCGGCTTCGATCCATCCGGGCCGGTCGTGGGGGTTGAGCCGGTGCACCGGCACGTCGAACGCCGCGATCAGCGCGTCAATCCCCGAGTCAATCTCGAGCTGGAACGCGCGGCTCACGGCGCGGGTGCCGTCGAAGGACGGGGGCTGCATGACCGGCACCTTGAACAGGGCCGTGTAGCTGCCCACCCAGGCGCGGACCAGCGCGTCGAACTCGGGCCGGCGGCCGACGCGGTGCACCAGGTAGGCGTAGTTGTCGAGCACGGAGCGGTCGCAGATCACGGCCTCGTACTTGGCGCTGGAGGCCAGCTCCTGGGCGATCTGCGAGTGGAGGATCCACGCCTGCGCCTCCAGCGTGGTGGCCTCGTTGATGGGCAGCGGGCAGTCGCGCGCGACCTCCTTGACGATGTCCACCGCCAGGTCCAGGCGCTTGAGGCGCGAGGCGAGGTCGAAGCACAGGGTGGTCTTTCCCACGCCGTGCGAGCCGATGAAGGCGATCTTCATGCGCGCTACTTCCGGAGGACGGTGTAGGCCAGCAGCAGGAAGTTGGCGATGTTCACGATCAAACCGAGGTCCTCGCGGGTGAGGAAGGCGCGCGGCATCACCAGCTGGTCGCCCGAGCGCACGCCGAGCTCCTGGAGGGTCGAGCGGGCGAGCGTCGCGGGGTCGAGCGGGATACGGATCCGCTGGCCGTTCCGGATGAGCTGCATCCCGTTCTGGTTCGCCTGGGACGTGGGGCCCCCGGCCATCGCCACCAGGTCCACGATGGTGAGCGTGGGATCCGCGCTATACAGCCCGGGCCGCATCACCTGGCCCAGGACGGCCACCCGGAACAGCGGCGTGAGCGTGAAGAAGGGTCGCTGGAACAGCTGGCCCAGGTCGGTGTTCAGCCGGTCGCGGAGCTGCGCGACGCTGATGTGCCGGACGTTGACGGGGCCGATGAGCGGGAAGACCACGTCGTAGTTCTCGTCCACGGGAAACTCGCCCGACATCTCCTTGTGGTCCCACACCTCGAGGCGGATGACGTCGCCGGGCCGGATGGCGAGCCGCGGCGAGGCGGAGTCCGCCGGCGCGGCGCCGGTGTCGGCGGGCGCCGGGGCCGGAACGGCGGCGGATTCCGGGCGCGCGGGCGCCGGGGCCGGCGCGGCGGGAGCGGGGACCGGCGTCGGATTCTGCGCCGCCGCGGGCGGGGGAGGGGCGGCCAGGATCAGCGTGGCGGCGAGCGCGGCGAGCGGAGGGGGGAGGCGCATCGGCAGAAGCTAATGGTCGCCGGCGGCGCCGGTCAAACGGCCGGCGCGAGTCCCAGGAGCGGGCGCAGGTAGCGGCCGGTCACCGATTCGGGAACGGCGGCCACGGCCTCCGGCGGTCCGGCCGCCACCACGCGGCCGCCTTCGGCGCCGGCGCCGGGGCCGAGGTCAATGACCCAGTCGGCCCGCTTGATCACGTCGAGGTGGTGCTCGATCACCAGCACGGTGTGCCCCGCGTCCACCAGGCGGTCGAGCACGCCCAGCAGCACGCGCACGTCGTCGAGGTGGAGCCCGGTCGTCGGCTCGTCCAGGATGTAGAGCTTCGAGCCGCGGCGCTTGCCGGCGGCCGCCAGCTCGCGGGCGATCTTGAGCCGCTGCGCCTCGCCCCCCGACAGCGTCGTGGCGGGCTGGCCGAGGCGCAGGTAGCCGAGGCCGACTTCGGCCAGGTGCCACAGCGCGCGGCCCAGCCGCTCCTGGTGGCGGAAGCGGCGCAGCGCCTCGTCCACGGTGAACTGCAGGACATCGGCGATCGAGCAGCCGGCGAGCCGCACGTCGAGCACCTCGCGCCGGAAGCGGGCGCCGCCGCACGCCTCGCACGGCACGAACACGTCGGCCAGGAACACCATCTCCACCTGGACGTGGCCCGCGCCCTCGCACACCTCGCACCGCCCGCCGCCCGGGACGTTGAAGGAGAAGGTCGCGGGGGTGTAGCGGCGCGAGCGGGCCAGCGGCGCGGCGGCGTACAGCTGGCGGATCTCGTCGAACGCCTTGACGTAGGTGACGGGGTTGGAGCGCGGCGTCCGGCCGATCGGCGACTGGTCCACCAGCACCGCGGCTTCCAGCGCCTCGAGCCCGGTGACCCGCCGCACCCCGCCGACCACCTCGCCCAGGTGCTCCTTGGCGCTGTGGCGCCCCTCGAAGTGGCGCTCCAGCTGCCGGTACAGCACGTCGTTGACGAGGGTGGACTTGCCGGAGCCCGACACGCCGGTCACCACCGTGAGGGTGCCGACGGGGATCGCGACGGTGAGGTCGGAGAGGTTGTGGGCGGTGGCGCCCTCCACCGTGATCCAGCGCGGGCCGGCGCGCCGCCGGGCCGCGGGCACCGCGATGCGGCGCTCGCCGGACAGGTAACTGGCCGTCAGGGTGTGGGCGGTCTCGAGGTCGGCGAGCCGGCCGCTGAACACCAGCGAGCCGCCGTGCTCGCCGGCGCCCGGCCCCAGCTCGACGAGCCAGTCGGCGGCGCGCATGGCCGCCGGATCGTGCTCCACGCACAGGACCGTGTTCCCCTGGTCGGCGAGCCGGCGGAGCAGGGCGAGCAGCCGGTCGGTGTCGCGCGGGTGCAGCCCGATGGTGGGCTCGTCCAGCACGTACAGCGTCTCGGTCAACTTGCCGCCGAGGGCGTTGGCCAGGGAGATGCGCTGCGCCTCGCCGCCCGACAGGGTGCGGGTCTGCCGGTCCAGGGTGAGGTAGCCCAGGCCCACGTCGGCCAGCACGCCCAGCCGCTGGAGCAGCTCCTCGATCACCACTCCCGCGATCGCGCGCTCGTGCCCGCTCAGGGGCAGGGCCGCGATCCAGGCCCGGAGGCCGGCCGCGGTGCGGGCCGACGCGGCGCCGATGGTCTCGCCGCCCACCAGCACCGCGAGGGCCTCCGGCCGGAGGCGCTGTCCGGTGCACGCCGGGCACTCGCTCGCCAACTGGTACTGCCGCAGGAACACCCGCACGTACTGCTTGTAGCGCTTGCGCTCCAGGCCTTTGAGGAACGGGAAGATGCCGAGGAACCGCCCGCGCCGGCCGTGGAGCAGCAGCCGGCGCGCGGGCGCCCCCAGCTCCCGCCACGGCGTGTCGAAGGGGATGCCGGCCTCGCGGCACGCCTGGCGGAGCAGGCGCCGGCGGCCCTCGTAGCGCGGCTTGGTCCAGGGGGCGATGGCCCCCTCGGCGAGGCTCTTCTCCGGATCGGGGACGATGAGGTGCTCGTCGTACTCCAGCACCGCGCCGAAGCCGTGGCAGCCCGGGCACGCGCCGCGCGGGTGGTTGAAGGAGAACAGGGCCGGCGTCAGGACCGGCGCGTCCGCCCCGCAGGCCAGGCAGCGCGGGATGGCGCTGAAGCGGTGCGGCGCGAGGACCGCATCGGAACCCGGGAGACCACGGTCGGGCGCGGGCAGGGCGACGGCGGTGGCGTCGCCCTGGGCGAACGCGGTGGCGAGGGAGTCGGCCAGGCGGTCCGCGTTGGCGGGCGTCGCCTCCACCCGGTCCACGACCACGAGGACACCGTCCGCCCGGCGGAGATCCACGTCGGGCGGCAGCTCCTCGAGCCGCAGGACACGCGGCGCCGCGGCCGCTCCTCCCCCTCCCCCTCGCCCCGCCGGCTCCGGCCGCAGGATCCGCACGAACCCCATGGCCAGCAGGTTCGCGACGACGGCGGCGTGGGTGGCGCGGACCGCCGGGGGCAGGGGGAACGCGATCACGAACGGCCCGCCGGCCGCGAGGAGGCGGTCCACCGCCTGCTGCACGGTGTCGGTGCGCACCTCGCCCCCGCAGCGGGTGCAGTGCGCGCGGCCCACCCGCGCCCACAGCAGCCGCAGGTAGTCGTGGATCTCGGTCGCGGTGCCCACCGTCGAGCGGCTGGAGGTGGTGGGGTTCTTCTGCTCGATGGCCACCGCCGGCGCGATCCCCTCGATGGCGTCCACCGCGGGCCGCGGCATGCGCTCCAGGAACTGCTTGGCGTAGGTGGAAAGCGATTCGATGTAGCGGCGCTGACCCTCGGCGTAGATGGTGTCGAAGGCGAGCGACGACTTGCCGGAGCCCGAGGGGCCGGTGAGCACCACCAGCGCGGCGTGCGGCAGCTCGACGGTGAAGCCCCGCAGATTGTGCTGGCGCGCGCCGCGGACGACGAGCGATCTCATGGTTCGGGCGAACGCTACTGGAACGCGGCGAGGATGGCCAGCGGGGGCCCTCGCGCGTAGCTTAACGGGCACATGGCGTCGCTGCTCACTCCGCGCCTGCTCAAGCGCAGCCTCGAGCTGTTCGCGGGCGTGTCGGTTCTCGCCCTGCTCGCCCTGTTCTTCTACGGCCACGGCTGGGATGCGTCGGTGGAGGCGCTGGCGCACGTCCGTCCCGGGTGGGCGCTCGCCGCGCTCGCCCTGGCGTCGTTCGACTGGTGGGGCGGCGGGGTGCGGATCTGGCTGCTGACCCGGTTCCTGTACCGGCCGGTGGCGTTCCGCGGCATGGTGACGGCCTCGGGCCTCAACACCTGGGGCTCGTATCTCACGCCGTCGCAGACCGGCGGCGGGCCGGTGATGATCTGGGCGCTGCGCCGCGCGGGCGTGCCGGTGCCCGAGGGGACGATCGCCACCTTCATGAGCTTCGTCGGCACCGTGGTGTTCTTCGCGGTGGCCGGGCCCCTGGCGATCGTGCTCGGGGCCGGCCGGTCGCTCGCGGCGCACAGCGTCCCGCTGGTGCACCTGTCGCTGTACGACCTGTTCAAGCTCAGCGCCTGGGGCTTCGTGATCACCGGCGGCCTCCACCTGTACGTGCTGGCGTTCCCCGGCCAGGCGCGGCGGCTGGTGCGCGGGGCCATCGGCTGGCTGGAGCGGCGGGGCAGCGCGCGGATGGCGCGGCGCCTGGCGCCGCTGAAGGACGGCATTGACCGGATGCAGGAGTGCGTGGTGCAGTTCCTGAGCCCGGGCGGGCTCCTCGCGCTCCTGGAGGGTGTGCTGACGAGCTCCCTGGCCCACGCCAACAAGCTGCTGGCGGGCTATGTGGCGCTGCGGGCGCTGGGGATCCAGGCCAACTTCGGCGACATCCTGCTGCTGCAGGTCACCATCGCCTTCCTGCTCTACTTCGCCCCCACCCCGGGCGGATCCGGGGCGGCCGAGGCGCTGTCGGCGGGGCTGATGAGCACCTACGTGCCGCGGCCGCTGCTGGGGGCCTACACGCTGCTGTGGCGCGGCACGGTGAGCTACGCCACAGTGGTCGTGGGCTCCGTGGTGATGCTGCGGCTGCTGCGCCGGCCCTCCCGCCCCGACCCCGCCACGCCGGCCCCGGCCGTCGCGACGTGACCGCGCCGTTCCACGAGGAGGAGGCGCTCGGCAAGCCGTACGACGCCGCGCTGATGCGGCGCCTGCTGGGCTATCTGCGCCCCTACCTGGGCCTGACGGGCGTGGCGGTGCTGATGCTGCTGGGCACCGCGGTGCTCCAGCTCGCCGGCCCCTACCTCACCAAGGTCGCGATTGATCGGGCGATCCCGGCCAAGAACCTGCACCTGATCGCCCTGCTCGGCGTGGCGATGGCCGCCGCCCTGGCGCTGGAGTTCGCGCTGGAGTACGGCCAGACGATGATCACCGCGTTCATCGGGCAGCGGGTGATGGTGGACCTGCGGCTCGAGATCTTCGGCAAGCTGCAGCGCCTGGCGATCCCGTTCTACGACCGCAACCCCGTCGGCCGGCTGATGACCCGCGTCACCAGCGACGTGGAGACGCTGAACGATCTGTTCACCAGCGGCGTGGTCGCGCTGTTCGGCGACGTGTTCACGCTGGCGGTGATCATGGTGTGGATGCTGGCCGTGGACCCGCGGCTGGCGCTGGTGTCCTTCGCGGTCATCCCGTTCGTGTTCGTCGCGGCCCGCATCTTCCAGACCACGGTGCGGCGCGCGTATCGCGACATCCGGGTCAAGCTGGCGCGCATCAACGCGTTCCTCCAGGAGCACGTCTCCGGCATGCGCGTGGTGCAGCTGTTCGGCCGCGAGGCGGCGACCGCCACGCGGTTCGAGGCGGTCAACCGGGCGTACCTCGACGCCAACCTGGCGTCCATCGTGGCGTACGCGGTGTTCTATCCCGTGATCGAGGTGCTGACCTCGGTGGCGCTGGCGAGCATCCTGCTGTACGGGGGCGACCGGGTGCTGGGCCACACGCTGACCATCGGCGTGCTGGCCGCCTTCCTGCAGCTGGCCCGGCGGTTCTTCCGGCCGCTGCAGGACCTGTCGGAGAAGTACAACACGGTGCAGTCGGCCATGGCGTCGTCGGAGCGGGTGTTCCGGCTCCTGGACGCCCCGGAGACGGTGCGCGACGCGCCGCGGCCGGCGCGGATCCCGCGGCCGGCGCGGGGCGCCGTGGCGTTCGAGGGCGTGTGGTTCCGCTACCCGCCGGCGGTGGCCCCCGCGCCGCGGACGGATCGAGCGGCCGGCGCCACGCCGGCGGATCCGGGGCGGCCGCGGCCGGGCGCGGACGGGGGCGAGCCGCGGGACGACGCCTGGGTGCTGCGGGACGTGTCGTTCACCGCCGAGCCCGGCGAGACGGTGGCCATCGTGGGGCACACGGGGGCGGGGAAGACCACCATCAGCAGCCTGCTGCTGCGCTTCTACGACGTCGAGCGCGGGCGGATCACGGTGGACGGCGTGGACGTGCGCGACGTCCCGCAGCAGGAGCTGCGCGGGTTGATCGGCCTGGTGCAGCAGGACGTGTTCCTGTTCACCGGAGACCTGACGACCAACATCCGGCTGGGCGGCGCCCTGCCCGCGGCGGCGGTCGAGGAGGCGGCCCGGCGGGTGGGCGCGGACCGCTTCATCGAGCGGCTGCCGGAGCGCTACGGCCACCGCCTGGGCGAGCGGGGCCAGAACGTGTCGGTGGGGGAGCGGCAGCTGCTGGCGTTCGCGCGGGCGCTGGCGGTGGATCCGGCCATCCTGGTGCTGGACGAGGCCACCAGCTCGGTGGACGCGGAGGCGGAGGAACGGATCCAGGCGGCCATCGCGGAGCTGATGCGCGGCCGGACCAGCATCGTCATCGCGCACCGGCTCTCGACCGTGCAGCATGCCGACCGCATCCTGGTGCTGCATCACGGGGTGATCCGGGAACGGGGGACGCACCGGGAGTTGCTGGCGGCCGGCGGGTTGTACGAGCGGCTCTACCAGCTCCAGCTGGGGGCGGGGCTCGCCGACACGCCGGCGTAGCGCGGCGGCCCTGGCGCCGGGCCGGGATCGCGGGGGCGGCGCGAAGACCGCGGCCAGTGTATCCGCTCCGGTGCGATGCTTGCCCCGTCCGGCGGCGGCGGCTACGTTGTGGCGAATCGTCCCTTTCGAGGCGCACGCGCGATGGCGTTCATCGAGTATGGAGGACAGCGCTTCCCCGTCCCGGCCGGCGAGATGGTGCTGGGGTCGGGGGCCGGCTGCCACCTCCGGCTGGAGCGCCCGGGGATCGCGTTGCGCCACGCCGTGCTGGTCACCGGGGCCGACGAATCGGTCGCGATCCGGGTGGCGGACGAGGGAGCCGTGGTGGAGGTCAACGGCGTCCCGCTCGGGACCCTGCCGCAGCCCCTCCTGCACGGGGACAAGATCTCGCTGGCCGGCCTCGAGCTGCTGTTCGCGGACGAACGCAAGAGCGGCAGCACCCAGTACATCTCGGCGGTGAAGCTGCAGAACCTGGCCCCCGCCCACCCCCAGGCCCCCGCCGCGGCGGGCGGCGCGCGGCCGGTCGGGACCACGGGGGGGCGGATCGTTTCCCTGACCGACGGGCGCGAGTACCAGGTGGGCGGCGCGCTCCGGTTCGGGCGCGAGGCGGGCGCGGACGTGGTCGTGCCGGGCGGGCAGGTGTCGCGGCGCCACGCGGAGATCGTCGCCTCGCCGCGCGGCTACCTGCTGATTGACACCAGCACCAACGGCACGATGGTCAACGGGGAGCGGGTGCAGAACCAGCGGATCCTGGCGCGGGGCGACGTGATCCGGATCGCGGAGGAGGAGTTCCGCTTCTACGCCGACGCCGCGCCCGCCGCACCCGCCGCCCCCGCGCGCCCCGCGCCCGCGCCGCCGGCCGTCGCGGGTCCCGC
>JAJYLI010000191.1 GCA_021787855.1 bacterium | reverse complement strand
GGTGAAATCCGACCTGGGGCGCGAGTATCCGCTGCTGATCGGCGGCGAAGAGCGGAAGGCGGCCGCGACGTTCGAGGACCGGAGCCCGATCAACACCGACTGGGTGCTGGGCCGGTTCCAGAAGGGTGGGGTGGAAGACGCCCGGGCGGCCATCGCCGCCGCGCGCGCCGCCTTCCCGGCGTGGAGCGCCCTGCCCTGGCAGCGGCGGGTGAAGCACCTCCGGGCCGCCGCCGCGCTGATCGGCCGGCGGGCGTTCGAGTTCGCGGCGCTGGACTCGCTCGAGGTCGGCAAGAACCGGATGGAGGCGCTGGCCGACGTGCAGGAGACGGCGGACCTCATCAGCTACTACTGCGACGAGATGGAGCGGCATCACGGCTTCGTGACGGCGATGGGCCGGGACCCGCTCAAGGGCTACGCGTCGTCCAACACCGACCTGCTGCGGCCGGTGGGCGTGTGGGTGGTGATCTCGCCGTGGAACTTCCCGGTGGCGCTCTCGGGCGGGCCGAGCGGCGCGGCGCTGCTGGCCGGCAACACGCTGGTCTTCAAGCCGGCCACCGACACGCCGTGGGTGGGGTACTTCCTGGCGCGCTGCTTCCTCGACGCCGGGCTCCCCCGGGGCGTGTACAACTTCGTCACCGGGCCGGGCAGCACGATGGGGGAGGAGCTGATCACCAACCCGGGCGTGGACGGCATCACCTTCACCGGCTCGTTCGACGTCGGGATGCACATCTACAAGACCTTCGCCTCCGGGAAGTGGCCGCGACCCTGCATCACCGAGATGGGGGGCAAGAACGCGACCATCGTCTCCCGGCACGCGGACCTCGACGAGGCGGCGCTGGGCTGCTACCGCTCCGCTTTCGGCCTGCAGGGCCAGAAGTGCTCGGCCACCTCGCGCATCTTCGTCGAGCGGCCGGTGAAGGACCAGTTCGTCGAGCGGATGCTGGCGCTGCTGGAGCGCACCAACATCGGCGACCCCACGGCCCGGGCCAACTGGATGGGACCCGTGGCCAACGCGGCGGGCGCCAAGAGCTACGAGAACTACTGCGCGGAGCTGCGGCAGGCGGGCACGATCCTGTTCGGCGGCCGGCGGTTGACGCAGGGCGAGCTGGCGAAGGGCTACTACTGCGCGCCGACCCTGGTGGACAACGTGCCCGAAAGCCACCGGCTGTGGGGCGAGGAGATGTTCCTGCCGATCGTGATGATCGCGGCCGTGGACTCGCTGGACGACGCGATGCGGCGGGCCAACGACGTGAGCTACGGGCTCACGGCGGGCTTCTACGGCGGCACGAAGGAAGCGGCGTGGTTCTTCGAGCACATCGAGGCGGGGACCTGCTACGCCAACCGCCCGCAGGGGGCGACGACGGGCGCGTGGCCGGGGCTCCAGCCCTTCGGCGGCTGGAAGGGCTCGGGCTCGAGCGGGAAGTCGGCGGGAGGGATGTACTACCTGCCGCAGTTCATGAAGGAGCAGAGCAGGACGCTGATAAGCCGGAAGAGGTGAGCAGCGAGGGGTGAGCGGGACGGGCAAGGGGTGAGCGGGGGCAGGGTGGTCCAGTGGCTGGTCCTGCGACAGGAGCCGGCGTCGGGGGCCTGGAACATGTCCCTCGACGCCGCCTTGCTGGAGGCGGCGGAGCGTGACGGCCTCGCCGCGCTGCGCCTGTACGCCTGGGACCCGCCCACCCTCTCCTTCGGCCGCAACGAGCCCGCCCTGAGGCGTTACGACCGCGCCGCCATCGCCGCGCGCGGCCTGGCGGTGGTGCGGCGGCCCACCGGGGGCCGGGCGGTCTGGCATCATCGCGAGGTCACCTACGCCGTGGCCGCCCCGGTGGCGACCTTCGGCTCCCTGCGCGACAGCTACCATGAGATCCACGCCATGCTCGCCGCGGCGCTGCGCGAGCTGGGCGCCGACGTGCGGCTCGCCGCCGACCGCCCGGCCACGGGGGTGGGGGCCGGCGCCTGCTTCGCCAGCGCCGCCGGCGGCGAGGTGATGGCCGCGCGCAACGGCGGCGGGGGCGGCGGCGGCGGCGGCAAGGTCGTGGGCAGCGCGCAGGTGCGCGGCACCCGCGCCTTCCTCCAGCACGGCTCCGTGCTGCTCCGGGCCGAGCAGGAGGTCGTGGCCGCGGTGACGGTGGGCGAAGGCGGCGAGCCCAGGGCCACGGGGCTCGCGGAGCTGCTGCCGGCCGGCGCGGCGACCTGGGGCGCCGTGAGCGCCGCCATCCACCGGACCGCGGCGGCGCGCTGGGGCGCGCCGGCGGTGCCGGGCGAACTTCCGGCCGAGCTGCGCCGCGCGGCCGAAGCGCTGGTGCCGCGCTACGCCGACCCCGCCTGGACCTGGCGGCGGTAGATGGCCCTCGCCGTGCTCCGGCGCCGCTCCGCCGGGCGCGATCCCAAGAAAAGCTGACACGGCGGCTCGCCATTGTCCCGCGTCCCGAGTGACGCTCGGCTGACGCCCGCTCTACATTGTTGCCCCTTCGGCGCCCGCCCCAAGGGCCGGCGAATTCCTCTCGCGTCCGGAGGTTCGTGTGCGCCTCAGCCTCGCGTTCCTGCTCGCCATCGCCACACCCCTCGCCGCGCAGCAGCCGACGCGCGCGAGCCGGCGGCCCGCCCGCGCGGCGGCGGCCGCGGCCGCCGCGCGCGGCCCGACGGTGGAGGGCATCACCGAGTACGACCTGGCCAACGGGCTCCGGGTGCTGCTGTTCCCCGACTCGTCCAAGCCCACCATCACGGTCAACGTCACCTATCTGGTGGGCTCCCGGAACGAGGGCTACGGCGAGACGGGCATGGCGCACCTGCTGGAGCACCTGGAGTTCAAGGGCACGCCGCGCCACCGCGACATCCCGCAGGAGCTGACCGCGCACGGCGCGATGCCCAACGGCAGCACCTGGTTCGACCGCACCAACTACTTCGAGACCTTCGCCGCCACCGACTCCAACCTGGTGTGGGCGCTGGACCTCGAGGCGGACCGCATGGTCCACAGCTTCATCGCCAAGCGGGATCTCGAGTCCGAGATGACGGTGGTGCGCAACGAGTACGAGATGGGCGAGAACGACCCGTTCGGCGTGCTGATGGACCGCACGCTGGCCACGGCGTTCCTGTGGCAGAACTACGGCAAGTCCACCATCGGCGCGCGCTCGGACATCGAGAACGTGCCGATCGAGCGGCTGCAGTCGTTCTACCACCGTTACTACCAGCCCGACAACGCGGTGCTGGTGGTGGCGGGCAAGTTCGACCCGCGGCGCACGCTCGGCCTGGTGGAGCGGGACTTCGGCCGGATCCCGCGGCCCGACCGCGGCGGCGTCCTCAAGATCTACCCGACCTACACGGCCGAGCCGACGCAGGACGGGGAGCGGAGCGTGACCCTGCGCCGGGTGGGCGACGTGCAGGTCGTGGCCGCCGTCTATCACGTGCCCGCGGGCTCCGACAGCGACTTCGCGGCGGTGGACGTGCTGAGCGACGTGCTGGGCAGCGCGCCCTCGGGCCGGCTGTACAGGGCGCTGGTCGAGACCAAGAAGGCCGCCGACGTGGGCGCCATGGCCTTCCAGCTCCGCGAGCCGGGCGTGCTGTTCCTGTACGCGCGGGTGCGGCAGGCCGATCCGCTGGACAGCGCGCGGGTGGCGCTGGAGCGGACGGTGGACTCCGTGCTGGTCGCGCCGCCCACGGCGGCGGAGGTCGAGCGCGGCAAGGCGGCGCTGCTCCGGAACATGGAGCTCAACCTCAACAACTCGACCCGCGTGGGCCTGGAGCTGTCGGAGTGGGCCGCGATGGGCGACTGGCGGCTGCTGTTCCTGTACCGCGACCGGCTGAAGGCGGTGACGCCGGCCGAGGTGCAGCGCGTGGCGGCCCGCTACCTGCTGCCCTCCAACCGCACGCTGGGGCTGTTCATCCCCACGGCGAGCCCGCAGCGGGCCGAGATCCCGCCGGTGCCGGACGTCGCGGCCATGGTGCGCGACTATCACGGGGACACGGCGCGCGCGGCCGGGGAGGCGTTCGATCCCTCGCCGGAGAACATCGAGCGCCGCACCACCCGCACCACCCTGCCCAACGGACTCGCGCTGGCGCTGCTGCCCAAGCAGACCCGCGGCCGGACGGTGAACGTGATGCTGCGGCTGCGCTACGGCAGCGAGACGTCGGTCCGCGGCCAGGCGACGGTGGCCGATCTCGCCGCCGACATGCTGCTCCGCGGCTCGCGGCAGCTCAGCCGCCAGCAGATCAAGGACTCGCTCGACAAGCTGCAGGCCCGGGTGATGGTGTTCGGCAGCCCGACCGCGACCCAGGTGATGATCGAGACCACGCGGCCCAGCCTGCCCGCGGTGCTGGATCTGGTGGGCGAGGTGGTGCGCGAGCCCGCGTTCGACTCGACCGAGTTCCGCACCCTGGTGCAGGAGAACCTGGCCACCATCGAGGAGCAGAAGAGCGATCCCATGGCCCGGGGCTTCACGGCCTTCCGGCGGCACCTGGCCGACTAC